>JADFPD010000137.1 GCA_022562475.1 Chloroflexota bacterium | reverse complement strand
CGAGATGGAGAAGATGCCCATCCCCGACTCCAGCATCGACGTGATCATCTCCAACTGCGTGGTGTGCCTCTCCCCGGACAAGGACGCCGTGTTCACCGAGAGCTTCCGGGTGCTGTCGCCCGGCGGCCGGATCCACCTGTCCGATGTCATGGCGCTGACGACCGAAGGCCCCAGCGTCTCCTCTCCCGAGGACTGGGTTTCTTGCACGGCGGGCGCGGAGCACGTGGATGTCTACCGCGACCGGCTGGTCCGCGCCGGCTTCACGGACATCGAGTTCACCAGCGAGCAAGCAGATTACCTGGAGAGCCACCCCGAGCGGCCTCCGACCAACACTGCCGGCTACAAAGTCGTAGCCCACAAACCCTCCTAAGGGCCACTTCGGCCGGGCAATCAAAAGGCGGGATCTCATTTAGAGACCCCGCCTTTTTTTCTCGGGCATTTTGTGTTCAGTCTACGTTGGACACCGTAGGCACGGGTTTCCAACCCGCCCTGACCGGCGTCGACGATGCTCTTGCCGCCCACACCTTTGGGGTCGGAATTCCCTTCACACGGTCATTCCGGCCAACACCGTAACGCGGTGAGACATCCCTGGACCGATAGGCGTCGGGTTAATTATGATCGATATAGATGCGACTTTCCTGGATTCCGGCTTTCGCCGGATTGACGAGGGGCCTGGCTTGTGCCGCCTACCCGAACGGTATGCGCTTGAATCCCTCGGCGTAGGCCATGCCCACTTTTTGGCCGGTGCTCATCCGGCCTTGGCGGAACCAGTCGCCGGCGTGCTCTTTGTCAACCTGGGATTTGTGGCACTTAAGGGCTTTCACCGCCGTGTCCAAGTAGGCTTCGACATCGACGAATTGGTCCGAGTTGTCGCCGCCGCCGGCCACCCAGACTTCCCGCACGCTATGGGGTTCCAGTCCTTCTTCCAGCAATTCAGGAAAGGTCATTCGGTCTCGGGCAGTCGGAAAGACCGCCGACAACGCGGCCTCGCCGGCCGCCAAATGGTCCGGATGCGCTACGTAATATCCCCTCTCGATATCCCGGGCCGGACTACCGACGATCACCACGTCGGGCTTGTAGCGGCGAATCTCCCGGGCGATATCCCTGCGCAGTTCCAGGGTCGGTTCCAGGTAAGAATCGGGGTAACCCAGGAAGACCACGTCTTTCACTCCCAGGACCTTGCCCGCGTTCCGCTGTTCTTTCTCTCTTATCTTCACCAGCTTTTCGGCAGTCATCTCCGGGTCAGAACTGCCCTTGCTGCCATCGGTGCACAGAACGTAGACCACTTCCCAGCCCTCCGCACACCATTTGGCCACCGTCCCCGCGCAACCCCACTCGGCGTCGTCCGGGTGGGCCATGACCACCATTCCTCTCCGGAATGGTTCCTCAGTTTCCGCCATGGAAATATTCCTCCCAATCTTTCGGCCCGAGTCCATAAGATTAGATCCGTATAGCTTCGGGCAGGCTCGAAATTCAGTGTATCATAGCCTGGGTCCATTCCAGAGTTAATGATTATCAAGGGGAGCGCGTCCCATGCCCACCCTCTGGGCCCAGACCGCGGAATACTCCAGCATATCGGTGGGCGACGACCTGCCGATACTGGTCAAATTCGAGTTCCGCCCGCCCGTTCAAGAAGGCGCCGAAGGTCCTCAAGAGGACCCTGTGGACACCGGCAAGCTGACGGCGTACGTTAGAGAACTGCTGCTTAAAGCCTTTCCGCCGGACAATGTCAATCACGAAGAAACAACCATCGAAATAGAGAGCTTGACCGAGTTCCTACCCGGCGACACGATTAGCGTGTGCGGCCGGGTGGCCGGCAAGTCAGAGGAGGGTGGGAGGCGGACGGTTGAGTGCCGGGTTACGGTGGAGTCTCATGAGGGCGCTGTGCTGGCCAATGCCAAGGCAGTTGTCAGTTTCTAGTGCGGCCGGTCCTTGGGTTCCTTCTGCGTCTGCGGGCTGAGGGGCGCGGCGGGCCGCTCTCCGCCACTTCGGCCGTCTCTTGATCGGACGGCTCTTCTTTCTTAGTCATCCGCTTGCGGTAGGCAGCCCATTGCACCTGCGTGATTATGGTTAGCAGAAATCCGGGGACGTAGAACGTCGCTATAGGCTGGTACGAACCAGCCTGGATCCATTTGAATCCGGCGAACGCCCCGACGATCATGACCGCCCAGGCCACGCCGCCGAACATCACGTTGGTGTTCCATGGTGACCGAATGGCCAGAAGCGCTCCGGAAGGCCACAAGATGAACATCGGAATCATGAACTCCGGCCGGTAATACCAGGGCCTGGGAAACGTTGGTTCTTGGTGTTCCTCTTCTTGCATCGGGTGTTTAGATCAGCGAGCCTAGTTTCGCGCCAGCGGCGCTTGAGATTCCGTCCCATTCTAGCACCTGGCATTTCCGCGGCGTAACAAGCCCGGCGGAGGCCGTTTGTAGTCCTATTGACACCCTTTGCCCCCTTCACGATAATTACCGGGGCCCCAGGCTCGTATATTTAAATCCCAGGCTCCGGGGCCTTCGTTGGAACGCCCAGGTGGGACGCCCCGTGACATAGGAGCACTATGACCACCGTCAAGTATTCCCTGGAAGATTTCACGCACGACACGGAAGCCCTGCTGGAAAGCCAACCCGGCAACCAACAGATATTCGACAAAGGATCGGCTTGCCTTCAGCGGCTGATCAACAACCCCGACTCCATACCCAAGGATTTCCGGGCGCCTCTGGGAACTGGACCCCGCCCTAACCACGCCTCGCGCATGCTCTATCAAGGCGAAAGCGGCCTGCAGGTCACCGCGGTTGTCTGGGGCGCCGGCGACCATGTCGGTCCCCATGACCACCGTACCTGGGGCATGATTGGAATCCTGGAAAATGCCATCACCGAGACCCGGTACCGCCGCGTGGACGACCATGATGTGGATGGCTACGCCAAACTGGAGAAGGACCGGACGGCCACCTTCAAGCCCGGTGAGATCACCCTGCTGATTCCGGTTGAAGACGAGATCCACCAGATGGACAACCACACTGACCGGCCGACAGTGGAGATCCACGTTTACGGCAACGACCTCCGGGGGATGGAGCGCAACAGCTTTAACCTCGAGACCGGCAAGATCACCAAATTTCGCACAACCAAGTGGGACAACTGTTAAAGATCTACGCCGCCCTGGAAACAGGCCGGCCTGCCGGTGGAACAGGGCTTTACCGGTATCGCGCGCCCATCCCCGGACATCGACTACCTGGGCGTGTCACGCGGATCCGGCGAAACGGCGAATCACCTGAGGCGGGAAACCGCCCTGGGCGAGAGATAAGCCGCTGATTTACCCGCTCCAGCGGTCTGAACGCAAAGACAGCAAGTCAACATTCCTAGTCTAAGGAGAGTATTGATGGCGACGCGACAAGATGATGTGGTCCCCGACTTTCTGAGGATGGACGCGGCGATCGGCTCCGACCCAGCCAACGCCAACAAAACCGGCAACTGGCATGGCTGGCCCACCAAGGACCTGAACCCCGTTACCCTCATGGACGACGAAGGCCGGACGGTCCGTTTCCGCACCCCGGTGATGGACCTGGAAGGGTTGATCACACCCACGGACCTGCACTACGTCGTGCAGCATTTTGACGTGCCGCCGGTGGTAGCGACGGACCAGTGGGAATTAAAGATTCACGGCCAGGTCAAGAACGCGCTCACTCTGAATTTCGATCAACTCCGGCGCTTCCCAGGGCGCAGCGTCCGCACGGTCATGGAGTGTTCCGGCAGCGACGCCACGTTCTTCGAGTATTTCAAGGACGAGGGCCCCAAGCCTTCCCGCACTCAGGAGTGCATGATCCTCAGCGCCTGCGAGTGGACCGGAGTCCCCCTGGCCGCCGTATTGAATGCCGCCGGTCTCAACGACAAGTCTCTCTACGTGCGGGCCGTGGGCAATGACGAGGGCGTGCCCGTCACCGCCGCCGAAGGCACCAAGCCCTTCTATTACGACAAGGGCCTGCCCATGCAGAAAGCCCTACATCCCGACACCATCTTGGCCTGGGCCCAGAACGGAACGCTCTTGGAGCACCTCCACGGCGCGCCCGTCCGTCTGCTGGTGCCCGGCTGGTCCGGCAACTGGTCGGTGAAATGGATCACCGATCTTGAGATCTTGGACCACATGCCGGACTGCTGGTATCACTACGAGTTTTACTATTACGCCAATTCGGCCGACGATCCCAACAAAGAGCTCATCACAACCTTGGGGGTCAAGTCCATCGTGACCCAGCCCAACGACGACACCGACAAGATGACCAAGGGCGTACACATGGTCCGAGGCTTGGCTTGGAGCGGCGAAGGCGCCATCTCCGAGGTCGATGTCAGCGTTGACGGCGGAGAAACCTGGCACTCCGCCCACATCGAAGCCCCCCGTGACCGGTTCATGTGGGTGCGTTGGTCCTATAGATGGGACGCGGACAAGCCCGGCGAATACAACATCATGTCCCGCGCCACCGACGAAGTTGGCCGCGTTCAGTCCCGCGAGCCCCGCTACAACAACATGCGCAAAAACTTCAGCGCCATCGTTGGTTATCCGGTAACCGTCGAGTAATCAACACCGCTTTCAATAAAAGGCTACCCGGTAATCGTGGAGTAACCCATGCCAATAATCGACCACGCCAATGTCCGTCTGGCTCCTACGATGGAGCGGGTGCGGGAACGGTATCTGGTATCTAAAGACCTGGGTGCGGTATCATTGACCGTGAAGGAAGTTGAGATCTCCCCCGGCTATGAAGGGCGATTGCACACCCACCCGGTGGATGTTTCGATCCAGGTGATGTCCGGCGCCATTCAAGTCATCCTGGGCGACGAGGTCCGGACGGTCCGGGCGGGCACCACTCTGTTGGCCCCGCCGGGCGTGCCTCACAAGCTGATACACCATCTCTGGACACCGGCGCTGCTGTTGATCACGTACCCAGCAGCAGACTTGGAGACCGACCACCTGGAATAAAATTACCGGAGCACCTTGAGGAGTAGCCCAAATGGCCCTGCCACAGATCGGCACTAAAGCAGAACCGCAGATCATTCCGACGAACGCCGGCCTTCGAACTTGGGCCACGCCTCCGCAGGCATTGCAAGAGAACATCGTCCCCAACGAGTTGTACTACATCCGCAATCACTGGGCGGAAAGTCCTGAGATCGACATCGATACCTTCCAGTTGAAGATAGACGGGGAGGTTGAGCGGACCGTCTCCCTTTCATTTGAAGACCTCAAGAAATTGCCCCAGAAGCGCTTCCAGGTGACCTTCGAGTGCTGCGGCAACAGTCCGGTGCCCGATTACTACACCAAGGCCCTGCGCATCAGCTCCGTCATGGAGCAGATCAAGGGCCACGGAATCATGGGCAACGCCGAGTGGGCTGGGGTCTCCCTCAAGGACGTTTTGGAGTTGGCTGGAGTCAAGGACTCGGCGGTTGAGGTGATGTTTGAAGGCGCCGACCACGGTCCCGACGAAGTGGTGAGCGACCCCGCTGAAGTCACCTACGAACGCAGCTTGCCCATGGCCAAAGCCCTCCACGAAGACACGATCTTGGCTTACGAGATGAACGGTGAGCCTCTGCCCAAGGAACACGGCTATCCGCTGCGTCTAATGGTCTCGGGTTGGTACGGCATGAACTCGGTCAAATGGCTGGTGGGCATCCACGTGCTGGACCACGAGTTCAAAGGATTCTATATGACCGAGCGGTACATGACCATGAACGAGCCCGGCAGTCCGGAGCCGTACCGCTATTACACCAAGCTTCGGGTGAAATCCATCATCACCAACCCGGTCCCCGGAGAGATCATCCCAGCAAGCGGTTACACCCTGGCCGGCGCGGCTTGGTCCGGCGAAGAGGATATCGAAGAAGTGGAGATCAGCACCGATGGGGGCCAGACCTGGGACCCGGTGGAAAAGCTCCACGACCGGGAGGCCTACTCGTGGTACCGGTGGGAGCACAACTGGAAACCGGCCGCTGCAGGCAAATACACCATCATGTGCCGCGCGACCAACGTGCTGGGCGACACCCAGCCAATGGAGTTCCCGAATCCCTGGGACGGCCGGGGTTACGGCAACAACATGGTCTTTCCAGTTGAGGTTGAGGTCCGGGTCTAGACCTGGGCGAATCCTATAATGGGAAATAGATGACAGCTTGACCACTTCAAGACGCATACCGGTCCCCCTCACGTTCTCGGTGGTGCTGACCGTGGTCATCGCCCTGATCATATTCTTTGGGGCGTGGGCCGTGTCAGCCGACGTTGGCCAACGGACCCTGGCCTTCGGCCTGCCGGGCACCACGCCAACCCTGAGCGGGAATAACATCCAGGAGAACGGCACGGGACCATATCAGATCGGCCGCTTGGGCGGTGAAGAGACTGCCCGAGACACCTGGTGGGGCAGCGCATTCTTGAGGGCTTGCCCTCTGCATTAGGCCGGAGCCAGTCACCGCGATAAACAGATAAGGACGATGGGAGACCGGACCCGCCGCGCGGTCCGGCCGGTCCCCTCGAGTTAAACCACTACCATGGCGGTCACCACTACCCCAACCCCCGCAGCCACCCGCTCCCCAAAGGGGATTCACCGGGCCTGGATAATCCTAGCGATTCTTGCGATGGCCCAGATCGTCGGCCAGTCCATCAGCATGGCGGCTGGAATCATGGTCGCGCCATTGAACGACCCCGACGGCGGATTCGGCTGGAACATGGGACTGATCGGGGCCGCCCTGGCCGCCTACTACCTCTTCGGGGCTCTGGCGGCCCCGATCACCGGCATGCTGGGCGACCGCTACGGCGCCCGCCCCATGATGTTCGCCTGCGGCGTCCTCTACGCATCCAGCATGATCTTGATCGGCACCGTAACCCATCTTTGGCAGTTCTTTCTGTACTTCGGAGTGATGCTGTCGGTCACTCAATCATTGGCCATGGTGCCCTTATTGGCTTCGGTCAATGGCTGGTTCAAACACCGGCTCGGCCTGGCCACCGGACTTCTTTGGGCCTCGGGCGGAATCGGCGCCGCCGCAGTCGCGCCCGCCGTCGCCAATCTCCTGAACACAGTCGGTTGGCAAGCCACCTTCACCTACATCGGCCTGTTCGGCGGTGGCCTGCTGGTCATCTTGACCTTCTTCTACCGTTCCACACCCGCCGATGCCGGAGTCACGGCCTTCGGAGCGCGGGCCGACGACCCACCGGAGATCATCCGTGGCAAAGAGATCGACCGGTTGCGGTTGAAGGTTTTCAATAAAGCCATGCGCCGGACCAGGGCATTCTGGAACCTGCCCACGATTCACGGTCTGGGCTGCGCCGGCCATGGAATCGTATTGATCTACTCCATTCCCTTGGCCATCGACCAGGGAGTCAGCCTGACAGCGGCATCGTTCATCCTGGCGCTCATCTCCATCTTCAGCATCGTGGGCCGTTTCATGGCCCCGATCTTGGCCGAGCGCGTGGGCGCCAAGCCCGTGATGATGACGGCCCTGTTCGTCCAGGGTCTCACGGTGCTGG
>JADFPD010000036.1 GCA_022562475.1 Chloroflexota bacterium | reverse complement strand
CCCGACGAGGAATCGATCATCAACTATTGCAACGAGTTCTTCAAGAACCACAAGATCAGCAAGGTGGCTTTCGACAAGGCGCTGGAGCAGTTCGGCGCGCAGTATCTGGTGGAGCTGACGGCGCTGATGGGCCATTACGCCCAAACTTGCTTCTTCCTGAACGCCTTCGAGGCTGAACTGCCGGAACAGGTCACGGAGAAGTTGCTGCCGGTTTAATTTCCTTCCACACCTGTCATTCCGAGGCGTCAGCCGAGGAATCTCGTTGCCGTTGGACCAGAACAGTTGGAAAGCAACGAGACCCTTCGCGCGTCCGATTTGATCGAGACTCTCGGCCATTGGCCGGAGCTCACGGCGCTATCAGGCGGCAGCCCATGAAGGTTCCTAGCTCGCCGTGGCCACCGCCCGGCCTTCGTTGGACGCCAGCCTGATGGAGTCGATCAACCGGTGCAGCTCCACTGCGGTGTCGAAGTCGGGGTAGCTGGCCTCCTGGCCGCGGATGGCCGCGCCAAACTGGTAATACAATTGGCCCACGTTCTTCGGCGGCCCTTTAGGCATACCCTCCAGAACGTTTGTATGCTTGTCCGGCACTTTGATGTCTTCCAGTTTGTCGCTGCCCTGGGCCCCCTGTAGATAGACCTCGCCCAGTTGGGGAGAGTCTTCGGAGGTTGCCACCAGCGTCCCCTTCCGTCCGTAGATCTCCATCCGGTAACCGCTGCCGGCCCACGGGTTGCTGGCCACGTGGGCCGAGACCACCGCCCCGTTAGCCAACCGCCCGCTGACGATGATGTTGTCGGGCGCGGTCACGTCCAGCATCTGTTGGGTGTCGGTCTCCAGCCATTGTGGGACCTGTGTGGACACGATGGACGAGACCTCGCTGAATTCGCCGGCCACGAAGCGCAGCGCGTCGATGGAGTGTCCAGCGGCGATGGTCAGGGTGGTCGCGCCGAGTTCGTCGTCCCGCTGCCAGGTGCGTCCAGACGGCCTTTCTAGGACGCCGCCCCGGATCAGACGCATGGAGCAGGATATGATCTCGCCAACGTAGCCTTCTTCCACCAGTTCTTTCATGTGGAGGATGGCCGGGGCCGCCCGCGATTGCAGCCCCACCACCGCCCGGACGCCCTTGGCTCTGGCCAAGTCGGCCATTTCCTGGGCCTCCTCGATGGTGGCCCCCAGAGGCCATTCGGTGAAGATGTGCTTGCCGGCGTTCAGCGCATCCTTGGTGATCTGATAGTGGGCCGGCACCCGCAGCACCACGGCAACCGCGTCGATCTCCGGGTGGGCCAGCATCTTCTTGTAGTCGTCGAAGGCCAGCCTGGCGCCGAACTGTTTCTTGGCCACTTCCGCGGTCTCCATGCGGGTGGTGCAGACCCCGGTCAATTCGAACTCAGGACTGGCGGCGATCGCCGGAAGGTGCGAACGGTGGGCCCAGCCAACCGTCGGGCTGGCGCCGATTATTCCCAAACGTATCCGGTCAGCCATGTCTATTCTCCTATCGCCCGTCGTTTTGATCGTCCGTTCAGAGGTCTAACCCAATCTGAAGTCGCGAATGTGGGCGGGTACCTCAAGTCCTTTGAGGTTCTTTGGGTCGGGCACCGGGTCATGCAGCGCCTGACTGACGGGCAATACCCCAGCCCAGATGGGCAGCGAATAGTCTGCATCGTCGTCCACCGGGGGGCCGGACCGCACCTTCGCGGATCCCTCGTCGATCGGCATGGAAAATACCGTGGTGGCCTTGGCCTCTTGGTCGTTCATGGGCCGTAGGGTCTCCCAGCGCCCCGGGATCAGGTTCTCGACGAAACGTTGCAAAAGATCATTCTTCTTGGAGTCCTCGATCTGGGTGGCTTTCCCAAAAAGCATTACCGAACGGTAGTTTATGGAATGATGAAAGGCCGAACGGGCCAGCACGAATCCGTCGAAGTGGGTGATCGCCAGACAGACATCTTTGCCCACGATCTGGCGGAGGAACCGGCTGGCGGACGAACCGTGCCAATAGATCATGCCGCCCTCACGCCACTGCAAGGTGGGGGTGACGTAGGGACGTCCGTCGATGATGTAGGAGACGTGGCAGAGAGGTGTCGCGTCGATTATCTCGTTGACCGCCGTGCGGTCGTAGTCAGCCCGTGCCGGGTTCCGGACCATCTTGGTCCTGGGCGTTGTCTTGAGTTTGCCTTCGGGCATCTGTGGACTCCTTGAAATTTACCGTTCAGGCCCCTTTGGTGGCTGTGGCGTTCTGGGCTTGCTCTTTCACTTTGTCGAAGTACAGCTTGGGCAGTTCCCGGTATTCGCTCATCAGCGAGCCGAACCCTTCCATGGTGTCGTCCATTCCGTTGTCCCGCATGGCGAACCAATAGGTGGCGGTGTTGATGGCGATGACGGGCTTGTTCAGCCATTTTTCGGCCTCAGCGGCCATCCGGGCCATCCCCAGATTTGTGCCCACCTGCACCAGGACCTCGGCATCAGACTCGTTCAACTCCCGCAGGCCGTCCATCATCTCCTTCTCGGTGGTCTGGGCGATGGCGGCGGGACCGGGGCAGCACAGCCCCTTGAGGGCCACCACATCAAAACCGCAGTCGTTGAAGAACAAGGTGACATTCTCGTCCGCGACCGGCCAGTATGGGGTGAGCACGGCGATCTTCTTGATGTCGCCGTAGCAGCGTATGGCCGCCTGGCAGGCGTCGGAACCCATGGCGACACGCAGTCCGGTCATTCCCGTCATGTGGGCCTTGAGTTCGTTGGCCCTTTTCAGCCCGCCCCAGAAAGTCTCCGATGACATGCCCATCACCAGGTAATCCGGGTTGCAGGTCATCACGCGCAGGATGGCGTTGTCCCACTCCAGGCGGATGGCGTCCATCAACTTGTTGAAGTCCTCGTCGCTGGTCAGAGGTTCGTCCGGCACCCAGATCCGCGACATGTGGTTGGTCACACCCCTGGGCCGCATCTCGTCGAACTCGGGCTGGACCGAGGTGTTGGTCGAGGGCGCTATAACTCCCCAGTTGGCGCGCCATCCCAATTTGTCCGGCATTTTTCAACTCCTTCAACATCATATCTACCGCCGTTCCCCCAAGATTCTAGCAAGAAACAATGGCATGCGCCCAGGTTAAGATGCGTTCAAGGCCAAAACGGCGTAAAGTCTTGGCTACTGTAAAGCGTCTTGCATGTCAGGTACCCTTGTAGTTTGGGCTAAGAGGTGCGCTATGGTTCTTGAGGGTCGTGTTGCATTGATTACCGGGGTTAGCCGCCAGCGCGGGATTGGAATGGCGATTGCTCGGCACCTTGGCCAGCTTGGAGCACGGCTGTTTCTTCATGGGTTTACTCCTTTTGACCGTGCACAACCCTACGGAGTTGATGCCGAAGGTACCGAGGCGCTGGCAAATCAGTTACAGCAAGATGGAATGACCGTGGCACACATGGAGGCAAACTTCATCGAAGCTGACGCTCCTAAAGATGTGATGAAAGCTGCGGTAGCCGCCTACGGCCACATAGATATCCTTATCGGTAATCATGCGTACGGTACGTCAGAGCAACAACTCGCCACGGTAACTGCCGAAGAAATTGACTATCATTTGCTCGTCAACGTCCGCGCGACCCTACTCTTGATTCAGGCTTTCGCCGCGCAACACGATGAGAGGGAAGGGGGGCGGATCGTGCTTTTAATTTCCGGAGAAGAAAGGTTTCCAATGGAGCGGGAACTCGCCTATTCTGCCTCCAAGGCTGCGGTGAATAACCTGAGTAAGAGCCTGAGTTCGCTATTAGCGAGCAGGTCGATCACGGTCAACGCCGTGAATCCTGGTCCTACCGATTCTGGGTGGGCTAGCCAAGACCTTGTGCAGAGTGAGCTTAGCATGTGGCCCGGTGGAAGGTGGGGCGAGCCGGATGATGCGGCTCGTCTTATCGCTTGGCTTTGCATCGATGAGGCCAAGTGGATAACGGGGCAAACGATCAACTCCGACGGTGGCTGGCGCCCGTGGCGGTGGGATCCAGCCTGATGTATAAACAAGAATACCAGCCTCTCACGACCGCGATTTAATCAAACAACCATTACAACGGCTGGCTACTCCGACATCCTGGTGCAGAAATATGCGATACGCTTTGTAGACACTCTGCCCACCAAATACGCAAATTTGAGGACTCAATGACCATAGCTAAAGAAACCCTATCGGAGACCACCGCACAGGCGATCGAGGGGGCCCGGTCCGAACTGGTGAAGGTCGCTCTGGACATCCACGCCCACCCCGAACTTAATTACCAAGAAAAGCATGCCGCCGAGTTGCTTTCCGGCACTCTGGAGAAACACGGGTTCCAGGTTGAGCGCGGCGTTGGCGGCGTGGAGACCGCCTTTACCGCCACGCTTACCGGCGGGGCCGGAGATGGCCCAACTGTGGCCGTTCTAGCTGAATATGACGCACTGCCGGAGATCGGCCACGGCTGCGGCCACAACCTGATCGCCATGGCCGCCATCGGGGCGGGACTGGGGCTGAAAGCCAATCTGGACAAACTGCCCGGCAAGGTGATGGTCATCGGCACCCCGGCCGAAGAGGGCGGCGGGGGCAAGATTCGGATGCTGGAAGCCGGGGTTTTTGAAGGCGTGGACGCAGTGCTTTCGTCACACCCCTCATCGAATAGGACGGTCATACCCACCGAGATACCCATGGGCGAAAGCTGGAGCCTGGCAATGGTGGGGTACCGGTACATCTTCCACGGCAAGGCCGCCCACGCGGCTGCGATGCCCCACGAAGGAATAAATGCCCTGAACGGCGTGATCCACCTTTTCGGCGGCATCGACTCCCTCCGGCAGCACCTCAAGGAGGACGTGCGCATCCACGGCATCATCACCGACGGCGGGATGGCCCCCAATGTGGTGCCCGAGTTCGCCGCCGCCAACTTCATGCTCCGCTGCCGCGACCGGGACTACCTGAGCGACGTGGTGGTGGGCCGGGTCCTGCAGGCCGCCGAGGGAGCGGCCGCCATGACCGGGTGCCGTTTGGAGGTGGAAGAGTACTACCCCTTCTACGAGAATGTCCGTCCCAACGCGGTGATCGCCGGACTTCTGTCGAACAATGCAGGGGTGTCCGGCCTTTCGTTGGATGAACCCCCGCCGGGCCGGCAGGGCAGCGCCGCCTCCACCGACTTCGGCAACATCAGCCAGGCGCTGCCGGCCTACGAACTGCGCTATGCCGTTAGCGAAGAGCCCGTCCCCTCCCATTCCAGGGAGATGACCGAGACGGCGATCTCCGACTATGCCATCAACGCCGCCATCAATGTCGCGAAAGCCATGGCCCTCACGGCCTGCGACCTGCTTCTGGACCCCAACGTGCTGTCGGCGGCCCAGGGCGAGTTCGAACAGCGGAGCCGCGCGTAGACGCCAGAGTCAATTTTAGCCGGACCACCGGAAACGCCCAGGCTGGCAGCCTAACGCCCATGCCCCTTGAGTCGCGGGACTACTTGAGAGAGGAAACGGTCAGGCCGCTTTAGGGTTGGATGGGCCGACCCTTATCGGCGTGGCCCGATATCCTTCATTGGAAGGACACCATTAGCGGAAGGTTGGCCAACAAGACCGCTCATCCTTAGCTTGTCGTAGGACCTCGTCAGCCACGATTCGGGTGAGATAATCCCTATCCTTTGCCCAACTCCTCCACATACCCTTGAAACAGGGCGATGGACTTTTCTTCGGGCACACCGATGAAGTAACGGAGGCCCTTGGTATACTGGTGGATCTCTTGGGGGTGGACCGGCACCCGGTCGCTGGGGCCTGAGACGCGGTAGAGCCCGTCGGCCCAGTCCTGGAGGCTGGTGTAGAGGGAGTCTTCGATGACGAGTGCATCCTGCCGTTCAAGGTCGTTTCTAAGCACCCACCTGGCGAACACGAACGGCAGTCCGGTCCATCGGTTCCATTCTTCTCCCAGATCATAGGTGTGTTCGAACCCCCGTAAGCCCCGGCGGTGGCGCAGCCCCAAGTTACCGGCCAGTAGGCGGGCGTCGTGGGGGTCGTCGTCACCAACGTAGGCGCCGGTCTTCACTCCGTGCTTCAGCGATAGCAAGACCTGGAGCAGTTTGACGGCGGTGGGCGCCTCTTCAGGGACCGCGATGTTGGCGCCATCAAGTTCTTCGATGGGCGCCTTGGCATGGAGTTTGACGCTGACCGCCTGAGCGACGGTGGCGACGCAAAAACCCGATACGGTCCGCAGGCTGTCGTCCAGGCCGAAGACGTCCACCAACGATACGAGTCCGCCCTGCAAACGCCCTTCCAAGATCGCGCCCACAATCTCATCGGGCGGCAGTTCTTCGACTTCGATCCCACGCTTGACCATGTCGAAGTACATGGGTTCGGAACTTAGATATGGGGTCCGGCCAACTTTGATGGGCACGCGTTACCACTGCTCAAATTGAATTGAAGATAAATAGGGCCTCGAATTTCGAGGCCCCATAGTTTCCTGGTTAAGGGCTACTTCAGCCCCAAGTTTATTGTCCCGCTTATAATCGGGGGCCAGCGAAGGTCGGCGACTGGGTCGTGTAAACCTGGATGCGGTTCCTAGCCGACTCGGGAACGAAGATATTGCCTTCGTCGTCAACGGTCACGCCGGTTGGGCCCCAGAAATCCTTCTCCCGCTCCAGTCCTTGGGCCCGTTCCCGCTCGTCCCACATCTCGGCGTTGGCGTCCAGCTTGTCCTGGCCCCACTTGGAGATGCCGGCCTCTCCGGTTTTTGCGTCAACGAAATTGCCATCCTGATCGAAGACCTGCAGCCGGTTATTCAGCCAGTCGGCGACGTATATCACGCCATCCCGGTCGACGGCCACGCCGGTGGGGCGGTCGAACTCCCCATCTCCTGAGCCGGAGCTGCCAAACTTCATCAGGAACTTGCCATCGGGGCTGAATTTCTGGATCCGGTCATTTCTCCAGTCGGCGATGAAGATATCGCCATGGCTGTCGATGGTGATGCCCCAGGGCATGTTGAACTCGCCGTCGCCGCTGCCGTAGGAGCCGAACTTGGCGAGGAATTTGCCGTCTTTGGTGAACTTTTGGACCCGGTGATTGCCGCTGTCCACGATATACAGGTTTTCGTCGGAGTCGAAGGCCATGCCGGATGGACGGTCAAGCTCGCCGTCTCCGGCGCCGGGCCGCTCCTCCCACTTGCCGAGGTATTCGCCGTCCTTGGAGAATGAGGAGATTCGGTTCAGCCATTCGTCGGAGATGAAGAGGTTCTCTTGGCTGTCCAAGGCGATACAGGTGGGCCACACGAGCGACCCGTCGTCGAAATTATATTCGTGGGGCCCTTGCTGGGCGACTCCGCGGGCGAAGGTCGAGATGAACTCTTCGTCAGTGGTGCAGACGGTGACGCGAGTCCCCTCTGGGCGGTACTCCGAACTGCGGCAGAGTACGTACATCACGCCCTCTTTCCCGCGGGCAACGAATATCGGGTAAGTGAACCCGGGCCCGAATTGCTCACCACGGCCAATGGTTTTCCTATATTGCACATTTATGTGCGAAATCTCAGTTGTCATCATTCCCTCACCGAGTTGACTTGATCGTCTTTCGCGCCGGGCCTAGACAAAGTCCAATTGCTCGAACGCGCCGTTCACTATGGGCTTGGCGTCCAGGCCCATCCACTTCTCCAGAATGGTGGAATACACACTGCGGAAGTCCGTGTTGAATTGCAGGTCGCCTTCGTCGAGCTTGTCGTCATCCAGGGATGGATATTCCCCGTAGAGGCCGCCCTTCACGCTTTCGCCGATGATGAAGCAATGCCCGCCGGCTCCGTGGTCGGTGCCTGAGCCGTTGTCATGGACGCGGCGGCCGAATTCGGTGAAGACCAAGAGCATGACGTCTTCCCCGGCGTTGTGTTCTTGCAGGTCGTCGTAGAAGTCAGCGACGGCCCTGCTGGTCTCGGTCCAAAGCCTGGTATGGTTGGCCATCTGACCGGCATGGGTGTCGAAGCTGTTGTATGGGGCCGTCGTGTAAAACACCCTGGTGCCGAACCCGGCCAGTTTGGTCTGTACGATGTTCCTCATATACTGGCCGACGTCGTCGCCGCCGTATTCAACGGTGGAGGAGTACATCTTAGGCGCAGCGCTCAAGATGTCGGCCCCTTTCAGGGCGTCCAGTCCGGTGTGGGCCAAATAGTCATTCACCGGGCCTTGTCCAATCATGGGAGTGTAGACCTTGGAAAACACATCCAGTGCTTTAAGCCGCTGGTCTACATCATCGATTCCGGTGAGTACGCCGTAGGTCTCCAGGTTGCCCACCGAGGCGACCGGCACTCCGGGCGCCACCAGCGCACGGGGCAGGCCGCGGCCGAAGTTCACGGCAGTAAGAACGTTTTCCTGGGTGGGGTCGAGGTCACGGACGACACGGCCCAGCCAGCCTTCGTCCCCCACCTTTTGGGGCTCGCAAGTATGCCAGATGTCCATGGACCTGAAGTGGGAACGGCTGCCCTGCGGATACCCTACGCCTTGAATCACAGCCACGTGGCCTTCGTCGAACAACCTCTTGATCGGCCCCATGCTGGGGTTGAAGCCTATCTGGTCGTTGATGGGCAATACTTGGTCCTCCGGCACCACGACGTTGGGCCGGTTATCGAAATACCGTGGGTTGCCGTACGGGACGATCGTGTTCATCGCGTCATTCCCGCCGGCCAATTGAAGGACCACTAATACGGGGTCTTTCTTCGTTGATGTCATTGCTCAATCTCCAACTATCTTCTCGGATCAATCTTATCTGATCGATTTACGAGGCTTATTCGGCCAACTTAGCCGAGGGTTTAGGCGAACAGATACTCGGTGGTGGCGACGATGGATTGGAGCATTGTCGCCACTTGGCGAGGGAATCCCTCGGCGTCGCTTCGGATATCTCCTTCGCTTGCAGCCAGTTCCAACAACTGGCTTCGGGTCTCATCGGCCAGTTGATAAGCCCCCAGGTTCTCCAAACAGCCGTCAACCAACTGGTCGGCGGTCAGGACTGACCCGGCCCCGCCGATCCGGCTGATCATGCTCTTCACGCCGGGGTGGTTGATGTTGCCCACCTGGTCGGCGGTGAAATTGATGCGTTCCACCAGCGTCCCGGAGTCGATCCATTCGCGCCCGGTATGCCAACCCTCAACCGTGGGCGGGTTCAGCAGGTCTTGGCCCATGTACCGTATGTTCAAGGTCAAACTGTCGAGGCCAGGCTTAGGGAAAGTGAAGTCTCCCACCAGCCGCAGAGTGCCGACCACGGTCTCGGCCGGGCTCTTGATCTTGGCGAAAGTCGAGTTTTTAAAGAAGTCCGACTTGAACAGCAACCGCAACATTGAAGTGATGTCGTAGTTGGAGCGGAAATACTCGTCTTCCAGTTGTTTGATCGCTTCGATGTCTCTGGGCGGGGTGTCCTTCCAAGCGGGCACTTGGGGCTCATCGGCGACAAAGAAGTTGTAGAGATGGCGCGCCACGAACCGTGCGGTTGCCGGCTGCTTCACGATGATGTCGACGATGTC
Organism: Chloroflexota bacterium; assembly: GCA_022562475.1. GTDB lineage: Bacteria > Chloroflexota > Dehalococcoidia > Lucifugimonadales > UBA3495 > UBA9611. The sequence goes on along the minus strand of JADFPD010000036.1, from coordinate 16,336 downwards.
TTCACCATTGAAGTTTCCGGTCTCGCCCAAGAAGGTCTTTTCGTCTCCGTCATGGTCACGGGGGTCGAACATGAACTTGGCTTCGTACTTGCCATACGGATAGCGGGGGATGGAGTTGGTCACGGTCCAGCCGGTGAAGGCGCGGGCGGCTTCCTTGACGTCATCCTCGCTGTAATTGAATTCGCCGTCCATACCGACACCCAGGGAGAACAGCTCCAAGAGTTCCCGGCCCCAGTTCTCGTTGATCGCGCCTTTGTGGCTCATGCAATTGTCCAGGTAGAAGACCATCGCCGGGTCCTTGGACAGTCCTTGCAGCAGATCGTGGAAACTGCCCAAGCCGACGGTCCGGAACATGTCCAATTCCAGCATCTGTTGCTTCGGGTATTCGCACTTGGCATGGCCGGTGACCAGAACGCCGTGCCAGAAGAGAGCAATCTTCTCTTGAAGCGGGCGCTTGGTGTTAATCATGCGGAAGGTCCACTCTTCTTGTTGGCCTTCCAGTCCGGCTTGCGAGAGCCACTCCGTCTTGTAGCGCATCATGAGGTCGCGCTCCATCGGAGGTTGGGACTCGGGGTCGAGCAATTCTTCAACGGTTGCGTCGTAACCTTTGGCGGCCCTGGCTTGCAGTTCTTCCAAGGGGGCGCCAAACCCGGCGCGGCGCATCAGATGGGCCATTAATGAGATATCTTGATCAGACAATTGTTTCCTCCCAACTCAACGATTTGGTGCTGTCCATCGGGGGATATTTAAGGCTCTTACGGCCATTTGCTGTGTTCTGGGTGCCCTACACGTTAAATGTATACGAAATCCGTAATACTTTGTCCGGTCTCGTTAAAGCCTGGCAAACAGGTCCGCCAACACACCTAGACCACCTGCGCATCATATGCCCCGCCCTGGCAGTCGTCAATACAAATGGCGGGGCGGTATTGCTTGAACCACTGGGAATACGCTCCGGCCGCAGGTCTAGGGGACGGTTATACCCAACTCCTCCTGCAGGACCTTGATGGTCTCGGCCCGGGAGCGCTGGGGCTTCCGCACCCGGCGGCCGATGGGCTCGTTCTCGATCTTGGGAATCATTTTCATCGCGACGAAAACGGGTCCTTCTTCCTTCATGATCGATTCTATGTTGTCGGTGAACTCTTCCAGGTTGTCGAACTCGAAGGTGGCGGCATACCCGGCTTCCCTGGCCATGCCGGCATAGTTGATTTCCGTGGCGTTGGGCACCGGCTGTCCGCCCGTGGTGGCGTAGCATTCGTTGTCCATCAGGAAGTGGAAGAAGTTCTTGGGTTTTTTCCCGGCGATGGTGCCGAGGATGCCCATGTTCATCTGAAGGGAGCCCTCCGAGTCGAAGAGCACTACCTTTTCATTGGGCTGGGAAAGGGCGAATCCCAGGGCCGCCGAATTTGTCTGGCCCATGGCGCCCTGAAGGCTTAGGTCGCGTTTCTCGTTATCGGAGACCTCTCTCCAGTCTCGGCCCGCGGTGCCGGTCACCAGGACGATGGCCTTGTCCCGGTGCGGTTGAAAGGCCCGGAACATGTCTGCTGAGTCAAACATCTTTTATCTCCAATGGGTTTACTGTGTGAGTCGATCTATCAGATGGGAGTTGGCGCCGGTCGATCGCCTAGACCCGGTTGAAGCCGTGGTATTCGTCTCCGACCAAGACGGCCACGGGCCGGCTGTTGGCCCGGGCTTCTTCGAACGCGACCGATATCCGCGAAGCGTCGTCGTCCGACTCCATCAGGTAGTAATTGATGCCCATGGCGTGGAGGAAGGTCTCGGTGTAGCGGGCCGCTGAGTCGGTGATGACGCCATGGCGCGTCCAACCCCGGTAGCCGATCAGCATAACCAGCGGGAACCCTGCATCGATGGCCATGCCGCGGATGGAGTCGCCGGATTCCATCATGCCGGTGTTCTGGATGACACAGACGGGCACTTTCCCGCCGACGGTCAGCCCAAGGGCGATGGCGAAGGTCTCGCCCTCTCGCGATGAAGGGACGATCTCCAGCCAGGACTGTTCTTGCATCAGCTCATAAAGATAGTTGGTTTCGCTGTCCGGTATGGTCACGATGTGGGTGACGCCGTTCTTCTTGAACTCCCGGATCAATGATTCGGGCTTCAATAATGCCGCCTGTTCGTGGGCCATGGGCTGTTCCTCCCTGCGAGAATCTCAGCCCCGTCGTGGCTTGTGGCACGGGATAACTGATCCACTAAATACGGGGCTTGCTTGGCTGCTTTGGGGCGCCTCATTATATTAACCATCTGTTCCTACAGTCAATCTCAGGCCAGGCATGCCTATGCGGCCCCGGTCTCCGGTTTTGAGAATCGCATTTGTGTATCATTGGGGGGGCCGCCGATGTGGACGCCTGCTTCCGGTGTGTCTCCTCACCGGCATGGCCTCTCCCAGGACCTTTACTTCCGTCCTGCTGCGTTCCTGGGCGGCAAGGCTGTCTTAATGCTACTTGCGTCCCGGCTGAGGGATACCTTCCCCTTCTACTACGGTTGGATCGTGGTGGCCGCCTCCAGCACGGTCGTCTTCGCCCGGATGGCGCCGGCAATCACCACTCTCACCGTACTCATCTTTCCCATGTCCCAGCAATTGGGCTGGAGCCGCACCCTGATCGCCGGGTCCGTTAGTGCGGGCGCTCTGGCTTCGCTGGTCCTCTCGCCCTTGGTCGGCTGGGCCATCGACCGGTTCGGCGCCCGCCCGGTGCTGGTGATCAGCGTGTTGGGTCTGGGCGCGGCCATGATCTCTTTGGCCTGGGCCACCATCCCATTGACCTTCTACCTGGCCTTCGCCGCGGCGAGGGTGGTCTTCCACACCTCCGCGCCCATCGGCGCCAGCACGGTCGCCGCCCGGTGGTTCATCAGGAAGAGAGGCCGCGCCATTGGGGTAATATTCCTGTTCGCCGCCTTGGGCGGCATCGTGTTTACCATGGTGGCCTCCCTATTGGTGGAGAGCTACGGGCTGAAGGTGACCTGGATCGTCATCGGCCTGATCGTGCTGGCGTTTTCGGTGGCCCCGCCGCTATTGCTGATAGCCGAAAGGCCCGAAGACATCGGCCTGCTTCCCGATGGGGCGACGCCTGACCGTCCGGATGCCCGATCTGTGGTCCGGGTCACCATGACGCCTCCGGCGCGGGAAAGCACAGACGCCGAATCTTGGACTCTCGCGGAAGCCGTTCGCACCAAGACCTTTTGGTTGTTGGTTTTCATGGGGTTTGCCTCATTTTTCGTGCACACCAGCATCGGCGTCCACATGGGCGCATACTTCCGGGACATCGGGCTGGGCGCCACATCCGCCGCGCTGGCAGTTAGCTTGAGTTGGACCGTATCGGCGTTCGGCAGCGTGACTTGGGGCTGGGTCACCGAACGGATTGACGTCCGGTACGCCTACTCCGGGATGTTCTTGTTCCAGGCCGGCAGCACCCTGTACCTGATCTTTGTTGGAGGAACCCTTGGCGTGTTCCTGGCGGCTGGTCTATTCGGCATTGTCTCCGCCGGTACCAACGTGGTGCCCTCGGTGATGTACGCCAATTATTTCGGCCGGTCGTCGTTGGGCAAGATCCGGGGACTGGGCGAGATCGGGGTGCTGCTTGGGCAGGCGACCGGCCCCGTCATCGCCGGTATTCTATTTGAGCTGCAGGGCGGCTACAGTACGATCTTCACGGTTTTCGTGCTGGTGGCCCTCGCCTGTAGTCTGTTGGTGCTCAAGGCGAAGGCCCCGGTCAGAAAGGCGGCCCTAGCGGCGGATTAGAATGGTTGATCGCATGTCTTTAGCATCCAAACTCAAGAAGATCCTGCCATTCTATTACGGATGGGTCGTGGTTGGGGCGTCGGGCAGCGCGGTTTTTGCCCGCATGGCTCCCAGCATCACCACGCTGACCATCTTCATATTGCCGTTGTCGCAGCAGTTCGGCTGGAGCCGCACCCTGATCAGCGGGTCCGTCACCGCCGGGGCATTGGCTGCCCTGGTGTTATCGCCGGCCATCGGATGGGCCATCGACCGCTACGGGGTGCGCCCCGTGCTGGTGGTCAGCATGGTTGTGTTAGGACTGGCGATGACTTCTCTGGCCTGGGCCACCGTGCCCTTAACGTTCTATATTGCCTTCGCCGCCGCGCGAGTCGTTTTCCACACTCCCGCGCCCATCGGGGCCAGCACGGTAGTGTCCCGCTGGTTCATCAGGAAAAGGGGCCGGGCCATCGGCCTGATCTTCCTCTGCGGCGCCATCGGCGGACTGGTGTTCACCATGATGGCGGCTCAGATGATTGAACACTTCAGCATCAAAGCCGCTTGGATCAGCGTGGGAGTAGTGGTGCTCGCAGTCTCGGTGTTGCCGTCGTTGTTTCTGGTCGTCGAACGGCCTGCGGACATCGGGCTGCTCCCTGACGATGACCGAGACCCCCAACCGGTTGACAAGGGAAGCAACGGCCTCAGCGATGATTCGTGGACCGTCGCCGAGACCCTCAAAACCAGGTCCTTTTGGATCTTGTTCTTTATGGGGATGGCCTTGTTGGGTGTGAGCACCGGCGTCAACGTCCATATCGGGGCCTACTACCGCGACCAGGGTCTGACACTGACCCTGGCTGCCACGGCCATCGGCTTCAGTTGGGTGGTCGCCGCCTTCAGCAGCATCGCCTGGGGCCGGTTGCTGGAGAGGATCGAGGGTCGCTATGCCTATTCCATGGTATTCATGCTCCTGGGGTCCAGCACGTTGTTTCTGCTCACGGTGGACGACATCGGAGGAGCGTTTGTGGCGGCCGCCATTCTCGGCTCGGTCTCGGCGGGAACCAATGTCGTCATGTCCATCATGTATGCTAATTACTACGGCCGCGATTCGCTGGGACGGATCAGGGGCATCAGCGAGACCGGGGTGCTCCTTGGCCAGTCGGCCGGGCCGCTGCTGGCTGGAGTGCTCTTCGACTCCCGAGGCAGCTATTCCTTCGTGTTCCTGCTATTTGGCGGCATCGCATTGGCCTGCAGTCTGATCGTATTGATGGCCAAGCCGCCGGTCCGGCCCGCCAAGGCATTGCATGCCGGACAGGAATCTTTGATCTGAACAGGCAGCCGCCTGGAGGGCTGTGGCCGATGCCGGGTAACCCAAATCGAAACCCAGACCGGAAGATGCTTTTGGTGGCGTTTTTGCAGGCCTCCAACTGCTCCAACTACACCGGCTCCTGGCGTCACCCGGACACCGATCCCGGGTTCATGGACCTGGAGTTCTACCAGTACATCGCGGTCACGCTGGAGCGGGGCAAGATCCATCTGGCGTTCATCGACGACCGGCTGGCCATGCCCAGTCGCTTTGGGGACTCATTCGAGGAGGCGGTCGAACATGGCGTCCGGGTGGTCAAGCTGGACCTGGTCCCCATCATCACGGCCATGGGACTGGCGGCCAAGCGCCTGGGGCTGGGCGCGACTTATTCCACCACCTATTACTCGCCCTTCCACGTGGCCCGGCTATTCGCTTCGTTGGACCACTTCACCAAGGGCAGGATCGCCTGGAACGTGGTGACCTCCCTGAACGACTCCGAGGCCCAGAACTTCGGGGTGCAAGAGCACTTGGAGCATGACGACCGCTACGACGTGGCCGACGAGTTCTTGCAGGCCACGGGCGAGCTGTGGGATTCCTGGGAGGACGGGGCAGTGTTGTTGGACAAGCAGACCGGAAGGTTCGCCGACCCAGCGAAGGTCCACCGGGTCGATTATTCTGGGGAGTGGTTCCAGGTGCGGGGCCCATCGACTGTGCCCCGTTCTCCACAGGGCCATCCGGTGCTGATCCAGGCGGGCCAATCGCCGCGGGGCCGGGAGTTCGCCGCCCGCTGGGGGGAACTGCTGTTCGTGATCTACCCCACTCCCGAGGCCTGCAAGGCCTACCGGGACGACCTCCGTCAACGGGCGGAGGCAGCCGGCCGGGACCCGGACTCGATAAGAGTGGCCCCAGCGGTGTACGTGGTGGTGGCTGAGACGCCGGAGAAGGCGCAACAGAAGCTGGAGCAGATTGAGAGCCTAGCCAACCAAACGGACTCGCTGACGCTCCTCTCTGAGGTCTTCAATTACGACTTTTCCGTGCACCCTGTCGATGAGCCGCTATCCGAGGACATACTGGCGTCCATGACCGGCCTCAGAGGCTTCCTGGACCGGGTGGTGGAGTTGAGCGGCACCAAGAACCCCAGCGTGAACGACTTCATAAAATGGTCGGGCCGGGGCACCCTTAGCGAGTTGCCTGTATTCACGGGCGACCCGACCCAGGTCGCTGACCAGATGGAGTCCTGGTTCCTAGCCGAAGCCTGCGACGGCTTCGTCATAGCTGCCACCCACATGCCCGGCGCCTACGAAGACTTCGTAGACCTGGTAGTCCCTGAACTCCAACGCCGGGGGCTCTTCCGCCGGGAGTATGCGGAGGGGACTTTGCGGGATAATTTGGGGTTTGTAAGGCCGTAGGTCGGCTCGATATGTGAACGGCGAACGCTTAACTCGGCGTGTACTCCACCACCAGGACCGGCCGGTTGGTTTCCTTTTCGTTTTCTTTGCTGTCGAAGCGTTTGGTGGTACGGGACTTGGTTTCGTCGCCCAGGAGCACCCAGCCGAAGTTCGTTGTTGGGTCGTCCAGCCATTTCTGGACGTTAGCCACCAGCCCGCTCGACTGCCAGGTGTAGCTGCCGGGGCCTCCGACCGTGACAGTGGCGCTGGCGACCGGGAAGAAATTGCCACCCGGTGTGCTCCAATCCAGCGACATGAACACCCGATAATTCCAGGTGAAGTCTCCCGGAACCGCGCTGGCCCCAGAGCCTTCGTTGCCGAAGCCCTGCCCGGCGCCTTCCTGCCAATCGTCCAACAACCGGTGCAGGCGGATATCAATCTCGCCGGCGATGGTCCGTGACATGTTCAGGGTCAGAGACACTCCAGTGACCGTGGCCCCAGCCGGGATTCCGGCGGCGATGTCGAAGGCGATCAGCCCCCGGCGTACGTCGGCGCCGCCGGTCTGGCCGGAGAAGAACCACTCCCCAGCCCCATTGTTGCGCTGTTCTTTGCCTTGCGGTTCATAGAGAGTGTCGTCTTTGCTTGCGCTCATCGATTTATTGACCGTGCGGTCTGCGACGGCGCTCGGTGTTCCTGTCGCCGAGGCCTTTCAAATGTCTCCGCAAGAGCTGTACAACCCAGGGTCGCCGTCGGTATGCAGGTTGACCGCGAATGAGCCTGCGATCAACGAGTCCAGGGTGGCGTCAACCACGGACGACGATGCGGCCCCGGAGGTGTCGCTCAAGCCGTAAACCACGCCGCCCAAAACCGAGCAGGGCCCGTCGTGGATGTGAGCCAAGGCGGAGATGCCGGCGGTGGCCGATATCTCAACCTGGGTCTGGTCGCCCATGGCGGTGAGAGTGGCCCATCCGGACTGTCCGGAGCCGTTCAACTCGCCCAGGGCGATGGTCAGCGACTGACCTTCAACCGAGACGGTGCCGCAAGAGGTATAGACCCCGGCGTTCCCATCGGTATGCAGGTTGACCGCGAAACTCCCGACGGTCAGAGCGTCCAACGTCGCGTCGACTACTGTCGATGATGTTCCTCCCGACGTGTCGCTCAGACCGTGGACCACGCCGCCCAAGGTGTCACAGCCACCATTGTGGATGTGGGCCAAGGCGGATATGCCTTCGGTGGCCAACACCACGACCTGGGTCTGCGCTCCCAGGCCGGTCAAAGTGGCCCATCCGGACTGCCCGGAGCCGTTCAACTCGCCCAGGGCGATGGTGAGCGACTGTCCATCAACGGCTATGTCGCCACAGGAGGTATAAAGTCCTGGGTTCCCATTGGCATGCAGGTTGACCGCGTAGCTTCCAGCGATCAACGAATCTAACGTGGCGTCGACGGTAGTCGACGAGGAGCTTGATAATGTGCCGCTCAGCCCGTGGACCACGCCGCCCAGGGATTGGCAGCTGCCATTGTGGATGTGGGCTAAGTCCGAGATACCGGAGGTGGCTGACAACGCAAGCTCGGTCTGCTGTCCCGTGGAGCTAAGAGTGACGGACCCTGATTGTCCGGAGCCGTTCAACTCGTTCAGCGCGATCGTGATTTTAAAGTTGTTGATCACGAACCACAAATTGCCTATACCCTGGCCCAAGGTGTCGCCTGGTTTCTCGTCATTGGCGAAAAAATAGAGTGGGCTGCCGTCATAGGTGACCTGCTTTGAGCCGTCGGCCCGTGTGGTTGTTCCGATATGGGCGGCGGTAACCGCATCTCCGGGAGCAGGGCTTTGGACGGTGATCAGCGGCGGCCAGAACAAAGCGCAACCGCCGGCACAGTTGGATACGTTGGGGGTGTCATTGGCGAACAGATAAAGGGAGCGCCCGGCCGCGTCGGTGAGGATCGTGCCCAGTTCGGCGCTCTCCGAGGCGTTCACCGGGGCACTGGTGAATACTGCCCCGCCGTCGGCGGTCACGACGAACCACTTGTCGACAAAGTCTTGGCCCAGTGTGTCTCCCGGATTCTGGTCGTCTGCGAAATGATAGAGGGGCCTGCCGTTATAGACGACCTGACTGGAGCCGTCACTCCGCTCGATCGTTGTCAGGCGGTCGGCGTCCACACCTTCCCCGGCCATTGGGGCTGCGCTGGTCAATAGCGGCGGCCATTTGTCGGCGCAGGGACCGGCGCAAGCGGAGACGTTCCGCTCATCCTTAGTGAACAGATAAAGGGTCATCCCGTCTGAGACCAGATGCAGGCCCAAAGGCCCTTGGCTGCTGACCTCCACCGTTACGTCTGGTGGCTCCACGGGAGCCGGAGTGCTCGCGGGCGGAGGCGCGGCGGTGGGAGCCGGCACGCTTGTCGCCTGAGGCACGGCCGCGGGCACAGGCATGGCCGTGGGCGCAGGCATGGCCGTCGGATCAGGCGCGCTGGTCGCCTGAGGCATGGCGGTCGGCGCCGGTTGAGTAGCCGCCGCCTGCCTGGGAACCGCGGTGGGGTCGTCCCCGCCGCAGGCTGCGATAAGGAGAGGGACCAAAAGGCCCATCAGTATCAGGAATAGGCCCAAAGAGGGCCTGGGAACCTTTAACGAATTTGGGAACCGGAACATTCCGGACATAACGTTTCTCCTCGTTGGTCGTGGTAGGCCCCATTTTGAACGGGCCAAACACTAATACGAAGGCGAAACCGCCATGGATCAAATCGCCGTTAAGACGATGTCAACGAAATGTCGATGAGCGTTGGGCTATCGGGCGCCGGGGGCAGGTCCTTGATGGACAGCGTAACCTCCAGCCTTTCGAGCCGGCTCGGGTCGCCATCCAGAATCAACCACATGGCGTTGTTGTAACGCCACATCTTGTGCACCGAAACCTGGCCATCGGCCCCGGTTAGCCGGGCTTGGTAAACCGTCTGGTCGCCCTCCGGCAAGCCCCAGACCAACAGGCAAGCGGTCCCAGTTTCCGTGGAATAGGCCAAAGAACCGGCCGCTCCGGATGCGATGTCGGTACCGCTGAACCGCCACCATCGGTCGGCTTGGGCCATGATCTCCAGCCCATCGTAGGCCAGGTCCAACCGGCTTTGAGCGGTAGAAAGGTTGCCGTCAGTCTGGGAGCCCCAGACCGACACCACGGCAACGGCCACCGCCAGGGCCGTGATCAGGGCAGCGACGGGCAGCGGCCAGAGGACCGGACGGCGCCACCAAGGGGCCTTGTTCTCCGGCGGTGCCTCACCTGCGTGGTCGGTGCGTTTGGGCTCGGCGATTGCCGACGCTATGATTCGTTCCCGCAGCGCGAATGGAGGCTCGGCGTCTTCGGTCATCCTGGACAATCCGTCCGCGAGTGGCCGCAAGTCGGCGACGCTGGCCCGGCACTCTGCACAGGAGACTAGATGGGCCTCGAACAACTTCAAGTCATCCGCGTCCAGCGCGGATAAAACGTAACCGGCGGCGAGGCCGGTCAATTCATCATGGCTCATCCGTTGAGCCTCCTAGTCCCGTTTCCTGCAGAATCCCGCGAAGCTTCGCCATCCCGATCCGGATGCGTCCCTTCACGGTCCCCAATGGGATTCCCCTTAGCTCGGCGATCTCGCGCTGTGTGAAACCGTCAAAATAGGCCAGTTCAATGGCCTCACGTTGATTATCTGGAATCTGTTGCAGACATCTCCTGAGCAGTTCCCCGTCCATCTTGTTCGATACTTCGGACCAGGTGTCGCTGGGGTCCTCGGGCAACCGCTCCAATTCAAGGGGCAGTTCCCGTGGTGCGATCCCCCGGCGCTTTCTGCCGATGTCGATCGACCGGTGGTGGACCACGGCCATGATCCAGGTCCGAGCCGTCCCCCGGGCGGTGGAGAACGATCCGGAACGCCGCCAGATGTTGATAAATGCTTCCTGGACTGCGTCCTCGGCTGCTTGCACGTTGCCCAACATCCGGAAAGACAGCGAAAACGCGGACTTCCCGTAGCGGTCATAAAGAGCGCCCAAAGCGTTCTCATTCCCAACGTGTAGAAGTTGCAGCAAGACTTCGTCCGTTAGTTCTTCCATCTAACCTTACGTAGGCAACTGTATATGCGGATCAAACTTCGGCATTAGTATCATGAAACCGGATTCTACGATGGGCGGTGTCTGGACCTCATGGCTTCGAATGACTCGTGGAATCATACCAGAACTCGAATCCGGATTTCATTTAAGATTACCAAGGACGCTCACCGATACAACACTTGCCGGCCGCCTTAGGGCTCCATCTACCCACCTTCCTCAAAATGTATAATGCGGGAGATTTGCCAATGAAAAAATATCTCCGGAGAGGACGTATTCGATATGGCAGAGGTTGATAACCGGACCCAACTGGACTGGGACGCGCTGGAAGTCGGAGAGACCTTCGATAAGTTCGAATATCTGCTGACGCAAGAGATGATTGACACCTACCGCAAAGGAGTGATGGACCCGGAAGCAAGTTTCGCGACCATTGCCCACAAGGTGGACGTGCGCCAGTACAACAACAAATATACCGACGCCGGGTCGGTGAACGCCCGTTGTGCCTTCTATTGCTACAACCCTCCCATAGCGGGCAAACGGTTGACCGTTACCGCCTGGATCGCCGACAAATACCTGAGAAGAGGCAAGAATTACATCGTCACCGAGGCCGTCTCGGTGGACGAAGACGGGAGGCTGATCGACCGGGTGATCACCCACGAACTCAAGCAGCCGTCGGAGGTTGGCAAAAAATGGGGAGGATAATCAGGGGTTACGCCGAGGGCGACGAGATCACGCCCCTGGTGAAAGAGATGACCCAGGAAGCCATCAACCTTTTCGAAGGCAGCGCCGGCAACACCGGGCCGTCTCAATTCACCGACGAACATGCCGCCAGGGAGGTACTGGGAACCGAGGGCACCGTCGCCTCGGGGCGCATGTCCCTTACCTTCGCCATCGAGATGCTGCGGAGGCACTTCGGCGCCGAGGTGTTCAACCACACCGGCACGGTGGACCTCAGGTTCCTTAGGCCGGTGCGCCCCGGCGACACCATCACCTTCACCGGAAAGGTGACGGGCACCTCCAAAGAGGCCAACGGCAGCCGTGTCTTGGTAGCCATCGAGGTGAAGAACCAGAAGGGCGACACCACGGGAGTGGGGCAAGGAAGCGCCATCGTTCCCACCGCCTTTCTGCCCCCCGAAGATTAGAAAAAGCCGTGGGTCCTTGTGTCCGATGTTTCGATAGGCCCATGACGAGCGGACAAACAATTAAGAATCTCATCCCCATCGCAAATGGGAGAGTTAGGTGCCCCGATTCATCGAGGAGAATCGCGACGTTGCCGGAGGTGGGGGCCAGGGTTCTTTACAGGCCAAGATCGCTTTCGGGCGGCAGATCTGAAATGGCCCAATAGCTGCCCGGCACACTGATGAACAGATGGTACGAACAGGCCCCGGTCCAAAGCGGACCGGTGCGTGTTCATGCGGTGCGGTTCTGAGAACTTCGGCGGCTATCCTCAGTGGCGCGTCTCGCCGGGGCTGATTAAAGCCGAAATCTTGCCCACGGCTGCCATCGCCGGCTGATGCCGCTATACTCAACGGGAAATCGCTTCCGAGGCAAATCTGATTGCCCATTATCCATGGATCGAGGCCCAGCGATAGCAGCTCCTGAAACAACATCCGAGGAGACCATAGACCTGCGGCAGACGGCCCGGGTGATGGTCACCGCCTTGGCCGTCGGCCATGTGGCCTTCCACTGGATCATCCAAAGTTTCGTGGTGGTGCTACCCGAGATTCAGCGCACATTCGGCCTGAACGGCGTGGGCGTGGGCGGTATCCTGACCATGCGCGAGCTGGCCTCCGGGCTGGTCACGCTTCCCGGCGGCGTGGTGGTCGACATGCTGCGGAAGTGGTGGGGATGGCTGCTGGCCGGCTGCGTTGCAGCCTCCGGCCTTGGTTCCCTTTTGATGGGTATATCCCCGGTCTATCCATTGCTGCTGTTAGGCGTGGCGGTGGTTGCCGTCTCCCACTCCCTGTGGCACCTTCCGGCGTCTGCTTCATTGTCCCACCATTTCGCCAGCCGGCGGGGCGTAATGCTGTCTTTCCACGGGGTGGGCGGCAGTGTCGGCGACGTTGCCGGACCGCTGATAACCGGTGCCCTATTGTTGGTGATGGGTTGGCGCGGGATCCTTAGCATCTACGCCGTGGCGCCGTTCTTCATGGGTTTCATGGCTGTTTGGGCGTTCAGAGGCATCGGCGGCGTCAATGAAGGCGATACCGAGCCGGCGGGTCTCGCCGAACGCCTGGCCATGACCAAGACGCTATTCCGGAGCCCCTTGCTATGGGGTCTGACGGTGGTGCGGGGATTGCGGTCGATGGCCCTGGTGGCCCTGGTGACCCTGCTTCCTTTGTATCTCGGCAACGACCTGGAACTTGGAGTCTTCAACCGGGGATTCCACATCAGCATGCTGATCGCCATTGGTCTGCTGGCCAAACCCCTGGCAGGGATGGTGTCCGACAAGTTGGGGCGAAAGCAGGTGCTGGTGCCGGGCCTGGTCTGGTCCTGCATATTTGCGTTGCTGCTGATCGTCTTCGAAGACGGCGTGACCCTGACCATCACCATCGCCCTGCTGGGCCTATTCCTGTACCCGGACCAGCCCATACTCACCGCCGCGCTGTTCGACGTGGTGGGACGAGAGGTGGCCACCACTGGGCTCGGCGTGGTTTCATTCGTCAGCTTCTTGATGGCGGCAGCCTCCCCGTTGATCGCCGGAGCGCTCTACGAGTGGAAAGGATTCGATGCCGGCCTGTACTACATCGCAGTACTTTTCGCCTTGGCCGCCGTGTTGTTCGCCATCTTGCCCCTCTCCAGACGTATAGAGGTCTAGAAAATGAAAGCGCCCCCGAGTCCAGGGCGGACGGGGGGCGCTAGTAAGTGGGAGGGCGTTTTTAACGGCCGATGTGGACCGTGCCTGGAAATTTCGCCGGGTTAGCCGGTCTCTTTTCGTTCCAGCGCCGCCTGTTCCTCTGAATAATGCTCGGCGCACAGTTCGACCACCGTGGCTGGGGCGATGGCCAATGTCCGGTAGACAGGCCGTCTACAGCCGATCATGGCGCACCTGCTTTTTATTTTTTCCAAATCAGCGCCTCCGCAGAACTAAGTCTTCTATCTGTTTAGGTGCCTCAGATGTAAGCTTAGATTTGAGAGGAGCTAACCTCAAGGGTTGTTTGGGCCGCGTTAAGCGGGCCGATTGGCCCGAAATGCCGCCCCACATTGAGGGTTGAAGATAATAAAAAGAGTCCCGACGGCTGCCCTAATCAGGCGGCCATCGGGACTCATTGGTCTTTAAGGGATGCCGCGTGCCCAGGCGCTACTGGTTCAGGAGATCAGCTTGGCGCACTCGTCAATCAGGGGTGTTACGGCCGCCCGTTCTTCCGAGGGCAGGGTGAAGATCACGCGGTCGACTCCAGCCTCCCGCATCCGGCCGATCAGGTCCGGGTCGGGGCGCAGTCCGAAGCTGGTTATGTTCAGGGAATCCGGGTCCCGGCCGGCTTCTTCCGCCTGGCGCTTCAGCAGAACGATCTTCTCCGCCAGGCTGGCCCCACCGGACCCTCTGCCGCCGATGGGCATCCAGCCGTCGCAATACTCCACGACACGGTCGAAGGTCGTGGGGCCGTCGCCGCCCATGAGGATTGGAGGGTGGGGCCGCTGCACCGGCTTGGGGTAGGCCCACATCTTGTCGAAATTCACATGGTCGCCGTGGAATTCCGCCTCCTCCTGGGTCCAGATCTCTTTCATGGCCAGGATCTTTTCCCGGAGGATGCGCCAGCGGCGTTTGAAATTGGTGCCGTGGTTTCCCATCTCCTCGGCGTTCCAGCCGCCGCCGATGCCGAAGATGAACCGTCCACGGGACAGCATGTCCAGACTGGCGACCTCCTTGGCGGTGGTGATGGGGTCGCGCTCGATCATCAGGCAGATACCGGTCCCAAGCTTCAGATTAGTGGTCACGCCGGCGGCCGCGGTGAGGGCCAAGAAGGGGTCATAGGTATGCCAGTAGTCCTTGGGCAGGTCGGGGCCGCCGGGCCAAGGGCTGGTCCGGTCGGCCGGGATGTGGGTGTGTTCCGGGACCCACATGGATTCGAATCCCCGGTCCTCCAGCATCTTGGCCAGGTCGTCGGGACGGATGGAGTAATCCGTTGAAAACATCATTGCGCCGAAATCCATGTCTACCTCTCAAATAAAACTGGGTCATAAAAACCAGGCGCCGGAAGGCCCCTGGCAAGGTGGGGCAAGTATATCACTCAGGGTGGGCCGCCAATCGTGGATGCGTGCGGGCGCGTCCGATGGAGTTGGGCCGCGGTCCATTCGATAGACCCGGATTACGAATAGATACTATTCTATGACTGAAACAAAGATGATTCAGCCAGTTAGATCCCCACATATGAGTGATAAATACTACATTTGACGTGATTAGATAGACGAATTATAGTTCGGTGACTTTCAAAGATGACAACGCTCATGTTTTAGTCTGATCCGGTAACACGGGACCTTGCCCTGCAGCGGAGCGGTAGGAAGGGGTTTTTACGAGGTGAGACCTTGCGACGATTGTTAAAGATACTGGCCATCTTTTCTATATGGGTCCGCTCACTTTTTCACAACCAAGAAGCGAAGCAACTACGCCATTCATCGGACGATACAGAGGTCCCGATCAAAGACTTGGACCTGAGAGACCGTCCCGAATATGTCTCTCCACCAATCGTGGTCGGCCCCCTTTATCAGTGCGCCCCGAACGTTATCGTGCGTGGATTCATCATGCATGCTGAGATAGATATCCGCATCGATGGAGCTGTGGTCCAGACCAAAGAAGGCTTAAACCCTGACGGCCAAGCCTTCTCAATACCCGGTGAGCTGGTCGATGGGCAAAAGGTAGATGCCCGCCAACGGTTCGACGGTGAGCAGAGCGATTGGTCCGAAGTTGAAACCGTGAGAGACCACACGATCGACTTCCCTGCGGGGTTGCCACGACCTGAGATATATCCTCCCCCTTTGTATGAATGCGGGTCGTCAACGGCGGTCAGGAACCTGCTGAACGGCTGCAAGGTCTGGATCGACGCGGACGGCGCTCGGGTGGGAGGACAAGGGGGGGGCCGGAGCTTGGCAAGCGGTGCACGTGAACCCCGATTTCGAGCTGGGCCAAGACGTAGTCGCGTTCGCTTCACTTTGCGACGATTTTAGTCCGGCTTCTGAAGTCGTTGTCCCACAGATGGGACCAAATCCACTGGCGACTCCAACCTTTGGTGACGCCGATGAAAACGGAGAACTGATCGCCGTCAGGGACTTGGCCCACGGTGCCCGGTTCATCGTCTGGCGCAATGGAGTAGTGATTGGTGATTTCCGGGCCTCCACTTCCAGCGCCACTGTTCGGTTCAATCCTCCGTTAGATGACGGCGATGTACTTGAGGCCCAGCAGAGATTGTGTGATACAGACCCATCCAGTGGGACCGGTTCGACGACCGTCGCTCCCTGTGCCGACCTCCCCGCGCCCACGGTCGCCCCGATACAGGCAGGCGACGAGCAGGTCCGAATCATCGAGATGGCCATGGGCGCCCGCATCAAGGTCTTTGTGAACGGGCTGAAGACCGGCGATGGCGGTGGATCGCTGATCCAACTGGAAAGTCCGGTGCCGGACGGCGCAACCGTGTATGTTCAGCAGGTCCTCGGCGATTGCTCCGGGGACACCGTCAGGGTTGCCGAAGTGCACTGCGTTCAGCCTCACGTCACAGGTGATCCCGCACATTTCAATCTTTTCCCGATCGGACGAGATGATTTCGATGCAGGGAACACAAATATCGACACGCTGACGTTTCGGGTTAGCGGCAACGTCCTGTACCCGGCTGAAAGCGACGGAAACCGAGAGC
>JADFPD010000035.1 GCA_022562475.1 Chloroflexota bacterium | reverse complement strand
AGGTCATCGGCGAACTACGCCGTTATATCCTGGACTCCCTGCGCCGCGACGCCGTGGACGGCTGCCAAGAGTTCATGGACATCATGGACGAGATGTACGGCGTGCTCGTGACCATCGACTTTCCCGAGGGCGTTACCAGCGGCCTGCGGCATAACACCGACGCCATGCGCGGCGTGTTGGAGCGCACCCGTGGCGACCTGACCATGGCCCTCCGCCAGCACTCGCTTGAGGCCCGGCTGGCCGAGTGGGAGAACAACCGCACCAGCGCCTAAATCCGGCATAGCCACGGAAAATGACCAAAATGACATTGACATAGCTCTGGGTCGAAATTACGATTCTTCAGACCCATCTAGGACGCACTGGCCCGGTATCCAGAAAAATCATCCCAGGGAGCCGAGAAATGCTTTCAAAATCCAGCGCCGCAGCAACCCCGGAAGTCCTCGAAGATTATTACCGCGAATTGGAGGGCTTTAGCCTGGCCCCATTATGGCGGGTACAGGAAACCGCGCTGATCCCCGAGCCGGTCAGCAAAGCATTGCCCTACATCTGGCGTTGGAAGGACCTGGAACCCAGGGCCCTGCGCGCCGGGGAACTGATCGGCACCGCGGACGCCGAGCGGCGGGTGTTGATGCTGCTGAACCCCGGCATCAAGGACCGCATCGCCACCACCAACAGCCTTTTCTCGGGCCTCCAGATCGTCATGCCGGGAGAGGCCGCCAAGGCCCACCGCCACACGCCCGCGGCCCTGCGTTTCATCATCAACAGCGACGGCGGGTACACCACGGTCAACGGGGACCGCATCCCCATGGCCCCCGGCGACTTGATCCTTACCCCCAATTGGACCTGGCACGACCACGGTAACGAGTCGGGCGAACCGATCATCTGGCTGGACGGCTTGGACATACCCCTGGTCCACCTGCTTGAGGCGGTGTTTTATGAGCCCTATCCCGAGGATGTGCAACCGGTGACCGAGCCCATCGACTCCTCCACCGCCAAATACGGCGCCGGCACCCTGCGCCCCACCTGGGAAGACGCCTCCACCGAAAGCTATTCACCTCTGATGCGCTACCCCTGGGAGCAGACCTGGGCCGCGCTGCAGCGGCTGGCGCCCAACGTGGACGGCAGCCCATTCGACGCCGTGATAATGGAGTACACCAACCCCAACACCGGCGGACCGGTGATGCCCACCATCGCCTGCCACATCCAGATGCTGCGGCCCGGGGAGTCGACCAAGGCCCACCGGCACACAAACGGGACCATCTATCACGTGGTGCAGGGGCAGGGGCATTCGGTGGTCCAAGGCGAGAAGATGGAATGGGAGCCCAAGGATGTCTTCTGCGTGCCCGGCTGGACCTACCACGAGCACGTTAACGCGTCGTCCACCGAGCCTGCGGTCCTATTCAGCTTCACCGACACGCCGGTTCTGAAGTCGCTGAGTCTGCTGAGGGAGCAGGCCCACCCTCAGGACCACCAATAAGCATTCCAGATCCTTAACCGACTTTTCAGCTTTCCGGAGACAAATAGATGCCCGAGATGAAGATCAGCTTTCTTGGCACGGGGTCCGGCACCTCGACCAACCGTGCCCACACTGCCATTGTCTATGACTGTGACGACGGCACGCGGCTGCTGATCGACACCAGTTCCGGAAACTCGGTGGCCCGAAGCGGTTCGGCATTGGGGATCCCCGTGGAGGGATTCGACCAAGTCTTACTCTCCCACTACCACCCTGACCATTTGTCTGGCCTGCTGTTCGTACAGCACGCGCGCGCTTTGGCGCGGCAGGACGCCCCACCCTTAGATATTTACCTCACCGGGGAAACCCTGGAGTGGGCGATCAAGATGTGCAACTCCACCCACCTGAACGTGGCCGAGGTGGACCAGGAAGGTGTCAAGAACTCCGACGGGCGGCAGGTGATGCGCTGGACCGTCGTGGAACCGGGTGAGCAGATCAACCTGGGGCCAACCACCACCGCGTCCTGTTTCCCTGCCGACCACATCTCCGGGGCCGTGGGCTGGCGGGTGGACTCAGGCGGCATGTCGGTTGTCTTCTCCGGAGACACACGCTTCAATCCGAAGTTGATCGAGGCAGCAAAAGGGGCGCGGCTTTTGATACATGAAGCATTCCGGACGGACGAAGATAGCGATTACGCCAACGACCACGGCCACTCAACGGCCGGCGAAGCGGGCCGGGCTGCCGCTCAAGCAGGCGTCGCCCAACTGGTGCTAACCCACATCGACACCGAGTTTGACGCCAACCCCAAACCCCTCCTAGACGACGCCAAGAAACACTACAAAGGCCCCACCAGCGCCGCAGCAGACCTCGACCAGATAACTGTCAGCGCGTAGCAGAACGCCCGGAGCCCTGCCTGGGCGTCTCTTCACCCCTTTTGGGACACCGGCCTAACCCGAAGTAGCCGGTGGGCGCGCAATCTTGTGCTGCAAATTGATCGAAAGAGTCCTGAGTCCCCGAATTCGTTGTAGTATGTCCCAACTAACTAGAGCGGAGCGTGGAATTGACGGGCAACAAGTCTCGGGAATCCGGGTTCATCGGCCGCCGGCCGGAGATGGAATTACTTACCACCGCCTTGAACAAAGCCGTGGCTGGTAGCGGCCAAGTGCTGATGCTGGCCGGGGAGCCGGGAATCGGAAAGACTCGCCTGGCCCAAAAGCTAGTTGCTCTCGCCGCTGCCCAGGGGGCTAGGGTGCTCTGGGGCAGGTGCTACGACCGGGAAGGGGCGCCCCCTTACTGGCCATGGCTACAGCAATTCCGGTCTTACGTGGGTGAAACGGGGCCAGAACAGCTCCTTCAGGAGATGGGCCCCGGCGTATCGGATATCTCCGAGATTCTCCCCGAATTGTTCCAGAAGATAGAGGGACTAGAGCCGCCGCCGGCACTGGGACCGGAGCAAGCACGGTTTCGGTTGTTATCTTCCATTGCCACGTTCCTGAAAAATTCCAGCCGGAGCCAACCCCTGGTGTTGGTGTTGGAAGACCTGCATTGGGCCGACGAGCCCTCATTGTTGTTGCTTGAATTTCTTTCGCGGGAAATCACCTCGAGTCCGATACTCTTGTTGGGCTCCTACCGGACCGTAGAGGTTACCGGCCGCCATCCGCTGACGGAAACCCTCGGGACCTTAGTGCTCGATGATCATTTCTTGAGAGTCCAGCTTGATGGGCTGAGCCGCCAAGAGGTGGGGGAACTCGTCCGGTCCAAGACAGGAGTCGAGGCGCATGAGGATGCCGTCGCCGCCCTCCACCAGCGCACCAAGGGAAACCCTCTATTTGTCGGAGAAGTAGTGGGGTCGGTTAGTCCAACCCGCTTGGCCGAAGACCTGACCTGGACTTCGGAGATTCCCGAAGCGGTCCGAGACGCCATCGCGAGGCGCTTACGGCGGTTATCAGAGCCGTGCGCGGCCTTGCTGGATACGGCGTCAGTTATAGGTGGGGATTTTGATTTTGCAACCCTGCGGGCCTTGAGTCCGGACAATCCCGAAAATACATTTCTTGAATCGCTGGACGAGGCCCTTGAAATTCGGGTGCTAGAGGTATTGCCTGGTGGATTGGATAGATACCGGTTCAGCCACGCATTGATCCAGCAGGTGGTATACGAGAATATCCCGCCCATCCGACGGATGCAGGCACACGCTGCAACCGGAGAAGCTTTAGAGCGGTTGCATCTGGCCGACCTCAACCTGCATGCGGCAGAGCTGGCCTACCATTTTACTGAGGCTCGTGCGGTCACCGGCGAAGAAAGAGTCGTGGAGTACTCCTTGATCGCCGGAGAGAATGCCCTTGAATCATTCTCCTATGAGCAAGCTTTACTTCATTTCCGGAGGGTCTTGGATTCCAAAGAGGGACAGACGGTGGATGGCGAGATGGCGCAAGCATTGTTCGGTCTGGGCCGCGCTCAGTCTGCCACGTTGCCAAGGCACGAATTGATGGAGGCTCATCTTAACTTGCGCCGCGCCTTTAAATACTATGCCGCCGAAGGGGATACGGCCCGGATCGTTGCGATCGCGGAATTGCCGATTCTTCCATTGACCGAACACGGAATATCGACCAGCAGCTTGGTGGAGCAGGCGCTGGAATTGGTCCCCAAAGGTTCCCTGGAGGCAGGCCGTCTCCACGCATATTACGGACAGGTTCTGGGTTTGGAACGCGGAGACTACAGCAGCGCCAGATCTTCATTTGATCAGGCGCTTATCATCGCAAGGCGGGAAAGCAACGCAAGCTTGGAGATGAGAACACTCAACTACGCAGCCCAGGTCGAGTTGTGGCACCACAAATTTGAGGAGTCTCTGAAAAGCAGCCTGATGGCTATCGGTCTGGCCACCGCTGCCTCCGACCCTCGAGGGGAGGTCACTGGCAGGTACTGGGCTGCCTTGAATGCGAGAACGTTGGGCAACATTCAAGAAGCCCAGCGCCAAGCATCGGCGATCTTGGAGCCCGCGGAACGGTTGCGCGACCGATATTGGCTCGCAACCGCGCATAATACCATTGCCTGGCTGCACGTGGTCCAAGGGGACTGGGAATTGGCGAGAGAGGCTAACCAACGGGGGCTGGGCCTAATGCCACTTGACCCACGCATCCTTGTCCAGAGGTTGATTTTAGAGAGCCAGACAGGCGACAAAAGTCAGGCTGAGATTCACTTGGGGCGATTGGAAGAGGTGGTGAAGGGTTCCGGGGCGGGGCCGACTACGGCAAACGCTAGTTTGGCTTTTGGCTACCCGCTGGCCAGGAGCATTTTCGGCGCTGTTGGCCAACCCGATATAGGCGAGTCATCGGTCCATAGCGTCCTTCGGTCCACTTCAGCTACCCCGTTTTTTTCGAGCTGGGCGGGTGTTGGGGCGGCCTTGCTTGCATTGATCAACGACGATACAGAGTCGGCAGGTGAGCGGTACGCGGCCCTGGCGCCTTTAGCGGGCGTCGTGGTCCTCAACATTAACGTGGACCGGGTCTTAGGACTATTGGCCGGCGCCATGGGAAACGTTGACGCCGCCATGGAGCACTTCCTAGAAGCCTCCCATTTTAGCCGCAAAGCCTGCCATCGACCGGAGCTGGCGTGGACCTGTTACAACCACGCCGGAGCGCTCGTGCAACGGGATGGACGCGGCGACCGGGAGAAAGCCGCGTCACTCTTGGAGGAGGGCCTGTGCATCGCCACCGAACTGGGAATGGCGCCGTTGGTTGAAATTGCGTCAGCGCTTGAGAAAGAACTGGTCTCCAAACCAGCGGCAAGCCCGGCCAATCCTGGCGGGCTAACCCCGCGGGAAGCCGAAGTCCTGAAGCATCTAGCCCATGGGATGACTAACCGCGAGATAGCCGGGGAATTGGTTCTCAGCGAACGAACGGTGCAGCGGCACATCTCTAACATCTACACTAAGATCAACGCCCGAAACCGGGCGGAAGCCACCACGTTCGCCCTGAGCCGGCTCTCCCCCTGAATCCACACATTTCACGCCTCTAAACCGGTCACAACGTGGGCATTATTGCCCACAAGACCCGTCCTCTCACCTCCGTAACCTCCTCCTTCCAATTGGGCATTTATGCGGATGCTTGCTTCTATCGCTCTGCGTATCGTCCATCGCGGACGTCGTCGCGACGTTCACGGGCCCGCGCCGCGGCGAAGCCGTCGCATTCTCGAGGTGTGTTCGGCGCGCCGCGGCCGACCCATTCAGGAAACGACGGCAAGTATCCGAAGCCGAAACAATTCTAAGGAGAAAACAAAATGAATATGTTTGCGAACAACCTTTACAGGCCGTTGCTGATCGTTGCATTGGTGCTCTTGGTATCACTGATGCAGGTCTCGACATTATCAACAGCTCTGGCAGCGTCAACCTACACGGTCACCAACACCAGCGATTCTGGACCAGGATCATTGCGCCAGGCTATCTTGGATGCGAATCTGAACCCAGGCGCCGATGTGATTGCCTTTAGTATCCCTGGCGCCGGTGTACACACGATTCAACCCCTGACCGCCCTCCCTTCAATCGACGACCCAGCGACCATCGATGGAACGACACAGCCCGGATATGCGGCTGGCTCGCCGGTCATTGAATTAGATGGCAGTGCGGCGGGCGCCGGAGTCCACGGACTGAATATCATCGCCGGCAGCGATGGCAGCACAGTCGTCGGACTGGTAATCAACAGGTTTTCCGTCAATGGGGTAAACATAAGCCTTTCCGGGGGAAATACTGTACGCGACAGCTATATCGGGACAGACGCGACCGGTCTGCTGCCCGCCGGGAATGGACAGAGGGCCATTTTCATAAATAGGGCCTCCGGCACCTTGATCGAAGGCAATGTCCTTTCGGCGAATGGGAGAGAAGGCGTAAGGCCGTTTTTCTCCCCAAATACTGAAGTGCTGAACAACAAGATAGGCGTAGGCGCCGACGGAAGCCCACTTGGGA
This sequence comes from Chloroflexota bacterium, assembly GCA_022562475.1. GTDB lineage: Bacteria > Chloroflexota > Dehalococcoidia > Lucifugimonadales > UBA3495 > UBA9611. The sequence goes on along the minus strand of JADFPD010000035.1, from coordinate 19,564 downwards.
ACACCGGAAGCGGCGTTTTCAGCACCGGCAGTGATGGACTTTCCATCATAGGCAACGTCTTATCCAACAACGGTTCCGGCGGTACTTCATTTGTGTCTAGCGACGGAGGGAGATTCCTTTCGAACGTCGTGGAGAACAATACCAACGCAGGAATTTCAATCGCCAACGGCTCATCCAATAATCTGATCGCAGATAACTACATAGCGAACCAACCCAATCGGTCGGTCTCGATCTTCAACGCGCTTTTCTTGGCAACGGACGGGAACTTGGCCCGGGGAAGGGCAATCTCTTTCGGCGCTGTGGCAAATGACTATAGCGGATCGAACAACAATACCTTCTTGAGAAATACCGTGGTCAACACGGGCAACAGCTCGGCGTTCCTTATCGCAGGAGATCCCACACCCGCACTGGTCGCAGAAGAACAACGTCTGGGCGCACTCGGGCTTTGCAGTCTTGTCGGTGGCGCATATCCAGGTTGCTGTCCCACGGAACTTCAAGGCGATGGGTCCTGCAAGTTGATCCACGACGATGTCAGAGCAGCGTTGGCATCCGGCGGACTTCCAGGTGGGAACGCATTTCTTGAATCGTCGATCTCGGGCAGCAATGGCTTGGGGATCGACCTGACAATAAACTACAGCGTGAAGGGGCCCCATCCCACGCTCGGAGTGTTCTTCTTTGAACCGTCGGCCGATGGCGTGACATTCAACGACAACAAGGACGTTGATGATGGCCCTAATGGCTTTCAAAACTTCCCCACGATGAATCGCGCCCAACTGGACAGCGGAGAACTATCCGTACACGGCCATCTTATGAGTGAGCGGGACAAGACCTATCGCATCGACGTTTACGCCAATCCGGTAGGGAGTGCAGCTCCGGTTGAAGGTTTAACCCACCTCGGGTCCTTCGAAGTCAGCACGAATCACGGGGGCAACATCAATTTCGATGCCGCGCTCGCAGTTGCCGGGGACGTTGAAGTGGGCACTTCGATCACGACAACGGCAACGGAGATTCTTGACGATCAACCGGGCTCTGAAAACGATGTATTCGGGAGCACATCAGAGTTCAGCGCAGCGACAGGGGTCACTTCGCACTAGCTAGTTGCTACAGTAGTTCTATAGCTTTGATCGGCATACCGGCCCAAATATCGTCCCAAGCAATAGGCCCCCGGGTAATCTCGGGGGCCTTTCCGCGTCTTGAGGCCTAAACCGTACCCCAGCCGGCTACCCGCTGTTAATCAACGCCTTCCACCCAGTTTCCAACACCGGTCAGTCCAGCGGTAGCCGGTGGCTGCCCACCGGCGCCAATGATGTGAAATTGAAGCCAGACGGTAACCGGTCAAAACCGAAGTTTGACACGCACATTGGGGCCAGGTGTATATTGCTCCCAATTGAATCTGGCTCAAACTATGGGCAGTCTGACGTTGAAACTCAGATGATAACTAGTTAAGGAGGCGTTGCGATGTCCGGTAACTACAGCATCATGGTGGGAACTACGGGCGCTGGTCTATTTCAAAGTGCCGACGGCGGTGAGAGTTGGAACCGTATTCGGGACCCATTCCCCGGGGAATCCCAAATTAGGGCTTTGGCGGTAGATCCGCAGAGTCCCAACGTTGTGTACGCGGGCTCCAACAATGGAATCTACCGAAGCGATGATAGCGGCAGCAATTGGGTGAAGCTGGATTCTCCCATGGCGGGACTGAATATCTGGTCCATCGCGATCGATCCTTCGGACTCGAACACCGTTTACGTCGGCACCAGTCCTCCTTTCGTGTTCCGCTCCAAAGACGGCGGTCAGAGTTGGCAAAAGCTGTCGGCGACGATCGCCCAGGAATGCGCCATCGGTTCACCCAGGGTCACGGCGATGTTGGTAGACCCGGTGGACCAGGACACGGTGTACGCCGGAGTGGAGATCGACGGAGTGTACCGGAGCCGGGACGGCGGAGATACCTGGGCACATGTGGATAACGGCATCACCAACCCGGACATTCACGGTATGGCCTTTAGCCTTGGCGAACACAAGACCCTACTCGTTAGCACTCCCCATGAGATCTACGCCAGCCAGGACGAAGGGGAGTCCTTCCAATCCTTGGCAGTAACCTCGTCCTTCCCCATGCCTTACTGCCGGTGGGTAGCGGTCAAGGCCGATGATTCACAAGTGCTGTTCGCCGCCAACGGTGATGCGGCCATCGGGAACACCGGCACTATTCAGCGGTCCACGGACGGTGGGAAATCATGGGAGACCCCGCCATTGCCGGTGGAACCCAATTCACCCATATGGAATTTCGCGACCCATTCTGCCGACCCCGATCTGATACTGGCCAACAGCATCTATGGCGAGCTTTACCGCAGCGCCGATGGCGGTGAAAGTTGGGAGAAGCTGAAGAAAGAGTTCACCGAAGTAAGGGCGCTGGCCTGGACTCCCAACTGATCCACCGGCTACAACGATCGTCGGCTCCAACGCGCTCACGTGGACCAGCCGCTTCATAAGGAGAACCTGTAGCAACAAGAGTGGCTGTAACCTAAGGTCACGTTCTTCGTAAGAAATGGGGCGGGTCTATGACTTGCCCGAACAACACCGTGAATGTGTGCGCATTTTTGCGCCAAGCCTAAGCCCTTGATGGCGGCTCCCTCGCTAGAGAGCAATGAACCAGGAGGCCATTCCCTCATTCCCGATGGAACACCACCACTTTGAGGTCCGTCATCTCGAGGCCGGCGTCAGGCAAACGATCGGCTCGCCACATCGTGAGCCTGAGAATAGCCACTTCCCGGGCCAAACCGGTAAAACTTCGATGGACCTTGATAAAAGCGGCCGGACCTAATATTTAATCAGAGAAGGAGTCCTCCATGCCCTGGATCACAGTGATCAAAGAGCAGAGTGCTAAAGGCGAACTCAAAGAAGTCTACAAGAAACTACGGGACCAGAGGTCCGGCGAGGCCATCAACCAAGAGCGAAACAACGCCGCCGGCGGACCACCCATTACACCGCCGGCATTGCACAGTCTGAACCCGAAAGCGATGTGGCACACTGCCGAGTTGATGTGGGAGATCATGCGCGGCGAATCCGGATTGACCACGGCGCAGCGAGAGATGATCGCCACAGTAACTTCCTCTACACTCAATTGCCGGTTTTGAACGGTGGCCCACGCAGAGTATCTGCGTCAGGAAGGCGGAGACGATCTGGAGGTAGAACGCATCAAGTCTGACTGGAGGCAGATGGACCTGAGCGAAGCGGAGCGGGTGATGCTTGAGTGGGTGGAAAAATTAACGGTGGCTCCGTCAACTTGCAATAGATCAGATATCGATGCGATGAGAGCAGTGGGATGGACCGATCGGGACGTCTTGGACATCGCCCAGGTCTGTGCTTACTTCAACATGCGGGTGAGAATCGTCGACGGCCTGGGATTGGATGTCGATGAATGGCAGATCGCCCGTGCTAAGGCTGGAGCGGAAAATGCGGCAAAGTTAGCCTCTGAACGGGGTGTGGAAATGCCTTCCGATCCGTGGGGTGTGCGCTAGAAGAAGCGAATTAAGCCGCGGGCGTCGTGCTACTTACCGGCCGGATAGGCCGGCCCATCATGACTGTGTGGTGGAATGCCTGGGATTGAGTCCCCGTCTTAGGAATGAATCAGGCGCAGGTCTCTCCCCTGAAGATTGATGAAATGGAGGTCCGTCATGGCTACGATCACTGAGATAGCCAGCGGTGTGTACCGGATCAATGTGGTATTGCCGGACCGGCCCGTTACCTATAGTTTGTTCCTGGTGGACGATGACAGTCCGACCCTCATCGAAACCAGCTTCTCCGCGGTCTTCGACGAGGTGAAAACAGCGGTGGAATCAGTCGTTGAACTGAAGAAGATCGAGCGTATCGTTGTCCCTCATTTCGAGGGGGATGAATGCGGCGGACTGAATAATTTCTTGGCCGCTGCTCCCAACGCCGTCGCCGTTTGCAGCCCCATCGGGTCCAGCTCGATCCGCGACTTCACCGGAAAGGACCCGGTTGTGATCTCTGACGGAGAGGAGCTAACCACCGGCTCGAAGAAGCTGCGCTTCTTCCTGACGCCCTATGTTCACGCCTGGGACAGCCTTTTGGTCGCGGAGGAGACACATGGGACGCTCTTCAGCTCAGACCTTTTTATCCAGCCGGGCCACGGAAAGGCGTCTACTGACGAAGACCTTTCCGAGCAAATGGTGGACCTCTACAAACGAATCGGGCTGATGCCTTCCATGGGCCATATCCGAGCCGCCCTGGCGAAGATGAAAGGCCTAGACATCAAGACCATCGCCTGCCACCACGGATCGGTGCTGACGGGCAATCTGGAGCCGTATTACCGTGCTATATGGGAGCAGGATTTCACGGGCCTGCCCGAGCCTGGGGCCTATAACGGGCCGAATCTCATGGATGAATGACGCGACGGTCCCATTGATGGCCGGCATAGATCAAAGAGGGTGATCACGAGCGAATGTGGGGGTTTTTATCGCCATAAATTACTATTCCCGAAGCAAAAACGGTTGAAGTGGGCGGTTGCTTAACCAAGCGGGAGGTGGTTAAGACCTTTTCATCAGATTCAGGACGGTGGGCATCAACGTAAGAATCGCCCTCAACAAGACCGGCTTCCGCAACCGGACCGATGCGGCTCGTTACGCCCAAGCACACGGTTGGTATCCGGCAATGACTCCGCATCCGGCTAATTCGCGATATTGAAGCAAAATCTGCGGTTCGTTTGTGCTTCCGGATCCTCGAAGGGGAATATAGTCCCCAGTCGCTTAGGTCCACATGGGCGGACGATGTTTCCGGGAGCTTCTGGGTATTGCCGATTTGCCCATGGTGGACATGTCCATCGCCGGGGCATTACGATTGCCCAATATCGGCAAGCTTACAGCGAGATCAGAAGCCTGAACCGCGCATAAATCGGCTAGCTCAGGCGCCCGGAGACCGCAAATTTTATTCCGGTGACCGCCTTGGAGACCTAGGCGTCACTTCAAAAGGGAGAGCAGAATGCCATCAGAGGATACACCGAGAATAATCGTTGAGCGCAACGGGCCATATATAGTTCGAGGAAACGTTCCGTTGGTTGAACAATCTCAGGAAATGTCCGAGTTCGGAGAGCCGCTTTCCTGGATCAGGGGAGAGGTGCTCCGGGACGGCGGCAATTATGCCCTTTGCCGATGCGGAAAATCTAAAAACAAGCCGTTCTGCGACGACACCCACGAAGATGTGGGATTCGAAGGGACCGAGGCAGCGGACACCGGGCAGATCGCGGACCGCCGGAAGACCTTCAGGAGCCCGAAGATCTTTATCAAGGACGACCACTCACTTTGCATGCACTCCGGATTCTGTGGCACGCGGCTCACCGATATCTGGAAGATGAGGGCTGATAGCAACGACAGCGAGGTATTGGCCGAAATAATCGCCATGATTGAGCGGTGCCCATCGGGGACCCTCACTTACACCCTGGGGCCTGACGAAGAAATCATGGAACCTGATTTACCCAAAGAGGTGGGCGTCATTCCCGACGGGCCGATCTGGATAACCGGAGGCATACCGGTAGAACGGAGTGATGGGCAGCCCCTGGAGACTCGAAACAGAGTCACACTTTGCCGATGCGGGGCCTCTTCACAAATGCCCCTGTGCGACGGTAGCCACAAAGATATCGGATTCTCAGCGCCGTAATTACTCGAAAGGCCGATTCTGTGATGAATATCCTGAAGAGAGAAGAATTTACCTCGATCGAGGCCTGGCGGTCATCGTTCATAGAAATGCTTGCCGCCGCCTTGTTCGTGTTTTTGGGGGCAGGTTCCGTAATCATCACCGGGTCTCTGACCGATGGCGAAATGACGGTCCCACGGTTACTCACCATAGCCTTTGCCCACGGGCTGGCGATAACGTTTCTTGCATTTGCCACGGCCAATGTCTCAGGCGGGCACATGAACCCCGCTGTGACTTTTGCGGCTGTAGTGACCAGAAAAATAAGCGGAGCACGCGGGATGATGTTCGTCTCCGCTCAGTTGGCAGGGGCAATCATCGGAGCATTGCTCCTCTTAGCCACGATCCCCGATGCCGCCGATACAAACCTAGGCGCCCATGCGCTGGGTACCGACGTGTCGGTCAGCATGGGACTGATAATGGAGATCGTGGTCACGTTTGTTTTGGTGTTCGTGATATTTGCCACCGCTGTTGACCCAGGTGGAATCGCTCCATTGGCCCCCCTCGCCATCGGATTGGCCGTGGTTGTTGACCACCTGGTCGCGATCCCAATCACGGGGGCCTCCATGAACCCGGCCCGCAGCTTTGGGCCAGCTTTAGTGTCAGGCGAATGGGCGGACCATTGGATCTATTGGCTGGGTCCGATGCTCGGCGGGGTATTGGCCGGTGTGATGTATCAAGTAGTATTTATCAATCGTCCGCGCTAGCAAGGTGAGAGGTGCCGACATGAAATGTCCCCATTGCCAGGTCAAGATTGGATCGCCGAGTGCCCAACACGCTTGCGTCGATGGGGTGGAGGTCCTGATCATGGTCTGCCCTGAATGTGAGACCATACTGGGGATCATCAATCATACCCACTCCGGGTATTTCGGCCGGACCCGATCGATGCAGGACCGCACGCGGTAGCGGAAAAGTTCGTTTCCATCCCGTCCGGGGCCGGTCGCTCTTTGAGTGTCGGGGACCCGGTCCACCGACACCGCCGGCCCGTATTTCAAGACGAGTCCGGCTCTGCTACGCCTCGTTTTCTACCCTATTCGACTAAAATTCCGTTTCCCGGCAAGGAACCAATCAACCAACGATGTTTGCAGATAGCGAGCAGGCGAGCACTCCGACTCCACGAATCACCGGGACTGATACCGCCCATCTCGAAGCTAGATCGGTGTTTCGTTTGTGCCCCCGGTATTTCGATGTGGTAAAACTGACGGCGGTTATACACAGACGGAGAGGAAGATACTGCAATAACACCCAGACAGGGGGCTGGTAACGGTTAGAGCATGGGTGAAAATCAGGTCGGCGGGACCATCTCCTTAACTCAAACCAAACCTGGCCAACCGACCCAGCACAGCTAGATCAAACTCCATTCAACAAAACGCTGATGCGTTCTTTGACATCATCAAGTGTAAATGGTTTATGCATGGAGACATTCTTCAAATGGGATAAGAACGAAGCCGTCTCTGGACTGGCAGTGTCTCCGGTCATGATAATTATTCGATCGGCGATACGATGATCATATTCAATCGTTTTTTCGAATACTTCCATTCCACTGATGTCCGGCAACTTCAAGTCCAACAAGATACAGTCGTACTCTGAAGTCCGAATCAGGTCCAACGCCGTTTCACCGTTATCAGCCTGGTCAACGATTTCGAAGTCGTTGCCCAGACCAACAGCGATCGGTTCCCTGATGCTTGACTCGTCGTCAACGACCAAAATTCTGCCCCACTTCCTCCCAAAAGATGCTCCGTCAGGTGCTTTAATCCGATCGAGCGATCGATGAGAAGCACCTTCACCATCGGGAATCGGAAATTGGCTAAAGAACGACGAACCAACGCCATATTGACTCGTGGCCCACATCTCTCCCCGGTTTTGCCGGACTAAACCGTGGCAAATACTGAGTCCCAATCCAGTCCCGTCTCCCGCATTCTTCGTCGTGAAGAAGGGCTCGAAGATCCTGCCAATCAGTTCGGGCTCCATCCCTGGCCCATCATCCCGAATCTCCAGGACCACGGCTTCGGGTGTGGCGCTGGTTTTAATCGCAATTTCCCCTCCATTTTTGTGTGAAACCAAGGCTTGTTCGGCGTTGTTCAGAATATTCACGATTACTTGGGACATTTGGTTACCGTCAATGAGGACTTTGGGAATGCCTGCCTGGAAGTCCAAAACCGTTCGGATATTACTCTTTCTGAAATCGTACTTCTTGAGTTCAAGGACCTTTTTCACGATGAATTCCAGCTGCATTGCCTCTGGCTTAGGGTCCTCCCGTCTCGCAAACAGCAACAAACTTTGGACGATTTCGGCAGCTCGACGCCCAGCGTTCGAAACGGCGGCCAGGTCTGACCTGGTCTCGTCGGAAAGGTCCGACTCTGAAATCAATTGGGAGTACAGCAGGATGGTTGTTAGGGGGTTGTTGATTTCATGGGCAACCCCGGCAGCCAGCTCGCCCACCGCCGCCAACCGGCTTTGCTCGGACAGATATGCTGCAGTCCTCTTCCTTTCGGTAATATCCCGCGAAACACTGATCAGGCCGATCACTTTGCCGCTTTTGTCTTTGACTGGAGTTACCGTCAAAAGGATATTTAATAGATCACCGGACTTGGTTCTCCTGAGCACCTCGCCGGACCAACCGCCCAAGATACCCTGTTCGAAGATTTCGCGGTCCTGCCCATCTTGACCTCCAGTCGTGGAAATCATTTCAATCGATTGCCCTCGTAGTTCACCCGAGGAATACCCAAATGTTTCTTCAAACGTCCGGTTGACGTGCCGGATCCTGGCTTCCACGTCCAAGAACGCAACCGCCTCTCCGATACTGTCCATAGCTAGTGCAGATTGATCGGCTTCCTGATATAACATGGCATTGCGCACAGATGGAGCTACCTGACTGGCCAGGCGTTCGAGTATGACCTGCTCCCTTCCCCCAAAATCATTCCGGTTGCGCCCGTATAATGCGAATGCGCCGATTACCTTGTCCTCGAATATCAACGGTGTGACTATGAGGCTTCCAATTCCATGGCGTACTAGCTCTTCCGATTGGTTATAATCGCGTGCTTCAGTCAGATCTGGCATATTGATGCTCTTACGAAGCTCCATCACTTGCCCTAGCAAACTACCTGGCAAATCGAATCTCAAGCCCGTGGTATATGGCGGTGGCAGCGGAGTGGGATCATAAGAATAGGCAATAATCCCTTGTTGGTTGTCTCCATCAACGAGTGCTAAACTTACATGATCGAATTTAATAAGTTTTTTCATTTCGGTGAAGAAATCGTCGTAGACTGCTTCAATATCGAGGGTAGAGGTAATGATTCGAGCCACTTCATCTGTAACCTCTATCTCCCTCCGGCTCTGCTCCAGATCGTCAGACAGCCTGGCCGATTCGAACAATGCAGCGATAGCGCCCGCGATCGTTTCCAATAATTCGACTCTTTCATCGTTGAAATGACCCGGATGACGTGAAGCGATGTTAAGTAGTCCGTTGGGTCCGTCCGCACCACGAAGACCGATGGAGCAGATAGATTTGAGGCCACGAGCTATTGCGTCAGGTCTTGCTCCGGGTACTTTCGAGTAATCTTCGATCAACACCTTTTTGCCTTCCCGGAAGGCCCGCTGCGAAAATCCGTCCTCCGACAAAGACAACGAGTCGGGAATCCCTACAAATCTAGATCCGGCGGCGGCAACAACCGTTAGAGTCTGCCTTTCCTCGTCCAGCATCCTTAGAGCGACCGAATCCGCCTCTAATCTCTCCTGAATTATTCTTGAGACCGCTTCCGCCTTTGATTGGAATTCCGCCGGCCCCGCAAGGACTGCCGCGATCTCAAATATAGTCTCTAACTGCTGTGTCTTCCTGACCTGAATATCCTCCGCTCGGGTTTTTTCTTGCAGAATCTGGGCGTTGAATCTCTGTTCGGATTCTCGCAGAGCCCGTTCCACATTTTTTTGGTCGGTAATGTCATGATGCACGCCAACCGCTCCAGTGACATAACCATATTCGTCGAATATTGGTGATCCGCTGGTGGTGACTTCGACGACCTTCCCGCTCTTCGTGATTTTCTGTGTCTCGTAAGCTGAAATCGGTTTTCCCTTGAATGTGATTTCTGCGTTTGCCGCCTGTGTGGGCTTCAAGCCTGGTAAAGATATTATTTCGATCGGCGTTCCCAACACTTCTTCCGCAGAGTAGCCATAAAGTTTTTCGGCGCCTGTATTCCAAACCGTGATGTGCATTTCAGTATCGATAGCAATGATTGGGTCGTCGACCGACTCAACTATCGTAGCCAGCCGCTGTACCTCTTTCTCTGCCCGCCGCCGATGGTCAATCTCTAAAGCTAGAGCGTCGCGGGAAACGGTGGTCGTGTTCAGTCTCTCCGTCATCTCGTCAAATGCCTGTGACAGCAAACCAATTTCATCTCGACGACTCATTCCGATCCGATAATCCAAATCTCCTTCACCAACTATCTCAACTCCCGTCTGAAGTTGAGCGATCGGCCGCAAGATGGTCCGATTAATCATGAACAGAATTGAAAGGCTAATAGCCACCATCAACGCGAATATCGCCGCTATCAACACGCTGGCGGATTTCCGAACTGAGTCAACGTTTACGTGACTGATCTCATTTAATCGCGAGGCATCGGAGACCATACTTTGTGAATTCACCAGTAGCTGCGCGGTTAATTTGTTTTCGTGTTCCCGGAATTCGGAGATAGCCGGACCCATGGAATTTCGGGCCTTCAATGCCATGATAAGGTCAGAAAAAACTGGTTGGATCTGTCCATAGGTATCGGTGATTGTGGTCAATAGGGCCCGAGGCTCCGTCTTTGTGAATTCCCCGCGCGCTCGGTCCAGGATCAACCTGAGTGATTCGTGCCTAGTATTCCACTGTATTCGTGCTCGCTCGGCACGGTACAGTACATAGTCACTCGTCAGGATGTTCAGTTCAAACACCCCTCGGACAATCTCTTCGGACAATGCTGCATCGTGACTTGCCTTGTTGATGCGGCTGTAGGTAGAAAGAAGGGTCCAACCCAGCAATGCTACCAAGACGACCGACACGATTAGGACGAGTCGAACCAGATTTTTAATCTTCATGACTCGTCCTTGCTCGCGCTTTTAACCTTGCTGCCGTTGACACCGCGCTCAACATATTCTCATCTGATTATGGTGACCCGACTTGGATTTACCGCCTCCAGCGGTCCGGAATCAACGTAATTTAAATAATTTGGGATTTCCGTCGCATCCGTAAGGTTGTTTTCGATTGCCCATCGCGCTTCGGATTCAAGTGTAAGGATCAGCGATTGATCCAGATTAAGACCGAACTCTAATCCCGCCCACTGTGAGTTGACTAGGCCCGCATCGAAACCGAAGCGATCAACCAAAAATTTCCGAGAGATTTCTTCGCTTCCTCGAATAAATTCTGTAGCTGCACCGATCGCCCTGATCAATCTTTTAGGAATCTCTTGATTAGAAGCGATGTAATCGTTCATTGCGACCAGACTAAAATTCAATGTATAAGCCTCGGGTGCTTTTATTACGACGGAATCGTCTTGCAACAGATTAACCGCGTTATTCACCTGCGTTGCCCAGATTGCGATTGCGTCAACTTCGCCGCTGGCGAGTGCTGCGGGCAAGTCTCCCGGGTTGATGTCCACCACTTCTACTTCGGCCCGGGGAATGTTCTCCAGCACCAAAAGGGAATCTAAAAAGAATTCAGCGCTGGACCCGGCAAACGTTCCTACCTTGCTCCCTTTCAAGTCTTTTTTGCTTAAGATGCCGGTATCTTTGCGGGTTACGATCTGCACATCGCTTGATGTCCGAGTAAAAACGGATATCACCGAAAAATCATCTCTTTTGAAACTGTTAAACATCACGGGGATCTCGGAGACAGCCGCTATATCAGCTTCTCCAGCGAATACTGCGTCTAGGCTCTGTTTTCCACTCCGGGTCATTTTAAAACTGACTTCAAGGCCATACTTCGAAAAAATGCCCTCTTGGCTACCGATGAAGATGGGCGCCTCAACTAGGCCCTCTGAAACCGCTATCGTTATTCTCTCAACGGGACCAGTGTAGTTTGCTGAGGGATTTAAATATAAATATCCACCTACGCCTGCAGCCACCAAAACCACGGCACATAGCGCAATTATCATTTTCAATCTGGCTGCCATCTTCTAGCCTCCATACATGCAGTGCGTATCGCGGAGTGTGGCGCTCATAGCTCTTGGACCGGACCATTACTCGAAAAATCCGGCCCTACTTTGAGCAGGCCGGTTCGGTGGTGGCTCCAGCCTATGAAGGCAGCATCACTCTTGTTATGTCTGTTTAAGCTCAGGTCGATTATACAATTAAGGCCCGTCAAAATATGTCCGGATTACTTTGACGGGAATTGAGCCCACATGCTCGGTCTATCCGCATACCTTATTAACTAGATCAGGCTGCGCAAGGAAAATTGGGACTGAAGGACTTAATGGCCTAAGTTTGCCGCCGAGATGGGTCACGTTCTAGTTCAATTGGGTCCTCTTCGATGACCCAAATAGGCCATGGCGTTGGTACTAAAGGGTCATCCGAGGAATCGGCACGGCACGACATGTGCCGGCTGATTCATGTCTAGCGATATCGAGGAGTGTTCTTGGCTAAAATAGGCCGCGGGCATCAGCCTCATTTACGAAAGACTCTCGATCGGCAGATGTTCGGCGCCCTGATGAGGTGGGCCGCCCGAAATGAGAGCCAACATCACACGCCCGGTCACCCGGACCTTGTCAAAACGTAGAAGCTAATTCGATATGCCGTTTGTATTCCCGGCGCCTTGATCCGCACGGATGTCGGCGGTTAATCCACAGCTAAACGGCGCCGGTTGACGCGCCTGGGATACCGTTTTATAGTTCACGGAATTCTGAGGATCCCAGGTCCAGGTTATCACTTTGATCTGGGAAAATCAGTTGGGGGGGTGTATCTGTGAGGGACGCGCTTGATGGGAAGCATTTTCAAAATTTCGGCCGTGGTCGTTGCGGCAGGTATTTTAATCACGGCGGTCTGTTGGCCCACCGGAAGCCTCGGCACCGGCTCCAAAGCGCCTGACTTCCAGGGCATCGCCGATTGGATCAACTCCCGGCCTTTAACGATGGAAGAGCTGCGAGGCCGAGTGGTGCTGGTCGATTTCTGGACCTATACCTGCGTCAATTGCATCCGCACCATGCCCTACCTGAAGGACTGGCACGCAAAGTACGCTTCCCATGGGCTGGTGATCGTGGGGGTGCACTCTCCCGAGTTCGAATTTGAAAAGCTGACTGAAAACGTGACCGAGAATGCCCGGGATTTCGGCCTGGAATACCCCATCGCCCAAGATAACGGCTTCCAGACGTGGCGGGCTTACCGCAACCGGTTTTGGCCGGCTAAATACCTGATGGACGCAGAGGGCGAGATCCGCTACACCCATTTCGGTGAAGGCGCATACGGCGAGACCGAACGCCGGATACGCGGGCTCTTGGAAGACGCGGGCGCCGACCTATCCGGCGTGCCCGAGGGCCTTCAGGCCGAGGCATCCCGGATCACCGCGTTGGCCAGCCCCAACCGTGTTACCAGGGAGCTTTACGGCGGGACGAAAAGAAACAGACAGCCGGGCGGCAACTACGTCGCTCAGATCCAGTACTACCAAGGCGGGACAAGGGTCATCGAATTCCAAGATCCGGGAAGCCACCAGAACCATAAGTTCTACCTCCAAGGGGTTTGGTTCAACGATGTTGAAGCAGTCCGGCACGCCAGGCAGACCGAAAACTACGAGGACTACATCGCGCTGAAGTTCACCGGGACCAGCGTCAACGCGGTGATTAGCCCGGAGAAGGCGGCGTCATTCGAGGTGCAAGTAACCTTGGACGGACGTCCTTTGGACCCGTCTGAGGCAGGCGCCGATCTGATTGCCGCTGATGGCCGGAGTTACTTCACGGTGAACGGCGGCCGGCTGTACCAAGTAGTTGCCCTGCCCGAGTACGGGGAGCACGAATTGAAGCTCAGCTCCAACTCAGACGATTTCGCCCTATTCGCATTCACCTTTGGCGCGAATTCTCAAGGGCCTTAGCCGGGTGGCGGCAAGGTGTCATGTGCCATAATGCGCAATCAAGGGAACAGGGACCAAGCCACTGATCAATGACTTGGAGAGGATAGACTGACGTGAAACACGATTCTGACACGCCAGAAGCCTGGGTCGCCATACCTAATGAGGCCGAACGGCGCGCTCAATTGCCTCCGGGGGTCCGCGCCGGCGGATACGACTTTGGGTTCATTCCAGCGATGGGACGGCTGCTCGCAGCCCATGAGGAGATCGGCCCTGCATTCGGCAATCTATTTCGCATCGTGATGTTCGAACCCGGACATCTGAGCCGGCAAGAGAGGGAGATGGTGGCCGCGGTGGCCGCGGTCGCTCAAGACTGCCATTATTGAACCGAGTCCCACGCAGAGTTTCTGCGTGCCGAAGACGGAAATTCCGAACTTGTAGAAGCGATCAAACAGAATCGTTGGCGTGAGGTCTCATCTCTATCGGCAAGGGAGCGCTCGCTGTGCACCATCGCCGAAAAGTTGAGCGCTACGCCCACAAGGATTATGGAGAGCGATTGGCAGCCGCTGCGCGACTTGGGGTTCAACGACTCCGCGTGCCTGGAAGTTGGTCACATCGTGGGTATCTTCAATTATTTGACCCGGTTGGCCGACGGGTTCGGGTTGAAGCTCGACGCTCAGACCGAGGATGCCGCCAGGAGCCGTAAAGCCCTGGTGCGCCCTGAATAACAAGACCCAGGACGGTAGGGACATATGGCTACAGACATAAAGGCCCTGGTCGATGCCGACAACGGCTTGGTCAGCCGGCGGATATTCTCCGACGGCGAGATATACCAGCAGGAAGTGGAGCGGATCTTCGCCCGTTGTTGGCTGTTCCTGTGTCACGAAAGCCAGATCCCCAACCCCGGTGACTTTTTCACCACTTACATGGGACAAGACCCAGTGTTGGTTGTCCGTGACAGTCACGGAAAGGTCAACGCCTATCTGAACATATGCCGGCACCGCGGCAACCGGCTATGCCGGGCGGAAACGGGGAATGCCTCGTCCTTCGTCTGCGCGTATCACGGTTGGGCTTACTCCAACGACGGCCGTCTCCAGGCGGTCCCCAATCTCAAGGACGCCTACTTCGGTGAATTGAACACCAAGGAATGGGGACTTATCCCGGTGGCCCAGATCGACAACCACTGCGGTCTTTTCTTCGCCACATTCGATGAGTCGGCGCCGACTTTGCCGGAGTATCTGGGAGAGATGGCTTGGTATCTGGACGCTTTCTTTGGACGCAGGAAGGGAGGGATAGAGGTGATTGAAGGTGGCCACAAATCAGTGGTGCCGTGCAACTGGAAATTTCCAGCGGAGAACTTCGCCGGCGATTCCTATCACGTTGCGTGGAGCCACCTGTCTGCTTTACGGACAGGTACGACATCCACCTCCCGCGCCAAACAGCAAAAGGGCGCGCCATTGGTAGGCGCCATTATTTCCCCGGGCAACGGCCACTGCATCATCTCTCGTGGCGCCGGGGAACACTCCGAAGCGACGGTACCGGAGGTCGCAGAATACGAGGCGGAGATACAAGCCGAGGTCAAGGAACGGCTTGGGGATAAATGGAATTTCGCAAACCCCATCGTCGGCACGGTTTTCCCGAATTTCACCATGATTCGCACCATCGCTCAACAGTTCCGGGTGCTTCATCCCAAGGGACCGGGAGAGATCCAGATCTGGTCATATTGTTACGTGGACAAAGATGCTCCTCAGGCGATCAAAGACGCCCTTCGCGTAGCGTCGATTCGAGCCCATAGTCCGGCCGGCACCTTCGAACAGGACGACATGGATAATTGGCAAGCTTGCACCAGTACTTCAAGGGGGTTTATTTCACGGAGCCTGGACCTCAACACCCAGATGGGACTGGGACATGAGATATTCGATGAACGCCTTGGCGTCTGGACCAGCGACCACGCCATGAGTGAAAGCAACCACCGGGCGTTCTACCGGCGCTGGGCGCAGTTGATGTCTGGCTAGTCAAGGGCGGCGGTTTGATCGACTATACGCCGAGCCACACTTTATTGGCGAAATCTTCCATCAGGCCGGCGATCTGGGTTGAACAACGCTGTTCAACCGGCTTGCCGCAATATCTGGAAAATTGATAAACTCTATCGACCCGATAAAAAACTCTGTCCGTGATGGTGACGTAATGGTAACTATGATTCCCGACGACATGTTCACTCCAGAGGTAATGAATGACCCTTATACCTATTACGGGATGCTCAGGGATGAGGACCCGATCCACTGGAACGAGCTTTACGAACTATGGGTGATCACCCGGCACGCCGACCTGGTTTGGCTAACCCGGAACCACGAGCTCTTCTCAAGCGCCACCTTCCTTAATGACCCTCGGCCTGCGTATCCGGCGATCGTCGAAGCAGACGAAGAGATATACCGGGCGGCCTGCAATTACCAGGGTAATATGTTTATCCAGAAAGACCGGCCGGACCACCTGGAGATGCGGAAGGTCGTTCACCGGTATTTCACTCCCAAATCGATGGAAGAGTGGCGTCCATTGGTGATCTCCGCCACCAACCAGTTGTTGGATATCGCCGAGACCAAGGATGAAGTGGACCTGATGCGGGACCTGGCTGTCCCGTTGCCATTGCTGGTGATCGCCGAAATGATGGGGGTCCCGGAGGCGGACCGCCCTTATATTCGGACGTTGGCGGAAAAGCTCTTGTTCAACAACCGCGGTGAGCCGGACCGGTACCGCACCTACGTCGAGGGCATGACCGGAATGTTCGACTACGTCGCGCCCCTGCTCGACGAGAGAAAAGAGAACCCCGGGGACGATTTCATATCGGTCCTGGCTGGTGGGGAGAGGGACGGCATATTCACGCGGGAGCAGTCCCTGGCCAACACGACTTTGTTGTTGATCGCCGGCCATGAGACCACGATCAACCTCATCTGCAACGGCACCAAATCATTCATGGAAAATCGTGACCAATGGGACCTCTTTAAGACCGATACTGAAGGCATGATGGTCCGGGCCGCCGAAGAGTGCCTGCGTTACGACTCCCCGGTAAAATCCCTGCCCCGGATCGCCAACGAGGACGTGGAGATAGGCGGGAAGACGATCAAGAAGGACGACCGGGTGCGGTGGATCATCCCTTCGGCCAACCGCGATCCCGAGAAGTTCGAAAATCCCGACGTGATGGACATCACCCGCTGGCCCAATCCCCACGTGGCATTCGGCGCCGGCGTGCACCATTGTCTCGGGGCGACCATCGCCCGCGTTGAGGGACAAGAGGTGTTCCGGGCCTTGGCGGAACGCTTCCCCAATATGGAGGTCAGACCGCATGACCCGGAATACCGGCCGACGATGGCCTTAAGGTCGATGGTTAACCTGCCGGTAAGCTTGAATTAGCCGGCGCCGCAAGATCGTCTGAGCTAAAAAAGCAGCCACTGACGTGGCTGCTTTTTTTGGTTGGCCATATGTTTAGTCTGCTTCCGCTCAGACCGTTTCAAACACCCTCCAACTTGACTGTAGGCGTTTGAGGCCTACCGGCGCCAATAAGGTAAAACTGAACGCCGTCGGAACGCTGGCATAATACAACGGCACCTCGGTGGCGTATGGCTACTGTGACAGCGCACTTCTTAAGCAAAACGGTAGGCCCATCAAGGACTGGTCGTTACGCAGTGTGCAGGTCAAGCTCATTAAGTTGGGGGCCGGCTGGTGCGGCATACCAGGAGGTTGGTGTTTCAACTGGCGGAGGTCGCGGTACCCAAGGAGGTATTCCGGCAAGTGCTGGAGCGTATCGGCGGGCTCCATCCAGCACCAGGGTAGCGAATATCCTCGAGGTCATTAGAGGTGAAGAGAGGTAACCAAGGGGGAGGTGCGTGCCTGGAGGAGTTCGAAGGGAGTGCAAACGTAGTGAAAGCCACCTCCGCTGCCCATCGAACGCCAGTTCACGACGCCGCCGGATGGTTTTGTGAGCTTAATTGGGTGGTTGACGGCGTTCGTGAGTGATACTACCATGGCTCTCGTCGAGGATGGTGCGTTGCTTGGGTCCAGGCAGCTTGATATGGGGAATGTCGTATCAGATACCTCGTTAGGGGTATCGCGAAAGCTACGCAGTTTCTGATGACGAACGCTGGGCAACCAGTCAAGACGGTCCTTGAGACCAAAGATGTAACCCTTACCTATCAAGACGGGCGAAATATCGTCTACGCCCTACGAAAGGTCAACCTCGCCGTGGCCCCCGGAGAGTTCGTGGGCATTCTCGGCCCGTCGGGCTCCGGCAAGACCTCCCTCCTGTACACCCTCTCCGGCATCCGACCACCCACTGTGGGTCACGTTTATCTGTATGGCCGGGCCATTGACATGCCAGGGGTCTCACGAGAGGCGTTGAGGCGGCAGAACTTCGGCTTCGTCTTCCAGCAGTACTTCCTGATCAACTACCTGAACGTACTCCAGAACATCATCGTGGGCGCCAAAAGGGACGATGCTGAGACCCGGGAGCGAGGCCGAAGTCTGGTGGAGAGGCTGGGTCTGGCAGGTTTGGAGCGCCGCAAGCCCTACGAGCTGTCGGGGGGGCAGCGTCAGCGGGTCGCTATCGCCCGGGCGATCATCAATGAACCTCTGGTCCTTCTAGCCGACGAGCCAACGGCGAACCTGGACCATACGACGGGAGCCACGGTGATGGACCTGCTCACCGAAACCCGTGGGGAGAGCGCTTTAGTCGCGGTCTCCCACGACCAGACCGTCCTACAGAGGGCGGATAGCCTCTACAAGATGTGGGACGGCGAGCTGGAGCGCGTGCGCTAACGCCATGAGTCCTCTCTCCATCTGGACCTATTACTGGAACAACAAACGGAAGGTCTTCCCTCTTACCGGGATCATAGCCCTCTCCATCGTGGGAATCGCCTCCAGCGGCACCCTGACCGGCTCCCTCTACCAAGACCAGGAGCGAGAGATCGCCTTCTTCGACTACTACTCCCTGGTCTTTTCCAGCCAAAGGGCGGGTCTAAGCGGACCGATCTTAGAAAAGCTGGACGGCCATTCCTCGGTGGCCAACGCACTGAGAATGGAACGTCGCACTACCCCGAGGCAAGGCCTGTTCGGCAGGGAGGGAACCCCCATCTATTTTCTATCGGAATTCGATAAGAGACCATTCGCCGATCGGCTGACATGGGATCTTGTGGAAGGCCGGTGGCCGCAGCCTGGGACCAACGAGCTGGCCATAACGGAAAACTTCCTGCGCAACCGAGGCCTAGGCGTCGGCGACAGGATGGGGCAGGCCGTTGATGATGCGGACTGGTTGAACGGGGAGTGGCTAATAGTGGGCGCTTTCGGGGCCACCGAAGTAATAGGGGGTCTGGGGGACCTGGACTTTCTTCGGGAGAGATTTCTGGCCCAACCCGGTGTCGCCGAGAGCCTTCAAGATCAGCCCCACCTTCTTGCTCTAGCTCCAGTGGCAGGGCAAGAGACCCAAATGGAGGCGCTCCTAGACTCCCTCCCCAAAGATGAGGTCTTCGTCATTCATCGCTCCATTGCGAGGCGTAATTTCGAGAACCTCACTAGAAACATCGATACTATTGTGTGGATTCTTAACGCGATGTCCATAGCCGTGATCGCGCTGGCCCTGGGACTTCTCAACGTTATCTTTTTTATGCAAAGGGCGAACGAGTTCGGACTGCTCGCTGCTCTCGGGTACACCAAGCGATTCCTGATGAGGCGAGTCTTTACTGAAGCAGCCGTGACCGTGGCAATGGGTTGGGTATTAGGAATCCTTCTTTCCATCGGCATCTATTCAGCATTGAACACATTCATCTTTATCCCGCGAGGGCT
>JADFPD010000136.1 GCA_022562475.1 Chloroflexota bacterium | reverse complement strand
CCGCCATGCGTGTGGCCCGTTCAGTATTCACGGAACAAGGCCTATCCGCCTAGACCAAACCCTCAAGAATCAACCGGAGTGGCACATGAAACTACGTCTCGATGACGGCATAGAGCTTTTTTACACCATAGACGACTTCACCGACCCCTGGACCGAACCGGAGACGGTGGTGATGCACCACGGCATGGCCAAGAGCCATAAGATGTGGTTCGGTTGGGTGCCTATCATCGCCCGGCACTACCGTGTGATCCGCTTTGATATGCGGGGCATGGGCCTGTCGGACGTGTCGGGACCGGAGCACTCCTGGACCCTGGACAGCTTCACCAGCGACCTGAAGGAGTTCGTCGACAAGATGGAACTGGAGAAGTTCCACCTCATCGGCGAGACGGTGGGCGGGTCCATATCCATGAATTTCTCCATCAATAATCAGGAGCGTTTACGCTCGCTCACGGTCGCCACTTCGCCGACCAATTTCGACTCCCACCACAAAGAGAGCGCCGATCTAATCGAACGAGAAGGGATGAACGTCTGGGTCGAAGAATCCATCGGCCGCCGGTTGGACCCGCAGATAGTCGACCCCGCTTATATCCGCTGGTACGCCGATCAGATGAAGGCCACTCCGGCCCACGTGGTAGCCGGGTTCCAACGCAATGCCGGCGGCGACCTCGGACCCATGCTGAAGAACGTTCAGACGCCCATGTTGATGCTGGCGGCGGCCAACCTCAGGGAGGAGGTCCTGGGGGATTTCAGAGGCTCGGCAGACCTGTTCCCCAACGGCCGCAAGGTGATCTTCCCTGGCGTGTACGGATTCGTTCAACACATCTTGCCGGTGCCCTGCGCGCGGGTGTGGCTCGATTTCGTCGAGAGCTTGAAAGCGCCCTAGCCCAGCGGAGAGAACGACCCTTTGCCCGTTGAAGCAAAACAAGACGATGAGCCGAATCCTGGTGAGCAGACCAACCGTTCAACCGTGAACGGGCTTTGGGGCCGGTTGGGGATCGGAGAACTCCTGCGGGGGGAAGGCAGTCCCTACCTGCTGGACCCCAAATTCCGCCGCCACTACCGGCAGTACATCTTCCAAGCGCTGCTAGCCACGCTGGCCATGGCCCTCATCCTATTGTTCGTCGATTCGCTGTCGACCGCGGCCATCGCCGCCGGCCTCGGCTCCACCGTGGTTGGGATCTTTATCAACCCCACGGGAACCACCGCACGGCTGCGCGCAGTGATCGGAGGACACACCATGGCCCTCTTGGTGGGCTCGGTTTTCTCTTTCATCTTGTTCGCTGGGTCCATCGAATCCTTCATCGCCGGCCAAAGTCAATTCCATGCCCTGATGATGGCCCTCTCCGTGGGGTTGTTGATACTGGTGATGGCGGTTACAGACACAGAGCACCCACCCGCCGCGGGCATCGTCATCGGCATGTCCAGCCGGGAATGGACGCCGGAGGTCTTCGGCGCCATCGTGGGGGCTTTGGTCCTGCTGGGCGTGATTAAACTCGCCCTCAAGCGGCATCTACACGACCTGATGTAGGCCAGCGGCCGCTCGTTGACCGGCTTTAACTGGCGGAATACAATCTGGCCTGTCCGCCCACTACCCCTATTCCGGAGCGCTCACATGCCCGAAGCCCTCAGCCGTTCCTACGCCCGATTCGTCTCGTCCCTCGAATACGGCAAGCTGCCCGGCAAGGTGGTGGACAAGCTCAAAGCTTCTATCCTGCACGCCATGGTGGTGTCCATCATCGGCGCCCAGACCCACCACGGCGTATCGGCCATCGCCCTGACCAAAGAGGAAGATGCCAAGCCCGACGGAGCGACGATCCTGGTGGATGGGACCAAAGCCACCCGGGGCGGCGCGGCCTTCGCCAACAGCAAGCTGATGCACGCCACCAATCAGACCGATTCATACCGTATGTTGATTCACCCCGGTCCCTGCATCATCCCCGCCGCCCTGGCCACCGCCGAACTCTCCGGGGCTACGGGACAGGAGTTCATCACCGCCTTGGCGGCCGGCTATGAGGTTGAGTCGCGCATCGCCGGCGATTTCATCCCCACGACCCAGGCCCGCGGGTTCCGTTGCAGTCCCGTCTACGGGACGCTGGGGGCAGCCATCACCACGGGCAAACTGCTGGGGCTCAATGAAGACCAGTTAGTGACCGCCCTGGCCCTGGCCTGCACATTCGCGGCAGGCACCACCGAGGGGCCCCGGGTCAGCGGACGAGAGATGATGTACCACGAGCCCCAGGCCACTCGCAGCGGCATCACGGCCGCTCTATTGGCGCGGGAGAACCTGAAGGGCTCGGAAACGTGCCTGGAGGGGGAGGCAGGTTTCTACAACGCTTTCACCGGCAATAACCGCGGAGAGTTGACCTACACATTCACGGCAGGGGCCGATGGCGTAAGCGGCGTGACCGACCTAGCCCAGACCGTCGAAGGGCTGGGATCACGCTGGGAATTGCTCCACGTCACGCCCAAGATCTACCCCACGGCCGGCTACAACTGCCCGGTCATCGACCTGACTGCCAGGGTGCGGGCCAATAACGACATCGCGCCGGAAGATGTGGAAAGCATCACCATGGAGATGAACTGGCTGGAGACCACTTATCCGTCGCCAGCCTTTCCCAACGCGGACCGCTCCATGCCCGGAGTGGGCAGCACCCACTACTTCATCGCCTACACCTGGGTCCACGGCAGTTATCCGCCGCTGCGCCAGCGAATCGACCCCGGCTTGGGCGAAACCGAGGCCGACCGGGCCGTGACCGACCTGCAGCAAAGGGTAACGGTGACCGGCCAGAAAGACCGGGCCAACTTCGCGCCCCGAATCACCGTCCGCACCCGCTCCGGCAACGAGTTCCACGACGAGCTTACCGGCGAGGAACTGAAGTGGGACCTGGCGACCGAGACATCGATGATCAGCGCATTGTTCGATGAGTTGCCTTGGCCGCGCGCCCAACTCGACCTCCTGGTTGCAACGGTCGCCGATCTGGACCAAGAGCCGTCCATCGCAGGCCTGATCGCGACCTGCGTGCCTGCTTAGCGCCTAGCATCAAAAACGTCCGATCCGGTCAACCGTTCGTGGTGAGCTCCGTCGAACCATGATTGCGCCCAGACAGCGGTCCTTCGACGGAGCTCAGGACGAACGGTTGTTAACAAATATTCTAGACGGAACAAAATAGCCTGATTTTTACAGCAAAGGAGGCCGCAACCAACATGAACCTATCGTTGGAAGGCAAGATCGCCATCGTAACCGGCGGCAGCAAGGGCATCGGCCGGGCCACGGCGCTGGCGTTGGCCCAAGAAGGTGTGGACGTGGCAATCTGCGCCCGGGGCGTGGAAGACTTGGAAGACGCCGCCTCCGAGATCCGGGCCGCCTCCGGGCGCAAGGTCCTGGCCGTGCAGGCCGATATGGGCAACCCAGACGACATCAAAAATTTGGTTGCGGCCACCGTGGCCGAACTTGGCGGAGTGGACATCTTAGTCAACAACGCCGTCAACTCTACTGCCGCGCCCTTCATGGAGCTGGCCGACGAAGACTGGATGAACCACATCAACATCAAGGTCATGGGCTATGTCCGCTGCTCCCGGGAGGTCATTCCGCACATGCAGCAGCGGGGCGGCGGAAGGATCATCAACATCGGCGGGATGGCTGCCCGTTCGGTCAATTCCCTGACCAACAGCAACGGCGTGACCAATTCGGCGGTCTCCAACATCGCCAAGAACCTGTCGGACCAGGTCGCCGCCGACGGGATACTGGTCAATTGCATCCATCCCGGCACCACCAGGACGCCGCGGCAGAACATGCTATTGGAACGTCAGGCCAAGGACGCCAACATCACCTTCGAGGAGGCAGAGCGGCGGGCGGTGGCCAGCATACCCATCGGCCGCATGGTGGAATCCAAGGACATCGCGGACCTGATCTTGTTCCTGGTCTCGGACCGCGCCGGGGCCATCACCGGCCAGACCATCGCTGTCGAGGGCGGCGCGGGAAGAGGAATACACTATTGATGCCGTTCACCAGTCGCATCCGATACTCTGAAGAAGGCATCAAAGTACACAAGCCGATTCAGGTATAACACTGCGGGAGCGACCCCACCGGCCGTGTCCTCACCTAAACCAAAAGGAACGATAGATGCATAACCTGGTCAACGGGCTCGGACTCACCTCCCGGGCGCTGGTCCGGCGGACCCGATTCCTCTTTGCTCCATTGCTGCTCATTCTAGTAGCCGCATGCTCCTCGGGCTCGGGCGACTTGATCATCTCCAGCGAACAAGCGGCCGGCGGACCGGAATACTCCGGCATCGTCATCACGACCGATATGTCTGTGGGAGTGAACCGCATCGTATTCGGTGTGGTAAACCGTGATGGGATGCCGGTTTTTGGCGCGACATCGGAAGTGGGCGCCTATTTCCTGGTCCCAGGACAAGATGGCAGGGATCTGAAAGACTCGGCCACCGCCAGGTTCGTAAGCTGGCCCACCGTGGTCGGCGGTGTGTTCGTTGCGGAATTCGATCTAGATACCGCCGGGGCCTATGAGATCGACATCAATTTCACGGCCAACGACGGCACACCGATCTTTGCTCAGACCAGTTTCTTGCTCAAAGAAGAGCCCAGCACCCCGGCCATCGGCTCGCCCGCCCCGGCCAGCGTGACACATACCGCCGCCAATACAGATGACATTTCCCACATCACCAGCTCGCCGGAACCCGACCTGGACCTATATGAGCTGTCGGTCCACGAGGCGCTGCAGCAGGACAAGCCGCTGGTGATCGTATTCGCCACCCCCGCATTCTGCGTTAGCGCCACCTGCGGTCCCCAGGTGGGAGAGTTGAGCAAGGTCAAAGACCGCGTGGGAGACCAGGCGAACTATATCCACGTTGAGGTCTTCGAAGACCCACATCTGTTGGAAGGTGAAAGGCCCACCGGCGACCGGGTGCCCGCGGTGAGTGAGTGGGGATTGCCCACAGAACCGTGGACATTCGTCATCGACAGTCAGGGATTGGTACAGGCCAAATTCGAGCAGTTCACCACCGCCGACCAGATCGAGGCCAAGCTTCTGGAGATCCTTTAGCCGTCTGGATCGATTGCGTCGCGAACATCGGTGGCGATAAGACTGCCGCGATATTCCCTGTAGGTGACAACCACACTTTCGCCAAGCACCTGGTGTTGCCTCAGATGAGCGGCGCTGATGCCAATAGGCCCCTCCGTGGTGAACTCCCAGGTTCTGCCATCGCTGTCCCGCACCCTGAGCAACTGTATCTCCACCAGGTCGCGTTCGACCGCCTCAACGACCAGCCCCGTGACAAACTTCTTCCCGCCGCCGCCACAGGCCACCGCGATCAGCAAGACGGCCACGCCCGCCGCTGTGGCCAGCATCAGGTTTCTTAGTTCCGGCCGGCCTGTAAAAGCCATCATCCGAACTTGAACACCTTGGTCGCCGCTAGGGCCGTGGCCGCAACCCAGCCGCCCATGGCCGCCAGATAGGGCCAGGTGTCCCAGATCGGTGCACTGTCGATGGCAACGTCCCGCAGCGCCGCCAGCATAGGCGTTAGGGGCAGCGCCAACGACAATTGGGGGAGGATCCACGGAAGGGCCGCCGTGGAGAAAAAAGTTCCGCCCAAAAACATCATCGGCAGCGCCACCGCGTTGCCCATCCCCGAGGCGGCCGCCGGAGACTTGGCCCAGGCGGACAAGATGAATCCGATGTTCAAAAATATGATGCTGCCCAAGGCGGTGATCGCCAAGACCCACACTATGTTTCCATGGATGTGCCCGCCGAAGACAAAGACGCCCAGCGACAGGATGATTCCCGCCTGCACCAAGGCCAGCAGTACGTGGGCCGTTATCTCCGCGGCAAAAAACTTCCAGATGGGAAGAGGGGTCACTAGAAGGCGTTTCAAGATGGACTGGTTCCGGAAGGTGCTGATACGGACGGCGATGGAGATGATGGAGTTGGTCATGATTCCCAGCCCCAGCAGCCCCAACAGCACATTGTCGAAATAGTCGACCTCAGGGACCTGGATAACTTCCGCGGTGAGAAGTTGGGACGGCACCACAGGCGCGCCGTCCGAGTGGATGTGAGAAACCAGATTACGGACCGCGCCGTCCACCAGTTGATTGCGGTCCGGGTTGCGGGTGCTATAGACCAGCGTCACCGGCGCCGGGCCCTCAGCTTGGGCCTGTCCTGCCGGATCGTCAAAAAGCTCCGGGATGATTATCAGATACCCCAGGTCACCGTCAGCAACCTTGTCCCGCGCATCATCGAAGCCGATCTCTTCAAATTCCAGCTCCAGGAACTCTATCTCTTCCAGCCGCTCCCGGAACAGTTCGGCCCTGGGGCCCCCTGATTGGTCGATCACGGCCACGTCGGCCACGCCCACTCCGTTGAAATCGAACAGGCCGAAGACCACCACTAACATCAGGGGAAAGAACAAGGCCCAGAAGATGGCCTGGCGGTTTCGCGACATCATCTTGATATTTGCGAGGACCAACGCGACCAAGGTTAGTCTCGCAGTTCGCTGCCGGTCAGTTCGAGAAAGACGTCTTCCAAAGTAACCGGAGTGATCTGAAGGTTTTCCAGGCCCAAGCCGGCCTTGTCTATCTCGTCCAGCATGGCTCGGAGCGCCGTGGGACTATTTGCGAGCCGTAATTGATACGTGTTCTCCGTTTTAGCGCCCTCTTCAGCCTGCTCCCCAGCCTGTTCTTCAGACTGAATCACCTCGACGCCGCCATTCAAGGCCTCCAACTGGTCCACGGTCATCGGCTTGTCCAGGGTCAGCTTTACCGCATAGCTGGCTTTCAATTGATTGATCAAGTTCCGGGGCGTGTCCAATGCCAAGATACGCCCGTGATCCATGATGGCCAAGCGGCCGCAGAGGGTCTCCGCCTCGTCCATGTAGTGGGTGGTGAGTATCACGGTGACGCCGCGCTGGTTGACCTCTCGAATGAGGCCCCACAGGTTGCGGCGGGCCTGGGGGTCGAGTCCGGTGGTGGGCTCGTCCAAGATTACCAGTTCCGGGTTGTTGACGAGACTGGCCGCCACGGCGAACCGTTGCCGCTGGCCGCCGGAGAGTTCGGCGACACGGCTGGAGGCCCGGTCGGCGAGTCCGACCTGCTCAAGCAAAGGTCCGGGGGCGGCCTGGGAGGGGTAGAAGCTGCCCAATAGGGCGAGGATTTCCTCGAGGCTGAGATAATCGTAGTAGGCGGCGGCCTGGAGTTGGACTCCGATACGGGCCTTCACCTCGGCCGCGTTGGACTGCACGTCCAGTCCAAAAACGCTGACTCGGCCTTCCGTCGGTTTCTGGAGACTCTCGATGATCTCCAGCGTGGTGGTCTTACCGGCCCCATTAGGGCCCAATATCCCAAAGACCTCACCCCGTTTAACGGAAAAAGTCACCCCGTCGACCGCGGTGATGGGACCGAATCGTTTAACTAGATTTTCAACTTGGACTGCAGGCTCCATGATAGCGCAGGAAATGATAACACAGTCCGGGCTAGATTCAGACCGATTTGCTTCGGGTCCAACGCCGCGCCGGCAACATCCAAAAGCGTTTCACCCCACCAGCCAACCGGACCTCTGGTCCACGCCTGGCCAGGCACGAAATTTATTGACA
>JADFPD010000135.1 GCA_022562475.1 Chloroflexota bacterium | reverse complement strand
GCCTGGCCGAAGCGGAATTCGGCATCACCTCCAAGACCGCCGTCGTCTCTTTCATCGCAACCTTTGGTCTGGCCAAAGCCGGGACCAACCTTTTGGCCGGACCCCTTACCCAGCGGTTCACCCGCCGCCGGATCCTCATCGCCGGCTGGATGATCGGCCTCCCCGTTCCGCTGTTGTTGATCTGGGCGCCGGCCTGGGGGTGGGTCATCGGCGCCAACCTGCTATTGGGCGTCAACCAGGGGCTTGCCTGGTCCATGACGGTCAACATGAAGATGGACCTGGCCGGCCCCCGCTGGCGAGGCTTGGTGCTGGGATTCAACGAGTCCGCCGGTTATCTATCACTGGCGGCGATGGCCTTTTTGACCGGAATAATCGCGGACTCTTACGGCCTGAGGCCTGAACCCTTCTACCTGGGCATCGGGATAGCCGCCACCGGTCTGGCCTTCAGCGTCCTATTCATCCGGGATACAGCTTCCCATCTGGCATTGGAGACGGCCGCTTTATCCGGACCGGCGCAAGTTCTTTCATCGTTCAAGTCCAATTTCGCCGACGCCACTTGGCGGAAGCCGTATCTGTTCGGGCTAACCCAAGCTGGTCTGGTGAAAAACCTAAACGACGGGGTCGCCTGGGGGATATTCCCGCTTTATTTCGCCAGCCAGGGCCTGGCGCTCGACCGCATCGCCATTTTAGTCGCGATCTACCCCCTGGTCTGGGGAGGCCTGCAACTAGCCTCCGGCTGGGCCAGCGATCTCCTGGGACGGAAACCTCTGATCGTCGCGGGCATGTTGTTGCAGGGCGTGGCGATCTCGCTGACCGCCGAAGTTGATTCATACGGAGTGTGGCTGGGGTCCATGGCCCTGCTGGGGTTGGGCACCGCCCTGGTCTACCCGACCCTTTTGGCGGCCGTGGGAGACGCTGTTCCGGCCGCGGACCGGGCGTCATATCTAGGCGTATACCGCTTCTGGAGAGACGCCGGCTTCATCATCGGGGCCCTGCTGGCCGGGGCCGTCGCCGACCTATTCGGCTTCAGGCCGGCCATCCAACTGATCGCCGCCATAACCGTCGGGTCTGGTGTCTTGGCCTTCTTTACCATCAGGGGACGAGACAGGTAGTCTCTATCCCCGCCTCAAAACTTTCATTCTGAGGAGCGCTCCCGACGCGTCGGGAGAGAATCTGCCAATTCTCACCTTGGCAGACCCTTCGCTTCGCTCAGGGTGACATTTGCGTAGGGTTGCTCTAATCGGGAACCAGGTGCGGTCGGCGATATAATCCCATTCCCCGCGCACGGGATGAAGATTAGGCCCCCCGATACATCGGGGAG
Organism: Chloroflexota bacterium; assembly: GCA_022562475.1. Lineage (GTDB taxonomy): Bacteria > Chloroflexota > Dehalococcoidia > Lucifugimonadales > UBA3495 > UBA9611. The sequence continues at coordinate 6,324 of JADFPD010000135.1, read as the reverse complement.
GCTCTCGATGTGGTTGGAGATGAGGGTGCCCTTCCCCAAAACAAACCCCACCTTAAAGAACTAGTATCCGCCCCTCAACCCTCCCCGGCTCCAGCTCCAGCAACCCGATGGACGGCACCACTTTGAACCGCCGCTTGCCCGCCGCTCCGGGATTGAAGAAGGTCAACCCGGCCCTCTGTTCGTGAAAGGCCATGTGGCTATGTCCGAACACAACCGCATCCGCCCCATGCTCATGGTATTGCGCCAGACCGGCTTCGTCACCTTCCTTGGGCACCTTCACGATGTGGGTCAGATAGATGCGGCAGCCGCCAAGTTCGAGGGTCTCAACCTCAGGGAATTGGGACTCCGGGCCCTCCCGGTCGTTGTTGCCGCGGACCGCCGTAACCGGCGCGATCTCCGATAACTGCTCGATGATTCGTCCCGTGCCGATGTCGCCCGCGTGGAGGATGTGCTCCACTCCTTCAAGGAGCGGCGGCACACGCGGGTCGTAGAAACCATGGGTATCGGATACCACGCCGATCAACATGGCACACATTATTCCACACCAGCGCTTTGCGGTATATTAACTCCATGCCAGAAGCACCGGACCTGGAAGTAATCAAGGAATATCTGAACGCTAGCCTCAAGGACGCGGTCGTCGAGGCCTGCAAGGTCCTGCGGCCCACGGTGGTGCGGTCGTTGGCGGCTGACGTCACCGGCGACCTGCCCGGCCGGACGTTCCTGGACGCCCAGCGGCGGGGCAAGTTCTTGACGTTACGGTTCTCCGGCGGACGCAGCCTGGTCATCAACCCCATGCTCACCGGAGCGTTGCAACACTGCGCAGAATCCGTCCGGGTGCAGAAGAAGACCTGCGTGGTATTAAGCGTCGGCGGCGGTATGGACCTGCGTTACCTGGACGACCGGCAGATGGGCAAGGTCTATTACATTAGAAACGGGGAGCCTGGGGACAACGGAGAGGCCGGCGGTGAAGCCCAGGACGAATTGGTCCCCCAGTACACCGGCCTGGGACCGGATGTGCTTTCCGGAATAACTCTCGAGGATTTCCAGGCGAGGCTGAAGAAGTTCAACGGCGAGATCAAGGGGGTGCTGACCCGCGGCGCCTTCATCTCCGGCATCGGCAACGCTTACTCCGACGAGATACTATTCGCGGCCGGAATATCGCCGTTCAAGAAATGCCGGGCCCTAAAACCCGAGGAGCTAGAAACGCTCCACACCCAGTGCCGCCAGGTGCTGGAAGAGGCCACCGAAACCCTCAGAAGCCGCATGGGCAGCGACATCCACAAGAAGGTCCGCGATTTCTTGAAGGTCCACAACAAAGGCGGCCAGCCCTGCCCGAAGTGCGGCGGGAACATCACCCAATTGAACGCCAACCAGCGCATCACCAGCTATTGCCGCCATTGCCAGCCAGGACTGCTGATCCGGAACTAGCCAGACGCTAGACTCCGGATGGGAATCACCCGGTCAAGGTCCCACCTTCCACCACCGTTTTCCCGTCCGCCTCCACGGTGGCATCGGTCAAGAACAACCAATGGTGGTAGCTCGAGATGACGTCTCCCCCCGACTCCTGGTTGTCGCCCAGGCTCAGCCGGATCACACCGTCGCCGTACCCGAAATAAGGAATGGTCTTGGGGTGTTGCGGCAGCAGTGTCAGTGCCGGGCTGACCCCCAGATTGAACTCGCCGATGCGGTCTTTATCTCCGGTCTGGATGCCCCAGACCGCCTGGACGTAATCGTTGTGGTGCTGGGCTTCCACGGCGGTGATACGCCCGTCTTCAAAGGTGTAGACCAAAGACCCCACCTCCCGCCCAAAGAAGGTCTCGTTGGAACAGACCAATCGTCCCTGGGCGTGCGTGATGTCCACCGTGCGTATCGCGCCGGCCGGCAACTCCACCTCCCGATCCCGGGCGCTGCCGTCTCTGGCGTAGGAGTTGATAAACTCCTTGGAGGCCTGGCCGTTGCCCCGGTGAAAATGGGCCTCTTGGAGCGTAAAGGTCAGGTCGGTCCCCGCCGGGTTGGTGATGCGCACCGAGCTATTGCGCAAGGCGGCGATCAACCCCTGCTGCCGTGAGTCGAGAGCCGCATAATCGATGAACAACGCCTGCTCGTACATCTCTGAAAGTAGGCGGAATTCCACCGGGTCATTCGGGTCTATGACCCAATGGAAGTGGATGGAACGGCCCGGCCAGGTCTTGAGGATCTTCTCCGTCTGTCCTGGATTGATCTGCCAAAAAGTGGGCAGCCAGATGTAGATGTCCGCCAGGTCAAAGAGCGAAGCCATGGCCCGGTCTTCCATCTCCACCAACCCAGGGTCTTCCCGCCGCCGGTGGCTGCGCCGCACCGCTTCCAGGCCGCCCGAGTTGACCATCGAAACCATTAGTTCAACCGCTCCGGCCCGGACCAACTCGATCCGGACCTGCTCCGTGAGGGCCGGAAAATATGTGGGGTCGGCATGGATGATCACCTTCTCGCCCGGTTGCGTCTTAAGGGAATCGTGAACGATCAAACGGGCGGTCTTCCCCCAGTCGCAGGCGAACTCAACCGGAGTTCCGGAATTTAAGATCGATGGAATCACCGGCTTATTCATTGAGCGGCCCTCCCGCCTCGTGGATTAATCGCGTGAATGGCCGAATCTTAGCACGGCAGTAGCAGGTTGCCGGGACTGGCGTTTGGCAACTGGTCTCCCCACCCGGCCCCGGCATCTTCCCGATAATCGCTATTTTCTAATAAAGAAAATCCTGGTACCCCTGCGCCAGTCTCGACTAGTATGATATTGAGTATTGACATCGGGCACCCCAGATTAATAAAATTTGGGCATACACAAAAGGCCTGTGGTTTTTCCATCGCGAACCCACCGGCCCCATATTGTCTCCAGGCCCAGCCCGGTGATTAGACGCTGCGCCGGGCACGGGAATCGAATGACAACCGATATTTCATAGTCAGGTAGACCTGTTCACCGTGAAGAGGGAGGAATGAATGGCTGACCAAGAGATTGCTTTGATGGCCCACCTTCTGCGCCGCGCCGGTTACGGGGCGAGCCGCGACGAGATCGAGGCCAAAGCAGCCCAGGGCTACGACAACGTTGTTAAAGAGCTTCTGAACCCCGGAGACGACCCGGGGATAGACGAAGACCTGATGTACCGCGCCTATCCATCCTACTTCGACAAGGCGGCCATCGAGACCGGTCAGACCGAGTGGGTCTACCGCATGATCAACAACAAATACCAGCTCAAAGAGAAGATGGCCCTCTTCTGGCACACCATCCTCTGCGCCGGCGACAACAAGGTGGACAACGCCCGGACCACGGCGATCCAGATCGACAAATTCCGGGACATGGGCATGGGCAACTTCAAGGACCTGCTCATGATGCTCTCCACCGACCCCGCCATGCTCTACTACCTGGACAACATCGAGAGCCACAAGACGGCCGTGAACGAGAACTTCGGCCGGGAGCTATTGGAGTTGTTCTCCATCGGCGTGGGCATGGACAACGAGTTCAACTACACCGAGGATGACGTGAAGGCCTGCGCCCGCGCCTTCACCGGTTGGAACCTCGCTCCCACGATTCCAGTCTTCCCCTACGGCCGGACACCCTTCGAGTTCCGCTTCGACCCGGCGGACCATGACTACGGGGAGAAGACCTTCCTGGGCGAGACCGGCAACTGGGACGGCGGCGACATCGTCGACATCATCTGCAAGCAGCCGGCCACCGCCCGGTTCGTCGCCCGCAAACTCTACGACTTCTTCGTCGCCGACGAGCCGCCCGTGCCGTCATGGCGGTTGAGCGAGCCCCGGGACATTGAGGCCATCAAGAGCCTGGAGAAGGCCTACTTCGACTCCGGGTACGAGATCACCGCAATGTTGACCGTCCTGTTCAACTCGGACTTCTTCAAGGACGAGGCGGTCCGGTTCGCCAAGGTGAAGAGCCCCGCGGACGTGGTTATCGGCACCATGCGCATGGTGGGCGACCACCTTGAGCCCAAGCCGGGCCTGTTCTTCGTAGCCATGGAGCCCAAGTACATGGGCTTGGACCTGATGAACCCCCCGACGGTGGAAGGCTGGCACATGGGCCGCGAATGGATCAACAGCGGCAGCCTCATCGACCGGATCAACTTCGCATCTTCCATGCTGGGCAACACCGACCTGCCCGGCGTCCGGTCCATCATCAACCGGCTGATGGATCTGGGCGATGTCCCAAGCTCCGTGGAGTTCCTGGACGGTTGTTTGGACCTGCTTGGTCCCATGGACCTGGCCCAGGAGACCCGGGGCGAGTTGACAGAACACCTGGATGCCGGCGGGGCCTTGAAACACGGCAACGCCGCGGAGCAGGAAGAGTTCTCCCGACGGGCCGGCGAGACCCTGCAGATGATTGCAACCACATCGGAGTTCCAGTTCGGCTAAGAGCTCCGGACCAGCTAGATTGAAATTTCTGAGTATCCGAATATAGGCGGAGGAATAGGAATGGTATCAACTGTAAAAGACCCGGTCCTGGCAGTGATTTCACTGTCTGGTGGAAACGACGGCATGAACACGGTCATCCCTTACAGCAATCCACACTACCGGGATTATCGCCCGGCTTTGGGGGTTCCCGAGGACCAGATCATCCCCATCACCGACCAACTTGGCTTCCACCCGGCATTGGCCTCTCTGAAGAAGTACTGGGACGAAGGCACCTTGGCCATCATCCAGGGAATCGGCTACCCCAACGGCAGCCTTTCCCACTTCCGGTCCATGGACATCTGGGCCACCTGCGAGCCCGAAGAACTGGGCCTCACCGGATGGCTGGGCAGCGTCATTCAAGACGTGGACCCCAAGGGCGAGAACGTGCTCACCGGCGTCAACTTTGGCCGCGGCCTGCCTCGCTCACTGGCCAAAGAGGGTGTGCCGGTAGCTTCGGTGGGAGACCTTAGTTCCTACGGATTGCTCACCGAGATCGGCGCCGAGGCCCAGCGGAACGAGGCCCTGGACCTGTTCGGGCGCATGTACGCTCCGGCCATCGGCCAAGGCGTGGTGGACGACTACATCCGCCGCACCGGCATCGAAGCCCTGAAGGGCGCCGACATCCTGGGCACTGCTCCCGGCATGTACAAATCAGAAGTTGAGTATCCCAGCAGCGCCATGGGCGGCTACCTCCGCGACATGGCCCAGGTTCACAACGCCGACTTCGGGACCAAGGTGCTGTTCACCACGGCTCCCTACAACATCTTCGACACCCACGCCAACCAGGCGGTGGGGCATGCCAACCTGTTGCAGGACATCGCCGTCAGCATAGATTCGTTCATGACCGACATTCGCCAACTGGGCAAGAGCGACAACGTCACGTTGTTCTTCTACTCCGAGTTCGGGCGGCGGGCCATGGACAACGGCTCCGGCACCGACCACGGCACCGGTGGCATCGCATTCGTGCTGGGCGACCACGTCAAGGGCGGCCTCTACGGCGAATACCCGTCCCTGGAGCCCAACAAGTTGGAAGACGGCGGCAATCTGCAGCATAACGTGGACTTCCGCTCGGCCTACACCACCCTGCTGGACCGATGGATGGGTCTGGACGCCAAGGCGATCGTCGGCGGCAACTTCGAGCCGGTCCCCTTTCTTTAGAGAGCGGCCAAAGACTCGATAAATACCGGACTTTCACGGCAAATCTAGAAGATCGGCCCCTGCGCCGGAGCAACCCCTAAGGCGCGGGGCCCAGAAACCCTGAGGAGATTAGCTATGGCAAGTGTATTCCTGGGAATCAACGACCGGACGTTCACCCACAGTTTTACGGCTGGACGCTCCGAGTTCCAGGGCACCGGATTCCGAAACCCAATGGACTTCGCCCTGGGTCCCGACGACCTGGTCTATATCGTTAACCGCTCTTATGAGTCACGGGCGGACGGCACACGCATCAACGTGTTCCGCATCGGCGAGGAAAAAGAAGAGTACATCAATGAGTTCGGCTCCTATGGCGAGGAACCGGGCCAGTTCATCTGGCCCATGGCCATCGCCTTGGACAAAGACACCAATGTCTACGTCACTGACGAGTGGACCCACCGCATCACCATCTTCAACAAAGACGGCGAGTACCAGAGCCATTGGGGCGTCCAAGGTTCCGGCGACGGTGAATTGGACCGTCCCGCCGGCATCACCATCGGCCCAGACAGCACCGTCTATGTGGTCGATAGCCGCAACAACCGGGTGCAGAAATTCACCCTGGACGGCAAGTTCCTGGGCAAGTTCGGCAAAGCCGGCTCGGGCGAGGGCGAATTCAACCTGCCCTGGGGCATCTGCCTGGACAAAGATGGGAACATGTTCGTCGCCGACTGGCGCAACGACCGGATTCAGTCC
>JADFPD010000134.1 GCA_022562475.1 Chloroflexota bacterium | reverse complement strand
CTGTTGGACGACGAACACCCCTTGTGTTTCGGGTACGCGGATGGAGCATTGAACCCAACGGCGCGGCGCTTCCGGGAGGCCGATGTAGTGCTGCTTTTGGGCAAGCGTCTGGACCATCGGTACCGCTACGGCGGCATCTTCTCCGAGTCGGCCAAGATCATTCAGGCAGACCCGTCCGCCGCCGAGATCGGCCGCAACCGAGGCGTGGCCGTGGGAATAGAAGGGGACCTGGGCGCGGTGGTGGAACAGCTTACCGCGGCCTGCAAGAGCGGGGGCGGCTCCAAGGAAAACATCACCCCATGGGTTGAACAACTCAACAAAGATGCCGCGGCCTGGGACGCCGAACTACGGGCCAAGGCCGACGGCCAGGAGCCCATGCACCCCCTGGATGTGTTCACCAACCTGGAACAACATATAGACGAGGACACAGTGCTGGTGATGGACGGCGGCGATTACGTGCAGTGGGGGCGTTCATTCTTGAAGGCCCGCAAGCCTGGCCGGTTCCAGAGACTGGGGCCGTTGAGCCATCTGGGCGCGGCGGTCCCTTACGCCATGGCGGCCAAATTGGCCTATCCCGAAAGCAAGGTTTTGGCGTTCTCCGGAGACGGGGCCTTCGGGTTCTACTCGATGGAGTACGACACCTGCATCCGGCACGACATCAACATAACCACCGTGTTGGGAAACGACCACACCTGGGGCATCGACAAGACCTTCCAGGTGGCCTATTACAACCGCGCCGTCGGGACCGACCTGCGCCCGATACGGTATGACAAGGTGGTGGAAGCCATCGGCGCCTATACCGAACATGTGGACAAACCCGCCGATGTCGGGCCGGCGGTGGGACGGGCGTTGGCGTCGGGCCGTCCTGCATTGGTTGATGTGGCAATTCGATCAGGGGCCAGTCCTCTAGCAGATGCGATGATCGCCCGCCGGACGGGCCGGTGAAGCCTTGCTCAACGATACTCGCAGAACGTAAGTAAATTAATGTGCATACATCGTAGAAATATTTACGAGACTCGCAAATATCAAATAATACCTCGCACTCTATTCGATAATTGAATACTGTATTGGCTAGGAAATAGGGTTGACAAATAATTATGCCGCCGCTAATGTGGGGGTTAAGGCTAAAACCTGAGCCCAGCTATATAATTATTTGGGAGGGACAGGCATGTTAAAGATAGGCCATGAGGTCGTTAGGCCTGGCAAACACCAGGGCGATGATACTATCACCATTCCCATTCCTGAGGAATTGGAAACGGTACCGGGCATCCCCTTGGAGCATCGCGAAGTAGATTGGTACGCTCGAGAGTATCCTCTGGAAACCATGAACATCACAGAGAGGGCCTCTCGTGACTGGGCCAATGGCATCCGGGACAACCACGTAGAGATGCGTGAGATCCGGAAAGAGCATGACAACCTGAACCGGCCGTTGATCATGGCCGCCCGGTTGACCGGCGACGAAGAGCCGACGGCTGAAGCCACCGGCGAAGACGTAACCGAAGCCATCAAGAGTAAGTGCCGCGAACTCGGTTATATCGAAGTGGGCATCACCGCTTACGACCACCGGTACACCTACCAATCGAAGAAAGACTGGGTGAAATTCCCCCATGCCATCTGCTTGGCCTACGAGCAGGACTTCGAGCCTACCCAGACGATTCCCAGCGTTGACGCCGAGATCGTCCACTCCAGCACCTACCGCACCGAGGGCGCCGCGGGTCTGGAGCTCGCCAAGTTCATCCAGGGTCTGGGCTACCGCGCCCAGGTCCACAGCCCCAATGACAACACCGGCCCCTACATCCCCATGTTTGTTGAAGCCGGTCTTGGGTCCTTGGGCGCTTGCGGCTATCTGCTGACCCCCCATGTCGGCTCCCGCTGCCGCCTCATGATCATCACCACCGACGCCAACGTAACCCATGACTCGCCGGTAGACTATGGCATCCACGCCTTCTGCCAGGTCTGTCAGGTCTGCGTAAACCGCTGCCCCGGCCGTGCCCTGATGCGCGACAAGGTGTGGTGGAGAGGCATCGAGAAGCATAAGCTCTACTTCAAGCGCTGCCGCCCCGTCATGGCCCGCTACCTGGGCTGCGGGGTCTGCATGAAGGTTTGCCCCATCCAGAAGTACGGCATGTCCACGGTCATGACGCACTATGCAGAGACCGGTCAGGTGCTCGGCAAGGGTACCCACGACCTGGAAGGCTACGAGCTAGAGGGCAAGGGCTACTTCGGACCCGGCGAACTGCCGGTGTTCGAGCGCGAGTTCTTCAACTCCATGCCCACCGGTGATACCGAGAACTGGGCATTCGAGAACCTCAAGAAGAAGGCCAGCGAAGCTGGTGGCTCCGTCAGCGAAGACATGTTGCAGGAATTCAAAGAGAACCTGGAACTTGGTCTCGGCCAAAGCCGCGACAACCTCGCCATGATGGAGATGGAAGACTACATCTAGTAGCCAGCCAGACCCACCTAAACGTAGGTAAAAAAGAAGAGGCCGGTCCCGACGCGTTGGGACCGGCCTCTTCTTGATTCTACTTAATAACCGCCGCTCACACCAACACCGTGTCGTCCTCTGCCGCGGCGGCGTCACCGGCGGCCAGGACCCTCGCCACGAACTCCTCGATGACATGCACCGGAACAGCCATCCCGACTTCCAGGCCGGCCATCATGGTGCTGATGCCGATCAGCCGGCCCCGGTGGTCCACCAACGGTCCACCCGAATGGCCGGGGCGAAGGGCCAGGTCCACCGCGATCCAATCCTTTGCCGCGCCAGGGGCTTCGGGGAGGTCCGGCCCAGCGCCGATCACTATCCCGCCAGCCGCCGCGCCGGCCACTCCCCAGGGATGACCCATGGCCATCACCCACTGACCAGGCCGAAGGGCCCTTGAGTCGCCCATTTCGATCGGGTGAAGTTCGGGCAGTTTCCCCTCACCCGGTCCAATCTTTAGTAACGCCACATCCAGGTCATCGTCCTTGGCCAGCAATTCCGCCGCCGTCACCGCACCATCCGGCAAGGTCACCCGCAGCCCGCTACCGGGAGGGCGGCGCCGGTTGCCGGAGACTACATGGGCGTTGGTGACCACCAGCCCGTCGCCAGCGAACACCACGCCCGAGCCAGCGCCGCTACGTTCCACCGTTACCTGTACCAGGCTCTTTCGCACCCGGTCCGCCAACTCACCAAGATCAAAGTTCAACTGGGGTAATAGAGTAGTCATCATCACCAACCTATGGATGGGAAACCGGCGAGACGGTCAGCTCAATCAATTCGCCGCCCCGGAGTACCCGGACCGTGATTGGAATGCCGATGCGGTCGCCGTCCAAAGCGTTGAATAGATCGTCCATGTGCCGCAAGTGGGATTCACCGAGAGTGACTAGAGTGTCGCCCAGGAACAGTCCTCCCTCCTCGGCCGCGCTGCCCGTCTCCACCGAGACCAGCAACAGCCCGGTTTCCTGGCCCAATTCTTTGGCCACGGCATCCGGAAGTTTGGTCGGCTGGGCGCCCACGCCAAGATAAGCCCGGCGGACGCTGCCGTGTTTTTGCAGGTCTCGTATCACCCGATCGAGAGTGGGAGCGGGCACGGTGATCGAGACTCCGCGCAGCAACGCCGAGGTGTTGAGCCCCACGAACCGGCCCTGGGCATCCACCAGCGGCCCGCCGGAGAACCCGGGGTACATCACGGTGTCGGTCTGGAGGTAACGGTCCACTGGCCCGCCGGCGGAGGTGCGCCAGGCCTTGCCCAATGCAGAAATGATTCCCATCGTGGCCCGGACGTTCGCCCCAGGCCGGCCCAGCGCCAAGGCCAGATGGCCGACCCGCAAGCCTTCGGGTTCAGCCCAGGTAGGAGTGTCGAGTCCTCGTCTGGACGTTCGAAGCAGCGCTAGGTCGGTGCTTGGGTCACGCCCCAAAAGCTCGGCCTCCGCGGACTCCCCGTCTTGAAACCCTACGTTGATATTCTCGTCCCTTTCCAATACATGGTGGGAAGTAACGATCAACCCTTCCGCGTCCCAAACTATGCCGGTGGCCGGCAGACGGTCGCGGCCTTCCACCCGGACGAGGCCGCCGGCCGCCGAAGCAACGGCATCGGCCAAGGCATCTGAGAGATCGGGCAATACTTTCGACATGTTCTACTCCTGCTAGTCGACCCCCCAACACTACCAACGAAAGGTCGGTTGAAGTGGCAGGCCGGTTGAAATCCGCGGCGGTTGCACCGCTTATATCCAGACTACCAACGGGGAACGGATGGGGCATCCCGCATCCGGCTAGGCCAGGACCTAGATCAATGGTCAGGTTAAAGGGGAAGAAGTCCCAGCCGGGTGGCCAGGGTAACTGCCTCTGTGCGGTTTTGGGCATTGAGCTTGCCCATGATGGAATTCACGTGGAACTTGACGGTGTGCTCGCTCACGTCCAGGCGGGAGGCGACGCCTTTGTTGGGCAATCCCTCAGCCAGAAGCCGCAGGACATCGTTCTCCCTGGGTGTCAACGGCGAGGAGGCGGCGGATGCGGTTGGGTCGGGTCCTTGGGACAGGGCCGGGTCCGTCACCTGTAACCCATGGCTCAGCGCGTTCAATGCCGCGGCCAGCGCTTCGGGGGACGCGTCGCGGCTCAAGATCGTTTGGGCGCCTGCGCTCCGGGCCTGGCCGGCTTGGCCCTGAGTCGCAGCCAAAACGAGCACGGATGGCGAATTTTCAGGAAGGAGTCCCAGATTGCGCGAGGCGGACGCCGTTTCCCAAGAAACGTCCCACACGATAACATCCGGGTTATAGATGTCCGCTGGCAGGAAGGAGTCTTCCTCTCCCGAGACCTGCCCCACCACCGTTAGGCCCGGCTGTTGGTCCAACTCCGCCGCCAGGCCGGCCCGGGACAGGCGGTCCAGGGAGACCACCAGGACACGGAGTTGGGTCATCCGTTTACGCCCTTCTCCAAGAAATTTATCCCCCTGATCAAGATTCCAGCGTCTGTTTCATCTTGGGCCAATAGTGCTTTTGCCAGCCCGCGCTGATCTGTTCTAAACTCACTTCTGGGACCCCGGTTTGGACAAACGTCAACCGCGTCCCACCATCGATAGCCTCCAGGGAGAAAGTTGCCGTGGAGTAATGTCCGGGGACCCATCCTTCGTCGGACCCGCGCCAGGTTTGGACGATCTTGGCATCGGGAATCAGCTCTAAGATGGTCCCGCTGAGAGCGCCGTCATAAGCCGAAAATTCGCTTCCGATCTCCCGGCTGATGTTGACCTTTGCTCCCGTGAATTTAGCATGCTTCTCCGGGTCCATATAGGCCTCGTACACATCGTGGGGGCTGACATTATTGAACGTTACCGTTTGCTCTATGGTCCTAGTTTCCACCATAATCAACCTCCGTCCTGGCTCTTCTCGTCCCCACACCACTCGGAGCCCGACCTACAACCATTATAGACCGTGTAGTTTCCACCGCCGTCCAGAGAAGGCCCGGTGCAAACACCAGACGAAAAAGAGGGCCGGAGATTTCTCTCCGGCCCCTTATAGCGAATTTGCGTTAGGTGTTTTTGTCTAGCCTGCCTAGAGTTGGCCCGCGCTGATGTCTGATTTCGGGATGCCGTCGCTGGCCGGCTGGTCCTGTTTGAGGGCCTCCGCCAAGCGCGTCACCTCTTTTTGGTACGTCTCGCGGTCGCCTTTCTGACCGCTCAGATCGAAGACAACATGCTCGGCGGCCAGGTTCCGGGCGGTCCGGACCTTTGGCGCCGTGAGAGTGTTGTCCGTCGCTCCCAGGAACAGACACCAAGTTTCCGTGGAAAGCTGCATCTGCTTGGCACGGGTGATGTCGTTCAGCACCGTCTCGGCTTCCAGCGAGGCAGCAGACCCCAACACCACCATCTTGTCGTAGGCCCGTAGCCAGCGCTCGACCTCTTCTTGGTCCGAGGCGCTATGCCGGTCCACCAACGCGTTGCCACGCACCAACTGGGAGAACACCCAGCAGCGCACGCCCTGTTTCCGCAGGTCATCCCGCAACGTCTTGGCGAACTCCTCATCTTCGTCGATACAGGATATGAAGCACTCCCTCAAGCTGGTGGTATCGGCACTGGCCGCCGCCAAGAACCCGCTCGCAGCGGCGGGTAGACCGGCGCCCATCAAGAACGCCTCCGGGATCTGCCCATGGGAGCGGAACAGCGAGTCCAGGCCTATGGTGCTTGGCGCATCGTGCCGTACCTGGTCAAGACCCTTTGCGCCGCTCATGTCGCAGTCTTGGAAGACCGAATATCCGAACAGGCTGCCGGTCAGATCGGTCCCGGTCAGGTCCACGCTCCAGAACTGGGTCTGGAAGAAGTCGCTATCGGTGCACTTTGCATTGGTCATGTTCGCCCGGACCAGCGATGCTCCCGCAAAGCTGGCTCCGGTGAGGTCGGCGTCGGTCAGGTTGGCCCCGGACAAGTTGGCCCTGGAGAGATTGGCGTTGACCAGCTTCGCGCCGGTCAGGTTGGCCTCAGACAGAACAGCGCGGTCCAGGTCCGCCCCCGAAAGGTCTGCGCCACGGAGGTCCGCTCCGCGCAGGTTGGCGCCGTTCAGCCGGGACTTGGTGAGATTGGCCTCCCTAAGATTGGCGTGGTAAAGATGGCAAGGGTTCATGAAACAGCCCGATAGATTGGCCCGCTGCAGCACCGCCCCCATCAGATCGGAGTTCCTGATATCGGCGCCGCTGATGTCAACTTGAGGCGCCCTGACGTAGCTCATGTAGGCTGCGTTCAGGTCCAGGTTTTCGTCGGGGTTGGCTTCCCGCCAGCGGGCTACATGGTCGCGGCCCCGCTTAACGAGTTGAACATGCTCCATATTCGCCATGCTATCCGCTCCAGACCTGGATCGAATCGGGCCGCCATGGCCCGGCGGCCGGCGGCCGGCGCTCTAACCTAGCCGCCGGTCTTGATGATCGCCCGTTTGTGGGTGCCCTCGCCAATCTTGCGGTCGGCGTCGTAGGCCACCACCTGGAAGGTCAGGCGGTTGCGCTCGAATTCGATCAGTTCCGCATGGGCAATGATGGTCGCGCCGATGTCGGCGGCCGCCAGGTGACGCACGTTCACCTCTATGCCCACCGAGACTTCTCCGTCTTGCAGGTGATCGTTTACTCCGGCAATGGCCGCCTGTTCCATGAGTTGGATCATGGCTGGAGTGCTGAATTTATTGACATGACCCGCCACATTGTGCTCACACACCAGTGTCTGTTTTTGACCCTTCAAGCCTGGGCTGATACCGGGGCTAGCCATGCTGTCTGCCCTCCATTGAACTCTCTTGGCGGACTCTTTTCTTGGCACTTTTCGCACGCGGCCGAATCGGGCTTGGGACGTGCGCTCACCCATAATAGCAGATACCCCGCCAGGCGCAATCCACGCCTTGGTCCACCGCTAATACCGGACCGGTTTTACCGCCTTCCCGCAACCCCTATAATGTTAGAAGCGAACCAGAGAACCCTTCCATAGCCCAGGGGACCGATCCATGCCGACCAAACGAGATTTTCTCTCCGTAACCGACCTTACCCCGGATGAGACTTGGAGCCTGCTCAAACGGACCCGTGAAACCAAGTTATTGGCCCAAAGCGGCGAAGGCGGCCAGCCGTTGGCCGGCAAAACTGTCGCCATCTTGTTCGACAAGCCGTCCCTCCGCACCCGTGTGAGCTTCCAGGTGGGTATCCAGCAGTTGGGTGGCTATTCCGTTTTCCTGGGACAGCAGGAGATGGGCCTGGGCAGCCGCGAGCCGATATCAGACATCGCCAACGTGCTT
>JADFPD010000133.1 GCA_022562475.1 Chloroflexota bacterium | reverse complement strand
GACTGAGCCCAAATCGGAAGCAACGCCCACCGAAGCTGCAAACTCCGCCCCTATGGCCACGGCCGTCTCTGGACCAACGCAAGTCACTCCGGCTGCCGCAAGGCCAATATCCGTGCCCACCGCGACGGCGCTGCCGATGCCGGTCCCTTCTCCCTCGTTGCCGCCAACATCCGTGCCAGTGCCGGCCTCAACGGCCACGCCGGCGCAAACCCCGAACGCGGTTCCCACGGCCGCCGCAATTCCAGTTCCGACTCCCACTGCATCGCCGACGCCAACTCGCATGCCGACGCCCGCCCCAACGCCGCAGCCGCCCCCGGTCCCGGCGCTCACTCCGACGACGCCAACCCAGGTTCAGACGCCTACGCCGACACCGGCGCCAATGGCAACTCCAGCCCCGACGCCCGTGCCTGTGCCAACGGCAACTCCGGTTCCGACGCCGACACCGGCGCCAACGGCAACTCCAGCCCCGACGCCCGTGCCTGTGCCAACGGCAACTCCGGTTCCGACGCCGACACCGGCTCCAACGGCAACTCCAGCCCCGACGCCCGTTCCTACACCGACCGCAACACCGGTTCCGACGCCAACCCCGGTTCCTGCTCCAACTGCCACGCCGTTCCCAACACCAACCCCCACGCCAATTCCGTATGTATCCGGAGGCCGAATCGCCTTTCAGTCCAACCGGAGTGGAAACCTCGAGGTAATGATCATGGGACTGGACGGCAACAACCCAGTTAACCTGACCAACGACCCTGCGTCGGACATGGAACCCTCGTGGTGTGGCAGCGAGATGCTGGCCTTTGCTTCAGACCGGCATGGGAACCTGCATATCTACATCATGTCATTGGACGGCGCCGATCAGACCAGGCTCACTGATGGGCCCGGCGCCGACTTCGCGCCGGCGTGTTCTCCGTCGGGAGATCAGATCGCCTATACCTCAAGCGGTGATGGGAACGACGAGATATATGTGATTAACGCCGACGGTTCGGGTAAACTGCGCCTGACCACCGAGGGCGCCGCGGACAACTTTCCCGCCTGGTCTCCTGACGGGTCCAAGATCGCCTTTGTTTCCAACCGCGACGGAAACAGCGAGATCTACACGATGAACTCCGACGGCACCGGGTTGGTCAATCTGACCGATGATGCGGGAGAGGACTCCGGTCCCGCCTGGTCGCCCGACGGAAGCAAGATCGCGTTCACTTCAACGCGCAGCGGCTCTTGGGAGATCCACCTGATGAACTCCGACGGCTCTGGGGCCTACCAACTGACCAGCAATGGGGCTGTGGACAGCGCTCCCACTTGGACTGCGGATGGCTCTCAGATTGTCTTTCACAGCAATCGGGACGGCAACGACGAAATCTACCGAATGGCTTCAGACGGTTCCTTTCAGACCAACCTGACCGGCGATAGCGCAGCCGATAGCGCCCCTGATAGTGAGCGTTGACCCAAATAAGACCAGCCAGGTTTGTATATTGTCAGCCTTGATGGCAGAATGGCCAGGCTCGCCACCTTGGATATAAACGGGCGGCGGCGCCAAACCCGCGAATCAGGAGCACCAAAGTGGCGTCAATCAGAGTTAATAAGGCTAAGCAAAAATTGCGGAACGGTGAAGTGATCACCGTCATCTCCGGTCTACAGAGCAGTGACATCATCGATTTCCTGGGACCGATGGGGTTCGATGCAGCGTGGATCGAATGCGAACACGGTCCGGTGGACTGGGATGCATTGGGCGATATGACCAGGGCCTGCGATCTTTGGGAAATGGCATCCATCACCAGGGTAAATTCCAATGATCCGGGGCTGATCACACGCACCCTTGACCGGGGTTCCATGGGCATAGTTGTGCCCCACGTAAACTCCCGGGAGGCCGCCGAACAGGCCGCCCAGTCCGCGAAATACGCCCCGTTGGGGTACCGGGGAATGTTCGGCGGGCGTCAGTCGTTCGGGGTCGGCGACTACTTCCATCGGGCTAACGACCAAACAATGGTCGTCGTGCTCCTCGAAGAGGTGGAGGCCTTGGCCAACTTGGACGAGGTCCTGACCGTGCCCGACATCGACGTGTTCTTCGTTGCTCCTTCAGACCTTTCCCAAACCATGGGCCACATCGGCGATGCCGGTCATCCGGAGGTACTTAAAGCCATCGACGATGCCATCGCCAAGATAACCGGTGCGGGCAAGGTGGCCGGAACACTGGTGAACGACGGAAATCTGGAAGCCTACGCCCAAAAAGGGGTCCAATTCTTGATGACTTCATGGAACGCCTGGGTGGCCAAGGGGGCCGCTGAATTCGTACAGAAAGCCGGGAATCCCCGTTAACCAGAATATTTGATTTTTCATCCAGATGATTCAGCCGAAATCGGCTGGCTAAGGGGCCGGCGGGGGGCTCGCGTCTCTGGGTACAGGCTCTCGTCCGGTCGTTTTGAGCGGCATCAATAGCGCCGCTCCAAGAAGGAAGAATACCGCAGCGCCGGCGATCAGCACCTGGTAGCCAAAATCGTCGGGGCGCCCGGGGATTCGGTTCAGGGCGTCGATACCCGGCCCCAGCAGCTTGGCGCTGGCGGCGCCGCCAATGGTCGCCAGGTTGACGATACCCATGTGTAGTCCCACTTGGCTTTCATCCGCCAGTTCGTTGGCCAACGCCCAGTTAGCGCTCAGCAAAACGCCTATGGAGGCGCCGATCACGCTGGCAATGATCAATACCTGTGTGGAGTCTTCGGCTGTCAGCATCCACAGCGTGCTGACGGCCGCGCCGATGGCTCCCACCATGACGATCGGCTTTCGGCCCACGCGGTCTGATATCCATCCCGTCAGGTACACTGCGATGGCCAAAGCCCCTGCGATCACCAATATCATGCGTCCCAACGCCTCAGCCGGATTTTCCAACCCGACCGAGTCCCTAAGAAAGAATAGCCCGTAGGTCTGGAACGACGATATGGCTGCGATCAATATCAGCCTTGAAACCAAATATAAGCCCAATTGTGGGTTCAGCACCGAGCGGAAGGACGATTCGACACCGCGACGCTGAGAATTAAGCGGGGCGCTTAATCCCCGACGGGATATCTGGACCGTCGTTACGGAGATGGCGACGATCAAGAGAAAAGCCAGTATTCCGAGCGTAAGCCATTCCCAGTCGATCGAAGACCCAGTTTTTCCGATCAACGCTCCGGTGATGGCAATCATCACCGCCGCCCCGATCGCGTCGGACAAGATCTTCATGGAAGAAGCCATTCCGATGCGGTCCAGCGGCACGTAGTCTCGGATCAGCGCCAACCCGGGTCCATAGGCGATGTTCACATTGGCCTGGATGAAAATCCAGACTCCAAACAGGACCCCGAAGTTCGGAGCTAATCGCACTCCGATCAGGCCGATTGCGGCGAACGCAGACCCCCAGATGATGAAAGGGACCCTGCGGCCGAATCGTGAATGGCTGCGGTCGCTGATGCGTCCGATGGTCGGTTGCACCATGGCCGCCATGAGCAGGCCGCTGATCCCGAGGACCGCCAGATAGGTGTTCTTGAACTCGTCCGGCGCCACCGTCAACACGATGACCGGTAGGACCACCGTGTCCATGGCCAGGATGAAACCGGTTATCCCGAAGCTGAAGGAATTCAGCTTCAGGAGGTCCAATTGGCTCCATTTCTCAACCCACGCGCCCTGGGCCATTCTCGGAGTCCGCCTGGTTCAGATCAACTTGGGGTCCATCGATCGCTTGCCTCAGTACCTGCCACGGCGATTGACCGAGGTCTATAATACATCAGCTTCTGCATCTCAAACCCTCATTGGCCAAGCGGGCCGACCGCGTTTCCCTGACGATTATCTAGCCGTGGGGGCGCCTATATATATAGCGGCCGGCGGCGGTATATTCATCGGGGGGCGGAGGACCTAAATACGGCATGAAGATTTGTTCCCTGCTTCCCAGCGGGACCGAGATATTATTTGCTTTGGGCCTGGGTGACCAAGTCGCCGGCGTGTCGGACCTATGCGACTTCCCGGCTGAGGCCCGCACCAAGCCGGTGGTCAGCCGCAGCAAGGTTGACCCATCTGTTCTGTCCAGCGACGAAGTTGAGGCCGTCATGATCGGCCTGCTCACCAGGGGCGAAAGCCCCTTCGAGTTGGACCAGGAATGGTTGGCGAGGGAGTCTCCGGACGTGATCTTGACTCAAGACCTCTGCCACGTCTGTGAGGTGGATGCCGGCCAAGTTACCGGAGTGGTCGCCGGAATGGAGGTCCAACCGGAGATCGTAGTGCTCCAGCCCAAGACTTTTGAAGGAGTGTTGGACTCCATCCTGCAGGTGGGCCGGGCCTGCGATGCCGGGGAGCAAGCGGCCCAGACGGTTGCCGCCATGCGCCGGCGGGTCCAAGCAATTCAAGAAAAGCTGCAAACCGCCGCGAAACGGCCTCGGGTGTTCTCTCTCGAGGGGATCAATCCACTGGTCGTGGGCGGCCATTGGATACCTGATATGCTGGGCCTTGCCGGCGGTATTCAGGATATGTTCGCTCCCGGCTGCGCGGCCAAAAGGCTAGACTGGAACGAAGTCCTTGATTATGGTCCTGACAAGCTTTTCATCGACCTATGCTCGTCAGACCTGGCCAGAAACCTTCGGGAAGTGCCTTGGCTGGAGCGTCAGGAAGGTTGGCGGGACCTCTCCTCGGTGAGGAATGGGGAGGTCTATCTGATCGACCACTCGTATTTCAGCCGTCCCGGGCCCAGGAACGTCGAGGGTGTGGAACTGTTGGCCGAGCTGATGCATCCTCAGCTTTTCACCGGCCTGGCGCCGCGGGGAACCGTCGTCAAGCTGGACGGTGAGCGCTACGCAGGCCGGCCGGACGGCGAGTTGGCCGAATGCTTCCAACCCTACCCTTGAACCCTGAAACGATGGCAGAATTGCACGTTGGCACCTCGATATTCGAGCGTATATAATATTGGGCATTGCTCCTGGATCACTCGATGTGTAGGTATAGCCTTGCTGGATAAAGACGAATTTAGGTCTGCCCTTGGGCAGTTTGCCACCGGCGTCACGGTTATAACGACCTTGGATGACGAAGGTCAGCCCCATTCGATGACAGCCAACGCTTTCTCGTCGATCTGCCTCGACCCGCCGACAGTCATGGTTTGCGTCGCCCACGGCACCCATACCCACGGTTACTTGGAAAAGACCAACCGGTTTGGGGTCAATATCTTGAAACAAGATCAGCAAGACTTGGGGGCCTACTTCGCCAAAAAACCGGAGGACCGCACCGGTGGCGTGGACTTTCATTACTCGGAAGCCGAAGGCCGAATCCCAATCCTGGACGGCTCAATGGTGTTTTTCGGCTGCGAAGTGCTTGGCTCCCATGTGTATGGGGACCATACGATCTACATCGGCCTGGTAAAAGAAATGCGCCGGAACGAGTCCGGCGCGCCTTTGATGTTCTACAACAGCCGTTGGTACAACCCGTCCGCGGATTAAGCCGGGGTCCCAACCCGCGGCAGGCCCGTTACTTCAGCCTTGCCATGAATCGCGTGGTCTCTTCGCCGGTCTTCTTTTATCTTTCTGTACGGACGAATTGAGTAGTTCTCAATGAACATTGTGATGGCAAAGAAAAGAGCCGTGTCACCACGGCGCTTTTCTTTCCGAAAGAGGTCCGGCCCAATTACTCCGTAGCGGTCTCGCCGTCAGCGTCAGTCTCGTCGTCAGCGTCAGTCTCGTCGTCAGCGTCAGTCTCGTCGTCAGCGTCAGTCTCGTCGTCAGCGTCAGTCTCGTCGTCAGCGTCAGTCTCGTCGTCAGCGTCAGTCTCGTCGTTAGCGTCGGCTTCCTCGATATCGCCGTTCTCGATTCCTTCCTCGGTCTCCTTGATATCGTCGCTCTCGCCGTCTTCCTCGCCGTTGGATTTAGAGGCAGTGTTCCGTGGTTTCGCTGGCTTCCTGCCGTTGCTATCCTCATCTTCGGAATTCTGAGTGTCCGATTCTTGGAAGCAAGCGATGGAGGCAACGTAGTCATCCGGCGCGCGGTCGCGCCAGACGATCACTCCCTGGGTATTCCGCCCGGTTACCCGGACATCCTCCAGAGTGATCCGCACCACCTGGGCCTTGGCGGAGATGATGAGTATCAGTTGGCCCGGATCCTCCGACACCACCCTGGCGGCCGCCACTTTCCCGGCTTTGTCGGAAGTGCGGAAGGTCCGCACACCCTGGCCGCCCCTGGCGTGGCGTGGGTAACTGGCCAAGGGGGTGCTCTTGCCATAACCCCTTTGGCTGACGATCAGCAGATGACTGTTGGGGATCACCGTGCTCATGGCGACGACCTCGTCTTTGTTCAACAGCCGGATGCCCCGGACGCCGCCGGCGGTGCGGGAGCGAGGGGTTAGCCCGGAGATGGGGAACTTGATGGCTTGACCTTGCTCCGTCACCATAACTACGTCTTTGGCCTCGCCCACCTGGGCAACCGAGACCAATTCATCGCCCTGTTCCAGGTCGAATACGATTAGACCGGAGGGGCGTATCCGTGTGAGCTCGCCGGTTTTTAGCGATTTTATCTCCCCTTTTTTGGTGGCCAACAGGAGCGGGTATTCATCTCTGGGGTTATCGATGATAAGCATCGCTTGGATCGCCTCTCCCCGGTCAAGGGGCAGCAGGTTGGCCAGCAGGACTCCCCGGCTGGTGCGCGACGAATCCCCGTGGATCTGGTAGGCCTTCAGAGGGTATACCCGTCCCCGGTTGGTGAAGAAAAACAAAGTGTCGTGGGTGTCGACGACCACCAAGTCCATCACTGCATCGTCTTCCCTGTTCCGCATGCCCAGCACGCCCTTGCCACCGCGGTGCTGGGTACGGAAGGTATCCGAAGGCACCCGTTTGACGTAGCCTTTTTGGCTCAGTGTGATGATGGCGTCTTCATGTGGGATGAAAGACTCGTCGGTCTGATCGGCGAGCTCGGCGTCGTGAATCACGGTCCGGCGCGGGTTGCCAAAGGATTTTTTAAGCGCCCGAGTCTCTTTTTTTATCTCGTCCATGACCAATTCCGGGCTGGCGAGCAAGGCCTCTAGCTCGGCGATCTTGGCAACCAGGTCATCGTGCTCTTTCTCCAACCGTTCCCGCTCCAGAGCGGCCAAACGGCGAAGCTGCATCTCCAAGATGGCCTGGGCTTGGACCTCGCTTAGGTCCAAGGTCGTCATCAGGTTCGTCCGCGCCGATTCCACGTCGGCCGAACCCCGGATGATCTGGATGACCTCGTCCATCCGGTCCAAAGCCAACAGAAGCCCCTGCACCACGTGGTCACGTTCCTGGGCCTTCTGCAATTGGAATTCCGAGCGACGGCGGATAACAACCTGACGGTGTTCGATGAACAGGACGAGACACCGCTTCAGCGGCAAGATCTGGGGCTGGCCGTCCACCAATGCCAACATGATGGCGTTGAATGAAGACCTGAGCGCCGTATGGCGGAATAGGTTGTTTATCACCACGTACGTCTGGGCATCGCGGCGAAGTTCAATCACGATCCGCATGCCGTGGCGGTCGGACTCATCTCGGATGTCGGAGATCCCATCCAGTTTCTTTTCCCTGGTGAGCGTGGCGATCTTTTCGACCAGGTTGGCCTTGTTCACCTGGTACGGGAGTTCGGTGATAATTATCTGTTCCCTGTCACGGCTGCCCGGGATCTCTTCGATCTCGGTGGTGGCCTCCATGATGATGCGGCCGCGCCCGGTGGTGTAGGTGTCATAGATGCCCATGTGACCGAGGATATTGGCGCCCGTCGGAAAATCGGGACCCTTGACTG
>JADFPD010000034.1 GCA_022562475.1 Chloroflexota bacterium | reverse complement strand
AGGAGCAGCCTGCCGGGAGGTTGATCAGATCAGGCGGCTGGCCCTCGATGGGGTCGAGTTTCGCCCTGCGGGGAAGATCCAAACGGGGGACCGACCGGAGCAGGCCCACCGTATAAGGGTGACGCGGGTTGGCGTAGATCTCACGGGCGGTCCCCCGTTCAATCACCTTGCCGGCGTACATGATGTTCACCCGGTCGGCATAGCGGGCCACTACGCCCAGGTTGTGGGTGATGATGATTAAAGCCACGCCAAACTCGGTGGTCAATGACTTCATCAAATCCAAGATCTGCGCCTGAATCGTCACGTCCAGAGCGGTCGTAGGCTCGTCGGCGATTATCAACCGGGGGTTGCAGCTCAGCGCTATAGCAATCATCACGCGCTGGCGCATGCCGCCGCTGAACTGGTGGGGGTATTGCTTGATGCGGCTCTCGGGGTCTGGGATCCCCACCCGCGACAGGAGGTTCACACTCTCGCGCTGCGATTCAACCTTTGACATGCCCATATGAAGTTGGAGGGTCTCGGTGAGCTGCCGCTCCACGGTAAGCACCGGGTTCAATGAGGTCATGGGTTCTTGAAAGACCATGGCGATCTTGGCGCCGCGGATTCCCCGCATGTCTTCCATGCCCAGTTTGAGGATGTCCTCGCCGTCCAAGAAAATCTCACCTTCGATGATCTTGCCGGGTGGGTCAGGGATTAGGCGCATCACAGAAAGTGCGCTCACACTCTTGCCGCAACCGCTCTCACCCACCAACCCCAAGGTTTCGCCCTCGTTTAAATCGTACGAAACACCGTCAACGGCTTTCACGACACCGTCCAAGGTGAAGAAATAGGTCCTTAAGTTTTTAACCTCTAGCAGTGGAGCCAATCGGTCACCTCAGGTCTGGCGTAGTATCTAAATTTCGCGAAAGAATCGATTATGGATGCCGCACCGGTTATTCTATCCCTGATGGCCGTCGCTTTGAATCGATCAACTGATGCTTCTTCTAAAGCCCGGGTCTGTTGGTGGGGAAGCCGGGACTCGAACCCGGACGCCTTTCAGCACATGATCCTAAGTCATGCTCGTCTACCAGTTCCGACACTTCCCCCTATCTCAAGTGATAATCGGGGGCCAGGCTCACCCCACAGTCCATTATTCAAGCGTCAATCAACTATTCTAGCCGGTGGTCAGAGCCGTGTCATTATAGCCACAGTCTCGCGGCCTGTCCACATTCGGCCAGCTTCCGCACGCTCAGTTTATTCCGGTTAAAGCGCCAAGGCCGACGCCTATTCGATCAACCGCCGCCACAGCATGCCGCCAAATGTTCCCAAGAAAGCAAGTATGGCGAACACAAAGGCCAATATCCCAAATAGTGAACTTCCGCTCTCGCCGGTCTCACCTCCTGGGCCGGTAAGGCCTTGTGAGCCGGTGGGGCCCGCCACGCCGGCAGGTCCAGCCGCGCCCGCCGAGCCGGGAGGTCCGCCCACACCGGGTGGACCTGAGGAACCCTGCACCCCCTGTTGGCCTTGGCCGCCACGTTGGCCGGCCTCCCCTTTTTCTCCGACGACAATCACCGGCGTTGGGTTTGGCGCTGGGGTCGGAGTAGGCACGGGTGTCGCCTGGACTGGAGTTGCGGTCAGGTTCAGTTCAGTGACCTCGCCTTGGACCCAAAGGAAGGTCTCGGCCGCCGGGATACCACCGATGGTGAATGTGACCGTCTTGCCCGCGAAACTATCACCGTCCGGCTCAACCAGCAGGACCGGATAGGTGCCGCCGACGACCGACTTTGCCGCTACCTGCCGGCCGTCGACCAATGCGGCGACTACAGTGCCATCTGCCGCCGGACTGCCGTTGACCGTGGCCGACCCTAAAAATGCATGCGGAATCACGCGCTGCGCCGATGCGGCAGATGGCATCAAGATGGTAGGGAATAATAAGAGGAGCGCCACTGCCGAGGCGGCGGCCAGGAATTTAAGTCTGGGAATCTCCCTCAAATTCTACCTCGATGATAGGTGCACCGGGCCGATGTCAACCAGGTCTTATTTTGACCGGGAACCGGTTGGAATCAGGCCGTCAACCGCACCATTATAACGAAAACTCCCCCGCTATGATGTCAAGGAAGGCCGGTTTTGTGCCTAAATTGCGCTGGCCAGCCACGCGGCCAGGCCGGGGACCGAAAGATCATAGGCCAGGCAAATATTCTAACGGCGCTATATAGCAGAAAAATTCCAAGCCGTTAATCATTGAGAGGGTTTCCGGAAAGAGTCACTATCCCTCGGCTGATCAGATCGTCCATCTCCGACGGCAGCGAGGTAAGAAAGTTGTCCGAAAGGTACAACCTCTCCAGACTCGTCATTTTCCCCATGGTTTCCGGGACTCTGATCAAACGGTTGTTCGAGATAAATAGGTCGATCAGATCAACCAGATCTCCGATCTCGATGGGCAAAGACGTCAACCGATTGTCATTTAGATGCAACTCGTTTAGAGCAGTCAGATCACCGATCTCCGCCGGTAACGAGGTCAATTTGTTACCGGCCAAGTCCAAGAAGACTAGGGCTGTCAATCCGCAGATTTCGGGGGACAATCGCGTCAGATTGTTGCTGCGCAGGTTTAGTTGAATCAAGCGGGTCAAACGGTTTATTCCGTCAGGCAATTCGGTCAACTGGTTGCCTTCCATGTACAGCCAGACCAGGTTGGCGAGATCGACGATCTGTGTGGGCAATGCCGTCAGTTGGTTGCCTTCCAGATACAAGCCTGACAGGCCAGTTAGAGAACCGATCTCCGGAGGCAATTCCGTCAGTTGGTTACCGCCAAGGTACAGCCAAGTGAGGCTGGTCAGGCCACCTATCTCGGGCGGCAACTTGGTCAGATTGTTTCCCCGCAGATAAAGCACGGACAGGTTGGCCAGGTTGCCGATTTCAGGTGGAACTTCCCCCAGTTCGTTCCTATCCAGATGCAATTCCTTAAGTCCGGTGAGATTGCCGATTTCAGACGGCAATGCCTTGAGGCGATTGCCCTGGAGGTAGCACTCGGTAAGGCCGGTCAGATCACCTATCCTGGGGGACAATTCGGCAAGTTCGTTATCGGCAAGAAATAGCCACGCCAGGTTGGTCAGATTGCCGATTTCAGGCGGTAATCGTGTCAGATTATTGTTGCTCGAGTTCAGGCGATTTAAGCGGGTCAAGCGAGAAATCTGAGCGGGCAACTCGGTCAGTTGGTTTACTTGCAGGAACAATCCCCTCAGGTTGACCAGGTTTCCGATCTCGGGAGGCAGCGCTGTCAGCTGATTATTACGCACATTCAGTCTGGTCAGACCAGCCAGATCGCCGATTTCGGGCGGCAATTCTGTCAGCCGGTTACCGGACAGATCAAGCTCAACCAAGTCTATGAGTCCACCTATCTCTGGCGGTAGAGACTCTAGGTCTTCCCTGGAGAGGTCCAAGGTATCGGACCCATCGCTTCGAGCTTTTTCTACGACCGCAGTAAGTTGGTCCTGGTTCATATTGAATTCCTAGTATCCAAACACCGCCGGCCGCTTAGATATATTCCCAGATTTACACATCGTTATTAGATGCCCCCGCCACTCATCGGTCCATGGAAGGCATAAGTATATAAAAAGCATGCTGATAGCTTAAGCGGCTGGTTGTTGTCGTGGGGGTGGTGCGCATACTGGGAAATGAAAAAGCCCGGACCGTAATAGCCCAGGCTTACTTAGATATAAAATGTGGTGACCTGCCTCGGCGTCGCACCGGCAACCTGTGATTTAAGAGTCAATTGCTCTGCGATTGAGCTAGCGCGCCGAGGGCTGGGTGTTCAGCAAGACGACTCAACCAAACCAGCCGGATATGACTCCGGGCGGGGGGCTGTCCATTCACGGATCGTGGGATCGTTCGCCTGGATCTACGTCGCGGATCTTCGACGAACTGCTGGTTTAGATCAGATTGATAGGAAATCATTGCCGAGGGTACTCTCCAAAAACCGGTCCCGGCGGGGAAATCGCGCTGGAGCTATACCAGAAGTTTCAAGAAGCCGACCTAAACAACATATAGCTGATGCCTCCCATCAGACGCGGCGGCGCTCGCAACTACGAAGCCGCCAAGGAATTTCTGAGCATGGCGAAAAAGATATAACAATTTCTTCGTCATCCCAGCGAAAGCTGAAATCCAGGACGCTCCAGTAAATGACCGTTGACTACCCTGCCAACATCGATTCCGGCGTTCGCTGGAATGACGGGTAGGCCCCGAAGTTCGTCCTTGCCAGGAAGCTTCGGTATGACTTAATTTTGCTGATAGCTTTTAGCTGACGGCTTCTATGGCGCCCACGGGATGGGCGCCTCACTGTTGAATTGGTCAGTGACCACATCCACCACCGCGGGCCGGCCCGAAGCGAACGCCTGCTCCAATGCGCTCTGAATATCGCCCGGCTTCTCGACCCGGATGCCGAAGCAGCCCATGGACTCGGCGACTTTGGCGAGGTCCACATCGGTAAACTGCCACAGGACTTCGGGAGAGCCGCCCTCGATGCCCTGGTACCCTCGTAGGTCGCCCCGGCGGTCCTGGATCAAGGCGTGGTTGTTGTTGATGACCGTCACCACGGGGATGTTGTTCCGGACGGCGGTCTCCAACTCGGCTATGTGATACCAGAACCCGCCGTCGCCGCTGAAGCAGAGCACCGGCCGGTCGGGCAGCGCGCACTTGGCGCCCATGGCCGCGGACAGTCCCCAGCCCAAAGATCCGGCGCAGCGGATGTAACTCTGCGTTGGCTCATTCATGTCGATCATCGAACCGGTCCAGATACCGGCGTGTCCAGTGTCGGCCACCAGCATGATGTCGGAAGGCAAAAACTTGGTAATTTCGGTGCAGAGCCGCTCGGGGATGATGGGCACGGCGTCCGAGTTTGCTTTGGGGGCAACATCTTCCCGCCATTCCCGCACCAACTCCTGGGCCCTGGACACCCATGCGGACCGGTCGCCGACGGGCTCCGACGCCTCGATCAAACGGCGGGTGCTTGCTTTGGCGTCTCCCTGCAAGGCCACCTTGGCGGAATAGGTGCGGCCCAGTTCCGATGGGTCGATGTCGATCTGAATCACCGGCGTTCCCATGGCCGGCACGCGCCATTCGTTGGTCACCTGGCTGCCCGTGTGGCTGCCGATGTACAGCACCAGGTCGGCTTCGTGGACCACCCGGTTGGCGCACCAACGGGAGTAGGAGCCGACGACCCCCACGGCCAGGGGGTGATTGTCGGGGATGGTCGCCTTGGCGTTCAGTGAGGTGGCCACAGGGATGTTCAGCATCTCCGCCAACTCCACCACCTCGCTCTGGGCGCCTGAGGAAGTCACCCCGCCGCCGGCCACGATGACTGGGCGCTGGGCGTTGGCCAGTACTTGGGCCGCCTCCCGCACCCGCTCGGGCTCCGGTTCGGGGCGGAATGCCGGCCGCCTGGTAAACGTCTCCTCCAGAATCACCTCTAGGTCGGCTTCTCCCTCCTCCAC
The DNA here is from genome assembly GCA_022562475.1 of Chloroflexota bacterium. Taxonomy (GTDB): domain Bacteria; phylum Chloroflexota; class Dehalococcoidia; order Lucifugimonadales; family UBA3495; genus UBA9611. The sequence continues at coordinate 21,073 of JADFPD010000034.1, read as the reverse complement.
CACATTGCCGGCCATGCCCTCGAGGTCTAGGTGCACCGGGGCCGGCGCGCCGGTGGTCGCTTCGCGAAAGGCCTGCCGCAACAGTCCCGGGAGCTCGTTTACGGAGTCAACAACGGCGCTGAACTTGGTGACCGAGGCGAAGGGTTTGGAGTGTTCGATCTCCTGGTAAGCGTTCCGGTTCTGCTGCAGATTAGACTTGTGGCCGGTCAGGGCCACCACGGGGGACAGGCCCAAGAAGGCGTCTTGCAGACCGGCGGCCAGGTTCGCCGCGCCCACCGACTGGGCCATGCAGACCCCTGGGCGGTTGGAAGCCCTGGCATAGCCATCGGCCATGTACGCCGCTGCCTTCTCGCCATGGGTCACAACGCGTTTGATGCCCAACAGGTCCATCTCGGCCAGGGCTTTGCGGAGCACGGCGGGAGCGATGAACACGTGGGTGACGCCATAGGCTTTCAGTGTATCGGCTAGGAATTTGCCACCGGTCATCTTAGGCATGTCTTTCCCTCTCAAGCGTCTGAAATGGGAGATAACTAGGTTTGAGGCCGGTTAGATGCCCCGCTCGTCGAAGACCTCTTTGGCCACCCGGGAGGCGTTGGCGCCTACCGGCCAGCCCGCGTAGAAGGTGGTGTGCAGGATGACCTCGCTGATCTCCGATCTGGTGACCCCGTTGTCCAAGGCCCGGCCGATGTGGCCCTTGAGTTGGTCGGTCCGGTAGAGGGCCACCAGGTTGGCCACGGTGATCAGGCTGCGGTCCCGCTTGGATAATTCCGGCCGCTCCCAGATGTCTCCGAATAAAACATCGACGGTCATCTCGGCCAGTTTGGGAGATATCTCTTGCATGATGCTGCGCGGTGTAGTCATTTTGCTCCTCAGCTATTCGATCGATTGAGAATGGTTACGGGGCCGGCGCCGGAATACCCGGGCCCCAGTTGACGCCGAATTCAGCCCTTTCGATCCGTTGTCCGGTGAATGTGGACGCTTTCTGGGCGGCCAGCCAGACCGCCGCATCGTTTATGGATTCGGGTTGGTCCATGGGGATATGGCCGGTGCCGGGCCAGTCGCCGTGGCGGTTCATCCAGGTGTCGACGCGGCCGGGGCTGAGCACGTTTACGGCGATGTCATGTCCGCGGACCTCTTCGGCGATGCTCAGGAAGGCTCGGTCCAAAGCCGCCTTGCTCATGGAATATCCCACCCGGCCTTCTCTGTAAGTGAGCGATGCGCCGGAAGTGATGCAGAATATAGACCCGCCGCCCTTCTGTTCAATCATCGCCGGCAGGACGTATTTGCAGAGCAAGATCGGCCCCCGGATGTTCACTGCGAGGCAACGGTCCAGCAGGTCTTCTTCCAGGTCCACCACGGGGGACTCACAGTCCACGCCGGCGTTGGAGGCAACGATATCGATGCGGCCGAAGTGTTTCACCGTCCGTTCAGCGAGGTGGCGCAGGTCCTCCGACTTGGTCACATCGCAGTGGACTGCCAAGGCCTCGCCGCCGGCTTCGGCTATCCGTTTGGCGGTCTCGTTGATGGTGCCTGAGCCGTACTTAATGAACGGCGAGTCTGGGGGTGGTTCGTGCTCGGTCCGGGAGGCCACCACTACCTGGGCGCCGGCTGCGGCGAAGGCCAACGACATGGCGCGCCCAATGCCTCGACTGCCGCCGGTGACGATGGCCACCTTGCCTCGTAGTTCTCCTGTGGCGGCCATATCTACTCCCTAGGCCCGCCCGCCAGTTTATTCTCCAATCAAGAAGCCAGTCGGAATTTGGGGAGGGTGATATTGTCGTCCAGGACTTCGAAAACCACTTCGACAGCCATGCCGATCTTGATGTTGGCCGGGTCCGGGTCCGCGATCACCAGGTTGCTGGGCATGCGGGGGCCCTCTTCCAACTCAACGATCACCGGCACGTAGGGGGCTTTGTCGCGGAAGGGTGGTGTGGGGCCACGGTGGACGATGGTGAAGGTGTGGATGACGCCCTTGCCGCTGCTCTTGATCCAGTCGGTGTCCCGGGAGAAACACTCAGGGCAGATGTCCCTGGGATAGAAGTAAGTGGAATCGCAGGTCTTACAGTGCCGCAGCCACAATTCTTCCTCTTTGCATTTTTCCCAATAAAAGTCAGATTCCGGTTGGGGTTGGGGGGCCGGGATCGGCGGCGAAGACTGCTGCGGCTGGGTCATCTCCCACTCCTGTTGATCAGCTACGTAAGCGGCTCTTGAGCGACGCCACCAAAAGAATAGGGACAAATGCCACAGGCGTCAAGAATCAGGATCTGGGCTTCGCGGCCGCCGCGGTGTTGCGCCCTGACCGGACCATCGGGTAACGTTGCCATTGCAACTCGGTAAGCCCGGAGGTGCCTGATAATGCGGATCGCGGTAATGGGAGCCGGAAGCATCGGCGGTTATTTCGGCGGGATGCTGGCCCGTGCCGGACACGACGTTTCGCTCATCGCCCGGGGTGCCCATCTGGAAGCCATCAAGTCCAACGGACTAAAGGTTGTCCGGGACGACGAAGAGTTCACGGTCCAGTGCCAATCCACCGAAGACCCTACTGAGGTGGGCCCCGTGGACCTGGCCCTGCTGTGCGTAAAGACCTACCAGAACGAGGTCGCCATTCCCCTGATGCAGCCTCTGGTCGGTCCGAATACCACCGTGCTATGCCTTCAAAATGGAGTGGACAGCTACTTGAGGGCGGCCGAAATCCTGGGTGAGCAATCGGTGCTGCCAGGGGCCGCGTTCATCGAAGCAGGCCTGCTTGGGCCGGGGACAGTCCAGCAGACCGGCGGTGTGGTGCGTATCATATTCGGAGAGACCAACGGGGCCGAGATGCCTCGCTGCCAAGCGATACGCGACGCGTTCGTCGGAGCCGGGGTGTCGGCCGAGGTCTTGCCGGACATCAAAGCAGGTCTGTGGGAGAAGTTTCTGTTCATCGCCACCATGGCCGGCGTCACATGCATGGCCGGGGCAACATTGCCTGAACTGATGCCCCAACCCCATTGGCGTAAGGTGGTGTTGGCTTGCCTGGCTGAGATCGAAGCCGTCGGTAGGGCCGGCGGGGTTGGCCTGCCCTCAGACATAGTCCCCGACACGGTTATCTATATGGAGAACAACCTAGGTGACTTGAACGCTTCGATGTACACCGACCTGTTGGCCGGACGCCCGTTGGAACTCGAGGCATTAAATGGGGCGGTGGTCCGGTTGGGACAAGAGGCCGGTGCCGCCACTCCTATAAACGATGTGATTTACGCCATGCTGAAAAACCTTCAAACAGGGTCTTGATCATGAGGCGAGCTGAGTAGATGCCACAGTCACCGGACAGCCACGATCTGGACAAACTGAATAGATGGCACGAGGGACTGAACTCGAATCCCAGCGAGGGTTTCCCGGTCTGCGCCCTGTTCCTGACGTCCGGAGAAGATCGCCGGGCCCACGACATATTCCGCATCTACAGGGCTGCCTTTGAAGAGCTTGGCGCTGGGTTTCATGACCTGGTGATCTTCGGTCAACACGGCTTATCCAGCACTCGCGCTGCGTTGATAACCGGTTGGGGTTTGTCCAGCACTCAGATGCCGTCCCTGGTGCTGATCGCCGTCGGAGAGAACGGACTCGTTCTCAACACCACCGGTCTTCCGGCCGGCGCTTTGGCAGAGGGGGAGACCGAGGAAGACGGAGGCAAGATTCCGTGGCGAATCGCGTTGGAAGCCATCAAACGATCTGTGGAACAGGGTTCTCAGCTTTCGCTGGACAGGATGAAGGGGTTTGAGCGGACTGATTTACCCGATGGGACTCTAGCGGACATGGTGGGAATCGTGAAAATTCAGGTGGAAGCCGCCGGAACGTAGGGGCTAGAACGCAGCCGCCAGGACGGCCCAAGCGCCCCAAGCCACCAGTAGCCCTCCGGTGATTTTGGACACCCTTTCTCCGCCTGGGATAACCTTCTCCGCCAGAACGAACGCGGCCAATGCGGCGATCCACACCAGGTTCATCACCCCCAGCACGAAGAGCAGCGCCATGAGTATCCAGCAGCACCCCAAACAGTACCTGCCGTGTTCCAGGCCCATCCTAAATGCGCCGCCACCGCCCTCTCTCCAGTCGGACATCAGGAAACTCAGCGGGCTGCGGCAGTGAGTCAGGCAGACGTACTTCAACCGGCTCCACTGGAACACTCCGGCCGCCAATAGCAGCCCGCCGCCCAGGTAGCCGCTGGAGCTACCGCCCATCATGGAGGTCAGCAGCGATGCCTGGTGCAGGCCCCAGTTGCCCAAAGTTGCCACCAACGCGAACCCAGCCCAGACGACCAAGTACCCAGATAGGAACACGCCGGTGGAAACGAATGGCCGGGACGCCTCGCGGCGTTTTCGGTTGACGGTGGCGAACAGCAGGACCATGGGAGCGGCGCTGGGGACCATCATGGCCACCATCATCACCGCCCACATGACGAACATTAGCGAGAAGTCGACGCCGCTCCATGACCTAACGTTGCCCATGGCCAGGCCCGCGGACATTCCCATGGCGGCGTTGCTTTGGGCCAAGTAGATGGTGTACCCCCAGGCGATGGCCACCACGGCCACCACGCCGGAGATGACCACCATCCGGTCGCGCTTGAGGATCGATTCGATCTGTGTGGAGGTCTGCATCAGGTTTGAAGGTGTTAGGTCCGCGCAAATTTACGGCCCCATTCTACACTTCCAGCTAGTCGGCCTGGGAAATCAGCAGCTCTCACTGATGCGTCTACCCAACGGAATCGAAGAAGGCGCTCTTACCGGCCCACATGATAAGGCATGTAAGCAAATATCTAATTGCAGCTTGACCATGTGTCCAGCGATGCTATAATTCCCGGCGCAGGAGGTGCCCTATTGGAACCGTTTGACTTCGTATCACCGACAACTATCGAGGAAGCCGTCAAAACGCTGGCTTCCGCCGGAGACCAGGCCCGGATTCTGGCCGGCGGCACCGACCTGCTGGTGCAGATGCGCGCCGGACGCCGGACCGCCCCCCTGGTTGTGGACATCAAGGGCATCCCCGAATTGAACGTACTTTCTTATGACGCCTCCAAGGGACTCACCTTGGGAGCCGCTGTGCCCTGCTACAAGATCTACGAAGACGAGACCGTGGCCAAGGTTTATCCCGGACTGATCGACGCCGCATTTCTGATCGGCGGGATCCAGATCCAAGGCCGGGCCTCCATCGGCGGGAATATCTGCAATGCAGCCCCCAGCGGAGACGCCATTCCAGCGGTTATCGCCTTGAGGGGCGTTTGCAACGTTGCCGGGCCCAACGGGACCCGGGAAATACTGTGCGAAGACTTCTGCACGGCGCCAGGCCAGAACGCCCTGAAGAACGGGGAAATCCTGGTTTCTATCTCCATCCCGGCTCCCCAGGCTAATTCGGGCGCCAACTACCTGCGCTTTATCCCCAGGAACGAGATGGACATCGCCGTTGTCGGAGTCGGCACCAGCGTTCAACTAGACGCCTCGGGACAGAATTTTGTCTCGGCCCGCATCGCCCTGGCATCGGTGGCGCCCACACCTGTATTCGCCACGGAAGCTGGCGACAGCCTGGCCGGCAAGGCCGTATCCGAAGAGGCTATTCAACAGGCCTCCGAATTGGCCATGGCCGCGGCCAAACCCATCTCCGATATGCGCGGGACCATCCGCCAACGCATCCACCTGATCGGTGTATTCACCCGCCGCACCCTTAACATCGCCATCGAAAGAGCCAGGGGAGGTTAACAATGCCCGGAGTTACCCATGTACAGTCTACTTTGAACGGCGAGGTGATCAACTTTCTCTGTGAGCCTCGCCAGAGCCTGTTGGAGGTCCTGCGGGACGTCCTGGGCATGACCGGAACCAAGGAAGGATGCAACGACGGCAACTGTGGCGCCTGCACCATCATCTTGGACGGCAGGATCGTCGATTCGTGCCTGGTCCTTGGCGTGGAAGCTGAGGGCAGAGAAATGATGACCATCGAAGGGATGGCCTCAGCGGAGGGCCTGCACCCGCTGCAACAATCTTTCTTGGAGAACGCCGCCCTCCAATGCGGCATCTGCACACCCGGTTTCCTGCTGGCCTCCAAGTCTCTGCTGGACCAGGAGCCCGACGCCGACGAGGGCCGGATCCGCCATTGGTTGGCGGGCAACCTCTGCCGCTGCACGGGCTACGACAAGATCATCCGAGCCGTGATGCAGGTCAGCACGGCCAAATAACCGGCGTACGCATAAGCCATTCAACCGGAGCCCTCCAATCAAAACTTGGGGCTCCGGTTTTAATTTACGGGGGTAATGACACATGATCTCGAACCAAGTTCTTTCGGAAGTTGAATTCAACGTCGTCGGCAAGCGCCCGCTGCGTCCCGACGGCGTGGACAAGGTCACCGGCCGGGCCCAGTACGGGGACGATACCAATCTGACTGGGACACTTCGGGCGAAGGTGCTGCGCAGCCCCCATCCCCACGCCCGAATCAAGTCCATCGACACCAGCAAGGCTGAGGCATTTCCCGGCGTGCGGGCGGTGGTCACGGCCAAAGACCTGCCCTTTGCGTCACTGTCGAAAGATGAATTGGGCGGCGAGTACACCGCGCTCAAATACGCTTCGGACCACATGCTAGCCAGCGACAAAGCGCTGTTTAAGGGCCATCCCATCGCCGCGCTCGCGGCCGTTAACGCCCACGTGGCCGAGTCGGCGCTGGCCCTGATCCAGGTCGAGTACGAGGTATTGAAACCCGTTGTCGACGTCCGCGAGGCCATGAAAGACGACGCCCCGTTGATCCACGAAGACCTTCGCACAAACGACATGGGAGAGACCGGGGACAAACCCAGCAACATCGCCACCCACATGAGCTATTCCACGGGCGATATCGACAAGGGGTTTGCCGAAGCCGACCTGGTGATGGAGAACGAATACACCACCGCCACCGTCCACCAGGGCTACATCGAGCCCCACAATACGACGGCGTTCTGGAACTCTGACGGGCAGTTGAATATCTGGACCAGCACCCAGGGTAGCTTCCAGGTCAGAGGAACTGTGGCCGGCGTCCTTCGCATTCCGGTGTCCCAGGTCAAAGTCATCCCCATGGAGATCGGCGGCGGCTTCGGCGGGAAGATCACCGCCTACTTGGACGCCATCTGCGCGGTGCTGTCCAAGAAAACCGGCGCGCCCGTAAAAGCGCTCATGACCCGGACCGAAGTCTTCGAAGCGTCGGGCCCGGCTCCAGCTTCCTGGATGCGCGTCAAGATCGGAGTTAAGAACAACGGCAAGATGACGGCCGTCGAGGCTGAGATAGCGATGGACGCCGGCGCCTACCCCGGATCGCCGGCCATGCAGGCGATCGTCTGCGCCTTCGCTTGCTACGACGTGGAGAACGGCAAGGTGGACGGCTACGACGTGGTGGACAACAAACCCAAGACGGCAGCCTACCGCGCTCCCGGTTCACCTCAGGCAGCCTTCGCCGTCGAATCGCTGATCGATGAGATCTGCGGCGAACTCAAGATGGACCCCATCGATTTCCGTCTGCTGAACGCCGCCAAAGAGGGCACCCGCCGCATTGAGGGCCTGGTGGCCCGGCGTATCGGTCTGGTGGAATGTCTCGAGGCCGCCCGCGACCATGACCACTATAAAGCCAAGCTCGACGAAGGCATCGGCCGGGGCGTGGCCTGCGGCTACTGGCCCAACCGGGGCTTCCAGTCCAGCGTTGTAATGACCGTAAATTACGACGGAGTAGTTAGCCTGATCATGGGATCGGTGGATATCGGAGGCACCAGAGCTTCCATAGCGCAACAAGCCGCCGAGACACTGGGCATAGCCTACGAGGACGTCAAGCCCACGGTGGTGGACACCGACTCGATCGGCTACACATTCATCACCGGCGGCAGCCGCACTGCCTTCGCCACCGGTCTTGCAGCCATCAACGCGGCTGAAGACGTGAAGAGTCAGATGGTCTCCCGGGCCGCCAAGATCTGGGACACCGACGAAGATGACATCGAATACGTGGCCGGTATCGTCCAACACAAGTCTGACGAGGAACTCAAGTTCACCTTCAAGGACCTGGCGCGGCAATTGGCCACCACCGGCGGTTCCATCTCGGGCCGGGCCAGCGTCGACCCCACCGGAGAAGGCAACGGCTATGCCGTGCATATCGTAGACGTGACCGTGGACCCGGACACCGGCAAGACCGACGTGACCCGTTTCACCGCGGTGCAAGACGCGGGTAAAGCGGTCCACCCCAGCTATGTCGAAGGACAGATGCAGGGTGGTGCGGTCCAGGGCATCGGCTGGGCCCTGAACGAAGAGTATTTCTTCGACGACTCGGGCAAGATGATGAACCCAACATTCCTGGACTACCGCATGCCCACCTCACTGGACCTGCCGATGATCGACACCGTGATCGTCGAGGTCGCCAACCCCGGCCACCCTTACGGGGTGCGCGGAGTGGGCGAGGCATCGATCGTCCCGCCCATGGCCGCGATCGGCAACGCGGTCCACGCGGCAACGGGTCACCGCATGCGCAGTCTGCCAATCACCCCCGGCAGGATACTCGAGGCCGGCTGGGAGAACGGCAGGAGCTAGCCAAGCATTCCAATATGGACACGAAGGCCGTCCTTCCCGGCATACTTGCCGGGAAGGACGGCCTTTACGTTGCCCGCATAAGTTGGTGCTGGATTGGGGTTGACAACCCTTCCGCCATATCAGAACCTGAATATGGCGGACCGAAATCGGCCGCCACATCTGGGATGTTGAAGTAGGAGCCCGGAATTTGGCCAAGATATTCATCCCGACGATGCTCCAATCGCTGACGGCAGGCGCCAAGCAGGTCGATGTGGAAGCCCGAAACGTCCGCCAAGTCATCGAGCAGCTGGAAGTTCTGTATCCGGGCATCAAAGACCGTCTGGTCGAAGACGGCCAGATCCGTCCCAACTTGGCCATCGCCATCGACGGCGACATCGCGATCATGGGCATGCTGGAGAAGGTTGGGGAGAACAGTGAAGTCCATTTCGTCCCGGCCATCGGTGGAGGCCGTTAGAGGCTGTGGGCTGGTCCCGGTCAACTTGAAGCGGCCAGATATTCAGGCCGGATGTAGATTGATTGCCCTGATTTCCAGCGCTTACAATTGCCGATTGTGCCTGCGTACCGCCTAGGCGTGAGCGGGCGTGATTGAATCAAAGGGAAGATTGATATGAATGCCAAGTCGCGGGTTGAAAACCCGGTATCGGCTGGAGGCGTTGTCTACCAGAGGCATGGCGGCCGGTTGGAGACGGTGCTTTGCGGCCGGGGTCAACCCATTCGTTGGAGCCTGGCTAAGGGCACTCCCGACGCCGGCGAGACGCTGGAGCAGACCGCTCTTCGGGAGGTCTGGGAGGAAACCGGTCTAGAAGTTGAACTTGACGGTTCCCTGGGCAGCATCGATTATTGGTTCGCCGACCGGGGGAAGGATGTCCGGTATCATAAGACGGTCCATTATTATCTGATGGTGCCGGTGGGCGGCGCGACGGACCAGCATGACCCTGAATTTGACGTGGTCCAGTGGTACGGCGTCGAAGATGCGTTGAAGACCTTGGCCTACCCAAACGAGGTGGACGTGCTGAAACGTGCGCTGGACCTGATCGCCGAGAGAGACGGCGCCGATTCCGGAGAGAGGAACTGACCCGATGACCGCTCTAGGGGAAGCTTCCCAAGGTGAGTTAAGGGGCGCCAGGATAATCTTGCGCGACAAAAGGCCCGACGACGCCGAGAACGACTACCGGTGGCGGAGCGACCCGGAGCTGGCCCGTCTGGACGCGGCGATCCCCTTGACCATGTCCTTCGAACGCTACTTAAAGCTGTTCGAAGACCAGATGAAGTACCCCACACCAGGCTCCCACCATTACTCCATCGAGACGTTGGACGGCCGGTTCATCGGTAACTGCATGTACTACGACCTGGACACGGTCAACCGAGAAGCCGAACTGGGTATCGTCATCGGCGACCGCGATTATTGGAGCGACGGCTACGGCTACGATGCAGTGACCACGCTTTTGGAGCACATGTTCACCACCCGCAACCTGAAGCGGGTCTACCTGCACACCCTGGAATGGAATGGCCGGGCCAAAAATAGTTTCTCAAAGTGTGGGTTCAACGCCGTGAGACCGGTGCGGCGGATGGCCCATGACTTCATACTCATGGACGTGCTCCGTGACGATTGGTTCGCCACTTCCGAAGAGCGGCTGGCCGCCCGTTTCAAAGAACCGGGAAGCGAGCAAGGCAGCGCCGGGAGCAAAAGTTCTCCGCCCAGGCGGACGACCGCCGATTAACCTACGGCCGCCACGGCTTCGGATAGGCTGACCGCCCCGGTATATAGGGCCCTCCCCACGATCACACCCTCGACCCCCGTCGGCGCCAGTTCTTTGATGTGCTCGACCGATGCAACTCCTCCCGACGCCAACACGGCCAAGCCCGTCTCTTTGATCAGTCTGGCATTGGTTGCCAGATCTGGTCCGGTCAACGCGCCGTCCCTAGCAATGTCGGTATAGAGGAGCCTGACCACTCCTATCTGCTCCATCTGGCGGGCCAGTTCCAAGACCGTTACCGTGCTGGTCTCCTTCCATCCCCTCACGGCCACCAGGCCGTCCTTGGCGTCCACCGAGACCACCACGCGCTGGCTGCCGTGCTTCCGGCAGACTTCTTGGACCATGTCCGGGTCGTGCACCGCCGCGGTGCCGATCACCACCCGGTCGACACCGGCCTCCAGCCAGGCGTCGGCGGTAGCCAGGTCCCGGATGCCGCCACCCACCTGGACCGGTATTTCCAGACTGCGGACGATGGCTGAGATCACTTCCAGGTGGACCGGTTTTCCCTGGACCGCCCCGTCTAGGTCGACCAGGTGCAGCCGGTGACCGCCCTGCTCTTGCCATGAAAGGGCCATGGCCAGCGGGTCATCGGAGAACACCGTCTCCTGGTCGAAGTCGCCCTGAAATAGACGGACGCAGCGTCCGTCTTTCAGGTCGATGGCGGGAATAACTTCCATAAAACTTCCGTATCCGGGTCAGGTCCTGTGGGCAACCGGAAAAAGACTCAGTTGCCGGACGCCATTCCTATGAAGTTTTTGTAGAACCGCAGGCCGGCCGGGCCGCTCTTCTCCGGGTGGAACTGGGTGGCGACCAGGTTGTCCTTGGCGTAGATGCTGCAGAATTGGATGCCGTATTCGGTTGTCCCGCCGACGCCGTCTTGGTCTTCCGGCGCCGCGTAGTAGCTATGCACGAAGTAGAAATAGCTGTCTTGGGGGATGCCGGCCAACACCGGGTGCCGGTCCGGTAATTGAGAGTTAAACTTGACGCTGTTCCAGCCCATGTGGGGCACTTTAAGTCCGGGCGGCAGCAGTTTGGCGTTGCCATGGACCACTCCCAGACACGGCGCGTCTCCTTCCTCGGTCCGGTCCATCAGAAGTTGCAGGCCAAGGCAAACGCCCAAGAAGGGCCTTCCCGAGGCGATGTAGTCCCGGATTGGTCCCACCAAGTTCCGCTGTTTCAAGGCTTCCATGGCCGCGGGCCCTGAGCCCACGCCGGGGAACACCACCGCGTCGGCATCGTCGAACTCCGCCGCGTCGCCGGTGACCAGCGGGGTCACCCCCTGGGATTCCAACGCCCGCGACACGCTGCGCAGGTTGCCTGAGTCGTAGTCGATAACCACCAGTTTCATGGGTCTTGCTTCTAACCCCTAGTTGGATTTCATACTTAGTTTTACGCCGTCTATGTCCGCTCATGGTGAGCTAGTCGAACCAACGGTCGTCATCAGACCCAGTGTTCCGAGCAAAACATGACTGATGCGCATCCTTCGTCAGGCTCAGGACAAGCGGGGCTGTCGTCTTTTAGCGGGCTTAAAAAGGGTCACGTCGCCCGTTCTATGGGTATGTCCCGGTCTTCGTAGCGGGCCAGGACGAAGAGCAGGTCTCCCAGACGGTTCAAATACATCATGATCAGGTTGTTGGTGAGCAGGTCTTGTTCGGCCATGGCCACCACCCGGCGTTCGGCGGTCCGGATCACGCATCGAGCCAGGTCGATGGCGGCCGATGCCTGAGAGCCTCCGGGAAGGATGAACACCTTGGGCATCTCGAATTCCTCTTCCAAGGAGTCGATGGCCGTTTCCAGGGATGTCACCATATCTTCGGTCACCGGCTTGAAATGCTGCTGGAACAGTTCGTATTTGCCGGGGTCCGTGGCCAGCTCGGCGGCGATGGTGAATAGCTCCCGTTGCAGGTCACGCAGCAGGTCGTTCACCCGCTGGTTGCTGGTCATGGCCCGGGCTAGACCCATGACCGATACCGCTTCGTCGGTGATGCCGTAGGCTTCGGTATTGGGGCTGTTCTTGGAGATCCGGCCCCCGTAGAGCAGGCTCGTCTCTCCGGAGTCGCCGAACTTGGTATAAACCTTTTTCCGGTAGTCGTCCCGGTTTGCAGAGGTAGAAGAAGACACGCGCGGCACCTTTGAAGTAACGGGTTAGAGAGGTCGCCAACCGCCGAATATCAGGCGTGAATTTGCCCAAGAAAGCAGACTGCCGGCAGTTCAGATTGTAGCATAGCGGTCTGAGGGCGGCTAATGAGAGGGTCAGGAGAGGCCTGCCATTAACGGCGCGAGGCCCGCCGCTTCACATGTTCTCCAACGTGCCCCGGCGGCGTGCTATGACTTCGATCCAGCTAAAAAGAATGAATCCCACAGATGCATATGCCAGCCCGACGCCCAGGTCCTTGAGTAGCAAGGGGAGGGACGCGGCGATGCCGCCACCGGCGGCCACTTCCCGTGCCGCTTCGATGCTACGAGTTAATGGCAGGGCCTCGCCGAAGACCGACAACGCAGTGGGTAGCTCGCTCAGAGGCACATTCGCCCCACTCACCAGCAATATCATGAATATCACGATGTTGCCCAGGACTCCCGCGTCGAGCATCACGTAGGCAACCGCACCCAAGAGCAGGCCCAGACCGGACACCGCAAGCGTGCCGACGATTATGGTGAGCAGGATGCCCGGCCAGGTTGAAAGGGGGAGGTCCAGCCCGAACACCAAGATAGCCCAGCCAAAGCCCGCTACCACGAAAATCGCCGATTCTGCCACATGCACGGCGGCGCGACCGAAGAAGAGGGCAACCCGGTTTGCCGGACTGCCGATGAGATAGATGAGGGTGCCTATATTGCGCTCCACGCCGATCGCAGTGCCGATGGTAAACCCGCTGAGGCTGGCGATCACCATGGCATTGCCGATTAGATAAAACTCCAGCGGCTGACTCCCTCCGAACTTCCCGATCAAACTGAAAAAAGCCAAGCCGCTGAGAGGCAGAAGCAGACGCTGGGTCAGGTAGACCGTCGGGGTCTCCCAGAAGAACAACCCCCGATACCCGTAATAGGCCGAAGCGAAGAATACCCGCATCAGATAAACCCCAGAGTGCCTTTCCGGCGCCCCAGCCTGAGAAATATTCGGAACAACATCCCGGCGGCCACCAGACTTACCCCGCTCGTCGCGAGAAGAATCAGCCACGTCAACACGATCTCATCTGACTCGAGAGTGCCCAGGCTTGAGCCCTGTAGCGACCGCGCCGCCCAATAGGGAGGTAGCGCATAGCTGATGGGCAAGAACCAACCCGGCAGCAATGCTATGGGGAATAGGAACCCGCAGAATATAAAGACCGGGTACTCCAGACCGCCGAGGACCTGCTCCACGGGTTGCCAGAGGATGGAAAGAGGCGCAAACAACATCCCCATGGTCCATAACGAGAAGAGGGCCAAAATCATTGAGACCGCGAAGAACGCCGGTTGTTCGACGGCGACTGGGTATTGGAACATCCCTGCCCCGACCACATAGGTCACCACCATGGAGGTCAAGGCCAACGCCAGGTTAGCGACCATCTTCCCGCCCATGATAACCATGAGCGGCGCCGGAGACGCTTCAAGCAACTCCAGATTGCCCTGGGCCCGCTCACGCGTGACAGAATTGGAGCCGGTGAAGAGGATGGTGCTGAACAAGCCTGAAAGGCCTGCTCCCACGATGACATATACCGGTTCGAAGCCGGCTTGGTCCCGCAGCATATAGATAGCCAAGATGGCGATGAAGAACGGCTGCAGCAGCGCGATGAAAAGCATGAAGATCGATGCGGTTACCTCCAGCATCTGCACCTTCGCGCTCAAGATGAAGATTCGCGCGTAGTAGATCATTCGGATTCGCCCACAAGGTGAACGTAAGCATCCTCCAGAGTGGCTTCCCGGACGCTGACCTTGCCAACGTCCAGGTTTTCCAGGCTAGCCAACAGTCCCGGCACCGCCCTCTCGCCAAGCTTGGTCTGCACACGCAAGACTTGGCGCAGATCGTGTGATTCGATGGAAACGGAGTCGACATAATCAAGGCCGCGCAACCGGTCCAGGTGCTCTGTTTCAGCGCCAAAAACCTCCAATTCGACTACGCTTTGGTCGCTGACCAGCTCCTTCAGCTCTTCTGGCGTTCCTTGGGCCACTATGCGCCCCTCGTTCAGTATGGCGATACGCTGGCACAGTGCGTCGGCTTCGAACATGTAATGTGTGGTGAGCAAGATAGTTTTCTGCTCAGACTGCAACCTCTTGATGATCTCCCGCAGGTCGCGGGCGCCCACCGGGTCCAGCCCCATTGTGGGCTCATCCAGGAACAGGACTTTCGGGTCGTGCAGCAGGGTGCGGGCGATGTGTAGGCGTTGTTTCATGCCCCGCGAGTAACCGGCCACCCGCTCGTCAGCCCTATCCCTAAGCCCCACCAGTTCCAGCATCTCTTCTATCCGGGAGCGGACCTTTTTCGTATCTATCCCGTAAAGTTCGGCGAAATATCTGAGGTTGTCCCGGCCGGAAAGCCGGTAGTATAGCCCTCGGTCTCCTCCCAGCACGAAACCCACCTGAAATCGGAGGGCGGCAGCATCTTTAACTGCGTCGAATCCCAAGACCGTCACCCGGCCGGCGGTGGGGATCAGAAGGGTGGTAAGGATCTTCACGATCGTGGTCTTGCCGGCGCCATTCGGCCCGAGTAACCCGAACAGTTCCCCCTCCTCGATCTGGAGAGAGACTCCGTCCACGGCCACGATCTCCTTGGAGCGTCGTCGGATCGTGCCCGTGGTGACTCGAAAAACATGCCGGATGTTTTCCAACTCGATTGCGTTCATGGCGCCTTCAGCGTGGGTAAAAATACGGGTCGGTCTGCTGTTATTGTCATTTTATTCCAAGCTACGAAATACTGGAAGTTTCAGAACGGTCGGAACGACTGCAGCCCATCTTCCCTTGACCGCGCTGCCTTTCATACACCGATTCCGGACTAACGCAAAATACCAGCGGGTGAAACGGCGCGACGCACAAATGAGTGGGACGCTTTATACTATCCACCACTCCAAGAGAGGTGCGACGCCATGCCGCCGGAAGTGCGGGTTTTTGGGATCCAGGGCATGCCCGAGTTCAAGGACGGCGATGATATTGCCGGGTCGATGATGGACGCCGCCCAGGCGCAGGGCACGCCGATCGAAGACGGGGACATCCTAGTGGTGACCCAGAAGATCATCTCCAAGGTTGAGGGCAAGGTCGTTAAGATTAGCGACGTGGAGGCATCGCCCCTGGCCATCGCCATCACCGAAGGCCACCGGCGGGACCCGCGCCACACCGAATGGGTCCTTCGGGAGTCCAAACGCATCGTGCGCATGGACCGGGGCGTGATCATCTCCGAGACCAAGCACGGCTTCTACTGCGCCAACGCGGGCATCGACGCCTCCAATATTCCGGGGAACGATACCCTGGCGCTGTTGCCCGACGACTCAGACGCTTCGGCCCGGGGCATCCGGCAGGCGGTGAAAGACCGGCTGGGCATAGTCGTTGCCGTGATCGTCTCCGACACCTTCGGCCGGCCCTGGCGCAACGCCGCCACCGACGTGGCCATCGGAGTGGCCGGCATCGACCCAATACGCAGCTATGTGGGCCAGATGGACAGCCACGGCCATGAGTTGTTCACCACCGAGATCGCCGTTGGCGACGAACTGGCCGCCGCCGGGGAATTGGTCAGCGGCAAGGTGGACGGCGTACCCGTGAGCATCATCCGGGGTTACCAGTACGCCCCCGCGGAAGACGCCAGCATCCAGAGCATCCTGCGGGGCTCGGAGAAGGACCTATTCCGGTAGGGGAGATTTCGTTAAGCCTGACAGCACCCCCGCGGTCATTCCGAGGTCCCGGCCAGTCGGGAAAGAATCTCGTTGCCAGTGGACGAACGGTTGCGAAAGACAAAGACACCCTTTGCTCTCCTCTGCGTGACAGCCTTATGGAGAAGGGCCTAATCCTGTAGTGGGTCTTCCACTGCATCGCCTGGCAGACTGTTATCATCGCCGAACAAAGGCAATTGCTGCGTCTCCGGCTCCCCGGCCTCGGCTTCTTCGCCGAAGTTGGTCATCCCGACGCCCAGCAGACGGAAGGTCCGGCCCGGCTCCAGTTCCGCCGCCAGCAGCGCCCAGGCCGCCTCTTTGATCGGCTCTTCGTCGTTGGTGTGATAGGCCATGGTGTACTGGCGGGTGAATGTGGTGAAGTCGGCCAACCTTAGCTTCAACTTCACCGTCCGGCCCTTTAGGCCATGTCGTTCCAACGAATGGGCCACTCCCACAGCTTTGCGTTCCACCACATCTCTCAGTTCGGTCTCGTCCCCAATATCGTTGGCGAAAGTGGTTTCGGAAGATATGGATTTGGAGGCGCTTTCTGTGTGCACCGCTTCATCGTCACGGCCCATGGCCTTGTCGCGGACGCTCATGGCGCGCTTTCCGAACATCCTGGCGAACCAATCCAACGGTTGCTCAGCCAACTGTCCGATGGTCTCGATGCCCTCGCCATGCAGGCGTTCCGCGGTCTTGGGTCCGATACCCCACAGTTTGTTCACCGCCAGAGGCGCCAAGAACTCCGCTTCATCGCCGGGCTGAATCACCACCAGACCATCGGGCTTGTCCAAGTCCGAGCCGATCTTGGCGACCGTCTTGCAAGTGCCCACCCCCACGGATACGACCAGCCCGGTCTCCTCGGCGACGCGGCGTTTCAGGTCCAATGCGACGGCCAGCGGCTTTTGTCCCCCCACCACCACCGCCGTGATATCCAGGTAGGCCTCGTCCATCGAAAGGGGTTCAACCAGGTCGGTGATCTCCCGAAAGATACTCATCACCTCGCCCGATTTTTCCTTGTAGCGGCTAAATCTGGGCGGGACGATTATCCCTTGGGGACAACGGTTCACGGCGGTCCGCATGGGCATGGCCGAGTGCACGCCGAAAACCCGGGCTTCGTAGGAAGCGGTGGCAACCACCCCCCGGTTCTCCGGGCGGCCGCCGACCAACACCGGCTTCCCCACCAGGTCCGGGTTGTCCAATTGCTCAACGGCGGCGTAAAAAGCGTCCAGGTCAGCGTGGATGATGTGGCGCAATTCCCTAGACCTCGCTTATCCGGAACTTAGGACCCAGAATCTTAAGACCGGATAACATATTTTACTGCGATTGCCGGAGTTGGTCAGCCAGCCGGTTTCAGGCGGATTGGGGGTAGTTCTCTCCCAGCCCTAATCCAATTTTGGACCTGCAAGCGCAGCACAGTTGAAAGGATTGTTTTCCGCTGATCATGAGCCTGTCGAAGGGCCCGCCCTTCGCTGCCGGGCTTACTCCGATGTTGACAGAACGGCGGGATGGGTATATAAACGAACGAACATTCGTGTTTAAAAACGAACCATCGTTTTCGATAGGCGCCAGATGCCGAAAGTGACTGAAGCCCATATCGCTGCCCGCCGCCAACAGATACTGGATGCGGCCAAGGCCTGTTTCTCCCGGCAAGGGTTCCATCAGACCAGCGTCCAGGATATCTGCCGGGAAGCCGAGTTGAGTCCCGGCGCCGTCTACCGCTATTTCCCCAGCAAGGACCACATCATCGCCGCCACCTGTTTGGACTGCCAAGGGGCGTCCATCGAGATGATAGAGTTGGCCAGATCTCAAAGCGGCACTGCGCTTCAAGCGCTCGATTACCTTGTCGAACATGGATTCGGCATGCTCGATCAAGAAGAGTCCAGGGAATTCATGATGATGACCGTCCAGCTTTGGTCTGAGGCGCTGCGAAGCTCGGAGGTAAAGGATGCTCTGTTAGCTGCAACCTTCGACACTTGGGTGCGGGGGCTGACCGGACTATTCGAGCAGGCTCAAAAAGAGGGCGAGGTGGACCCGGAACTGGACCCAAACTCATTGGCGCGAATCATGATCAGCCTTTGGCACGGACTGACGTTACACAAAACCCTGGAGCCAGACATCGACGTCAAAGCCTGCACCAGGTCGATCCAGGCGATGTACCACGGAACTATCAAAACCCCGGCGCAGGCGGTATAGCCGTCGTTAAGGAACGCAAAATGGGAGGAAACTGACCAATGGCGATGACTTTTTCAACGGAGAATCTGGCGAGAAGCAGTGCGACCCACCCTTGGCGGGTGGTTGCCATATGGGTAGTCATCTTTGTAGTGGCAGCGTATCTGGTTGCAACGTTATTCGAGGATGGTACAACCACTAAATTTGTCTTCACCGGAAATCCAGAGGTCAATCAGGCACTGGACCTGCTTGAAGAAAGTGGGATCCGAGACGTTACGGGCACCAACGAAATCGTTGTCATTCAGTCCTCAACTTACACAGTGGATGATCCGCAGTATCGTCAGGTGGTGGAAACGCTGACTTTAAATCTGGCGATGTTGGGTCCCGACATTATCCGCTTAGAAACCATGGCTAACTTCTACTCCACTGGAGCGCCGCCACTGGTGTCCAACGACCGCACCGCAACGCTTATCTCCTTTGTGATGGCGGGAGACTTTGACGACAACTCCAAAAACATCAGCGATGTTGTTGACGTCGTACACGCCGCCCAGGGGCAAGAGGGCTTCGAGATATTGATCACCGGCCAGGCCACCATCGGCCTGGACCAGCGGGAGTTGGGTCAAGAGGACCTGGAAAAGGGGGAAATGTTCGGCGTACCGATCGCCTTGGTCATTCTGGTGGTGGTGCTGGGCGCACTTCTAGTCGCGGTAGTGCCTTTGGTAATGGCTGTCGTGTCCATTGTGCTCGCCTTGGGCGCCTCCGCCTTGGTCGGCCAGGTTTTTGAGCTATCCTTCTTCGTGTCAAACATCATCACAATGATCGGTCTGGCCGTGGGCATCGACTACTCCCTGTTCGTTGTATCCCGCTACCGTGAAGAGCGCAACCGTGGGAAGGAAAAGATCGACGCCATCGGACATGCCGGGGCAACGGCCACCCGGGCCGTCGTTTTCAGCGGCATGACCGTGGTGCTGGCTCTGGTCGGCATGTTGTTGATCCCATTCAACATCTTCATATCGATCGGGATCGGCGCAATCTTAGTGGTGCTCGCGGCTATGGCGGCCGCCATGACCTTGTTGCCCGCCATATTGGGCATAATGGGCGACAAGGTAAATTCCCTGAGGATTCCGTTTATCGGTAGGGGTCAGGCCACATTCGATCCCAGCGTATCCAGTGGTTTCTGGGACAGAGTGGTCCGAATAGTCATGGCGCAACCGGTCATAAGCCTGTTGGTTACCGGCGGTCTATTGGTCGCCCTCGTGATTCCTTTCTTCGGAATCAACACCGGTTTCGCGGGAATCTCTACTTTCCCAGATCACTTGGAGTCCAAACAAGCGTTCCTGGTCCTCGATGAAAAATTCTCCTTTGGCGAGGTTACTCCGGCCGAGATAGTGATTGAAGGTGACATTGCTTCGCCGACGGTCCAGGCCGGCATCGACCGTCTCCGGGCGCTTCTGGCCGCTGATGAAGTATTCGGCGAACCAAGAGAATTGGAAGTCTCGGCCAGCGGCAGAGTTGCTCTTTTGTCCGTACCAGTGAATGGGGACTCAGCGGGAGATGCCGCCATCGCGGCGGTAACACGCTTGGATGAAATGTATGTGGAAGAAGCCTTCCCCGGCTCCGGCGCCAACGTCTACGTCGGCGGAGAGACGGCATTCAACATTGAGTTCTTCGCCGTCTCGATCAGGTCTGCTTGGATCGTGTTTCCCTTCGTTCTTGGAATCAGCTTCCTGCTGTTGACGGTGGTGTTCCGTTCCATCCTGCTGCCGATCAAGGCCATCATCCTCAACATGTTGGCTGTTGGAGCAACCTACGGCATCCTGGTGCTGGTCTTCCAAGAAGGGTTCTTGGCCAGCACATTCGGGTTCCAAGAGTCCCCTATCGTCGAGGCCTGGATACC
Source organism: Chloroflexota bacterium (assembly GCA_022562475.1). Lineage (GTDB taxonomy): Bacteria > Chloroflexota > Dehalococcoidia > Lucifugimonadales > UBA3495 > UBA9611. Next base: position 858 of record JADFPD010000034.1, on the reverse strand, counting down.
GTTGTTCCTGTTCACGATCCTGTTCGGGTTGTCCATGGACTACCACGTCTTTCTACTGTCCCGCATCCGGGAACGGTTCGACCAGACCCAAGACAACGTCGAGGCGGTGGCCTTTGGCATTCGTTCCACGGGACGGCTGATCACCGGAGCGGCGCTGATCATGGTCGCCGTCTTCTGGGGATTCGCCGCGGGCTCAATGGTTGGTCTCCAACAGATGGGCTTTGGGCTGGGTGTAGCAATCTTGCTGGACGCCAGCATCGTCCGGATGGTGATGGTGCCCGCATCCATGAGGCTTCTGGGCAAGTGGAACTGGTACCTGCCATCCTGGCTGGAGTGGATCCCCAACGTCCGGTTTGAACCGGAGGTGTTAGCGGCGGCCCCAGCGCCCGCCGACGACTAAGCTATCCAACAGAACTATATCTTCGGAACGTAGGGGCATCCCGACTCGTCGGGATGCCCTTATGTGTTTTCTTTGCCGAAACCGCCCTTAGACAACAGCGGGGCCTTCTTCGGCATTCCGGCGAAGGCCGGAATCCACGCAGCCTCTACGGTCAGGTCAACAATGCCAGTGGGTGAAAGGCCCTCCTTGGCTGAATCCGTGTGTTCCGAGGAAGTCAATGCTAATGTACGTTGGCGCAATGGATTCCCTAAGTTCACAAACCAAGTGCAACACCAGGTTAAGGTGTTGTCATGGGAAACCGATATAAGCAGATCTCCATTGAAGAGCGGTGTGAGCTTGCCCGGCTACAGGCCGCGGGGAACTCGATCAGGCAAATCGCTGCAAGTCTGGATCGCGCGCCATCGACGATTGCTCGGGAGCTGAAGCGCAACAGCTCACCTACCACCGGGTATAAACCA
>JADFPD010000033.1 GCA_022562475.1 Chloroflexota bacterium | reverse complement strand
ATCATAGGTCTATTCGCGTTACTGGCAATTGGGGGCCTGGCTTGTGGCGGCCCGAATCCGACTTCGACGCCCACACTGCAGCCGACACCGACACCGACGCCGACGCCTACCCCAACAACGCCACAGCCGCCTGTCTGCCAAGAGCCTACCTTGGAAATCAGCGTCAACGGCGACGCGATCGAGTTCGATACCGATAGGTTCGAGGTCGCCGCTGGCACTGGCGTGGTGTTGTGCTTCAAGAATGTCTCGAGCGTCCTACAACACAACTGGGTTCTGGTGAATGACGGAACCAAGGATGAGGTTGCCGAGCGAGGACTAGCAGCAGGAGCTGAAAACGATTGGGTCCAACCGGGAGACCCCGACGTGATTGCTAATGTGAAGCTTCTCGATCCAGGAGAAAAGGGTGAGGTGCGCTTCACTTCGCCTGTGGCTGGGACCTACCAGTTCGTCTGCACCTTCCCGGCCCACAACTTCACCATGTTCGGGGAATTTGTGGTTACCCCGTAGAGCCCAAAAGCAGGGAAGGAGTCTGTGGATCTTGGTCTAACGGAGAAGAGACGTACATGGACAGCGGCACCATTCTTCTGATCATTCTCGTCATTCTCGGCGTAATGTTTACGACGATCATGGTATACCTCGTAATCGCGCGAGGTAGGGAAAGGTCGATTAGGGATGCCGCTGACAGGTTTTCCGAAGGCATACGAAGACTACGCGCCCGTGAATACGACGCGGCTGTTCGGGAGTTTTCTGAAACCATAGCCTTTGATCCAGGTCACTGGACCTCCTATTTCCGTCGTGGGGAAGCTTACCGGAACCTTGGGCTGGAAGAGCAAGCCAGGGACGATTTCGAAAATGCTGAGTTCCTCATGGAGGCAGTCCAGTATAGGGGCGAAGTAGAGGAAGTCGCCCCATTCACGCCTCCAAAAATATTGATAAGCTTCATCTTCGGCTCTGTCATCGGTGGCCTTGTTGGTGGCTTCATCGGTGCCATCTTAGGCTTTTTTTACTTTAGTATCTTCACTGGCACCGCCGGTGCCTTCCTCGGAGGGGCCTTCGGTGGGACACTAGGCTCTGCCCTCGCCGATAAGGCCGTCGGAACGGGCGTCGGCCTTGGCTGTGGCGGCTGTTTTAGTGGGGGCTGCTTGGGGGTCGTGGCCGCCTGGCTCATCCTATTGGTCACATTGGGCATCTTCGCCTTGATCAATTAGTCAGGTCGGAGTACCGGGTGACGGCATTCGTGTGCTTCTTGGTTTTACGTTGGTCGTTCATGCGGTATCTGCCTAAAAGGAGATAGTGGATTAACTAGGCTCGCGCGATTTACGCGCCGTCCACGAAGATGAACCCACCGTCGCTGGAGCTAATTCTTTTCTCCACTGCTGCCTGGTATTCCGGCGAGTTGTACCACGTCTTAGCTTTCTCTAGGTTCTCGAATTCAATCACCACCATCCTAACGGGAGACCATGTGCCGTCGGTTACTTCTATTTTGGTTCCGCTGGCCACACGCTTGCCACCGTACTTGGCCACCGTCGGTCCGCCTAGTTCTTGATAAGCTGCGAAACCGGCCTCATCATTCACACTTTCAATTGCTCCAATCGCCCATGCTACCATTCCTCGTCTCCTTAACCCTGTCTAAAAAGTTGCCGGTATTATGACACGATTCAGTGAGGCGGTACGCCGATTGCGGTAGTCACAATTCGGACCACATAAAAAAACGCCCCGGCTTCGTGGCAGGGGCGATTCTTCATTACTTTTCGGTCCATACTTACAGGTTGTTGTCCCTTAGAAGCCACTCTAAGGTCCGTAGATTACCCTGAGAATCATGAGGCACTGGATATACACCTTAGTCGTCGAATTCACGCCTAATGGAAATACACGCTCAATGGGATGTATGTTTATCTGTGATAAACCAGCGATATCAATCGGCGGCCGTGGTTCCCAACGATTCATTGACAATCGCCGGTAGCTTCATTGTGAACTTCGAGCCTTTTCCAGCCTCGCTCTCCACCAGCACCGTGCCGCCCATCATCTCGCAAAAGTGGCGGGTGATGGCCAACCCCAACCCTGTACCGCCATAATTTCGCCTGGTTGAAGCTTCTGCCTGGGCGAACGCCTCAAAGAGTCTGCCCATCTGTTCTTCGGTCATGCCGATACCCGTGTCACCGACGGCGAAGCTGATCCACTCTCGACCGTCTTCGGTATCCCGGCTAACGGTTAACGAGATAGTTCCCTGTTCAGTGAACTTGCTGGCGTTGCTCAGCAGGTTGAATAGGCATTGTCTTATCTTGGTGGTATCGGCGTGAATTGACCCTACCGAGTCGGGGCAGTCAATCTCCAGTGTGTTGGAGTTCTTCTCGACCAAGGTCTGCATGGTGGTGGCCACGTCTTGGACCATGGGCTCGATCGGGAAGGTCTCCAAGTAGATGTCCATTGCCCCGGCTTCGATCTTGGAGATGTCTAGCACATCGTTGATCAGGCCCAGCAGGTGTTTGCCCGCGCCGTTGATACGCTCCAGGTCCTCCTCAAATTCCGCGTTCTCCAAGTCTGCAGCATCTTCTTGCAGCATCTCGCTGTAGCCGATGATGGCGTTCAAGGGTGTGCGCAATTCGTGGCTCATGTTGGCCAAGAACTGGCTCTTTGTGCGGTTGGCTTCTTCTGCGTCGTCCCGCGCCTGCTGGGTCTCTTCGAGCAGGCGGGCGTTTTCTGTGGTCGCCCCCATGAGCTCTTGAGAACTGAGGTCCAGTGATCGCTCCAGGAGGTTGCGGTCTTCGTCAAACTGCTCATATGCCTGATCGACTGCGTCAACGAACCCTTGCCACTGTTCGGGAACGGTCGGCGAGTCTCCAAAAAGCCGTCTGAGTTGACGTCTGAGTAATCGATGCAATCCGTAGTCCTCCAGTGCACTAAATCAGTAGGGGTTGATTGCAATGGTCAGAAATCGGCGCGCGACAGTCGCGTCAGTGGGCCCGGGTGCGCGATGTCCTAATGCTTTTCGCGCGAGAGAATTGCCGCGTCGAACCCTCTTTTCATAGATATTGTCGATGGTGTTTGCAGACGACCAAGGATGAAAAGGAGCCAGTTTCCTCGCCTCAGCTCGAAATTACGTACTTACTCTCGGTCGAACGACAATCCATCGACTTTCTCTTTAAACCAATTACGAGGGCCTACCGATTCAGCTCTCAGAGAACGTTGTTATGGTCATGGTCTGGTTATGTAGCTCGCAGTTTGCGGTGGGATTGAAGGGCGCTATCTCGCCGTTGGAGTAGAAACCGGTCATGGGTGTTTGCTCGCCCAGCACTTCCTGCACCCCTTCCACCTCTTCTTCAATCATTTGCTTCAGAACAAGCTTTCTGCCGACACAGCTAATGAGGATAGCCAGGTCGGGAGACGAGGAGCCAATAGCTTCGTAGCTGATGCGAGCCGCGTCAGCAGCGCCGTCCAAAAGACGCTCGAAGTTGGCTCTCATGAGCTGGACCGTTGCACCTTCTGGAACGTCCCCGGCAAAGGTTATACTTCCCTCACCGTCATCCACCGCAAGGATGGTGCGAACGAGCCTGTTTCCACTTCCTTGAACCCCCAGACTAAGCGGGAAGAGCAGTCCGGTAGCCGGCAATCCCGCTGCGTGCTCACCTAGGTAGCGCTTATATAGCTCCAAGGCTGGTTGGCTGTCCAGTTCATACAGGATATTTCCCACAGAACGAGTGACCACTCGCACTGGGCCAAACGGGTCCCAGCCGCCCAGGGACCCAAAACCCACTTTTAGGCGATTGCCGTAGAAGCCTAAACCAGCGATTGCGCCTGGACGGGGCGTACCGTCTAGCATTACAAAGGTTTCCTGGAAGCGAGCGTCGTCTCCGGCCAGACCGCCCGTAACTGTTACTTGTCGGGGGAGGGAGTTGGCGAGCCCCTTCACCAGTTCGCTACCGTTCGCCTTTACGCCATCGGAAAACACGAGCACGTGGACGAGCCCATCTTCGTCGAGAGCGTGGGCTAGTCGAACGCCAGCTTCGAAGCTATTCACGTTCTCGCCAAGGTCCACCATCGCCCCTTTGACCTGGGTGTGGTCGAACTTGATAGCGGCGATGACCAAGGCGTCATCGTAAACCCGAGTGCCGGAGATATTACCAGCGGACGAGCAACCCGCCAGAATGGCCTGCGGGTAGGACTTCTTGATGTCATCGAGGCCCCGTTCCTCCTTGATCAGGTCGGGGCTGCCGAATATCAAAATCAGTTGGGCCGAGTCGCCCAATCTCCCAGGGCGTCCATGCTGCCAGCCTTTTCCGTCAATCCAAACGTTTTGTTCGATCTCCAATGCGCATTCCTCTCGTAGGATTTGTCGGTAGGGAAGTGACTGTGAGATCAGCAATACGACGCCACAATCGAGGGGGGCTGGTGTGAAGTAGACGACCGGCGAAATGAGCACACCATCCCGGACACCAAAAATGTTAATGCCCGTCTCGCATGCTGTCAATCAATCGATCGTGCCGACCGCGTACCTGATGATGTGGTTGGTTATCGACAGGTGACGATGGGTACAGCAGGCCAGATGCAATCAAGTCGAAATCCCACGTCTGTAGAATCACTAGGGCACCTGCCTAAACAGTTGCCGGTATTATGACACGATTCAGTAAGGCGGCGCGCCGAATGTGATCTTCACGGATAGAGCCTCATTAAGAAAAACGCCACGGCCACATAGTCGGGGCGATTCTTGATTACTTTTCGGTCAATGCATACATATTGCTACCCATTAGAAGCCACTCTAAGGGCCATAGACAACCATAAGAACCAAGAGCCACTACCAAATACCCTACAAGGCAAATTCACGCCTAATGGAATTACGCGCACAATGGGATGTATGTTCAGCAATGATAAACCAGGAGAATCACTGAGCGGCCGGTGTGCCGAAGGCTTCATTCACAACCGCCGGTAGCTTCATGGTGAACGTAGACCCAACGCCGGCTTCACTTTCCACCAACACCGTGCCGCCCATCATCTCGCAGAAGTGGCGGGTGATGGCCAAACCCAGTCCAGTGCCACCAAAGCGGCGGCTGGTTGAGGTTTCCGCCTGGGCAAATGCCTCGAAGAGCCGTCCCAATTGTTCATCGGTCATGCCGATCCCGGTGTCAGCCACGGCGAACTTGATCCAGTCCCGGCCGTCGGCGGTCTCCCGGCTGATCTTTAGAGAGATAGTTCCCTGTTCAGTAAACTTGCTGGCGTTGCTGAGCAGGTTGAACAGGCATTGCCTGATCTTGGTGGTATCGGCGTGGATTGAGCCTACCGAGCCGGGGCAATCGATCTCCAGGGTGTTGGAGTTCTTTTCCACCAGGGTCTGCATGGTGGTCGCCACCTCTTGGACCATGGGCTCGATCGGGAAGGTCTCCAGGTAGATGTCCATGGCGCCGGCCTCGATCTTGGAGATGTCCAAGACATCGTTGATCAGGCCAAGCAGGTGTTTGCCCGCGCCGTTGATTCGCTCCAAGTCCTCCTCAAATTCCTTGTTCTCTAAGCCCTCAACGTCTTCTTGAAGCATCTCGCTATAGCCGATGATGGCATTAAGGGGTGTTCTTAGTTCGTGGCTCATGTTGGCCAAAAACTGGCTCTTGGTGCGGTTGGCTTCTTCGGCATCCTCTCGGGCGTGCTGGGTCTCTTCGATGAACCGGGCATTTCCGATGGCCACCGCGGCGCTGTCGGCCAGGGTTTGTAGGAGTCGAATCTCGCCGTCAGTGAAGTCATGGGGCACATAGAAAAAAGTGTTCAGGGCGCCGTACGCCTCTTCACGGATCATGATTGGAACTGCGAGCACACCCGCAATGGATGTGGTTTTCATAGCACGTTCAATCGCGGGTGACACCGCCCAAGTCCGATCCGAAAGGACATCTTGGCTCCAGACGGGTCCTCCCTCTTGGAAGGCCCGGCCTGTGACGCCATCACCTGGCTCAACGAACATGCTCTCAGCCCAACCTGGTGGGACGTTATGACCGCTGACGACTACCAGTCCCCCTTGAGTCTCGTCGTATTTCCAGAGCGCTGAGGCCTCGCTACCTATAAGCTCCACCGCCTTAGTAGCTATTAAATCTAGCACGCTATCCATGTCCGGACTGGAGGCCAGCTGCTCCGTGATCTCGTACAACTGAGTGGCTTCGTCTCGAGCCCGCTCGGTCTCCTCGATGAACCGGGCGTTGTTGATGGCCACGGCGGCGCTGTCGGCCAGGTTCTGGACCAATTTGACCTCTTGGTGGATGAATTCTTGGTGTTTGTCAAAAATCACATCTAGAATCCCATACACTTCGTCCTGAATCATGATGGGCGCGGCCACAAGACCCATCATTCCCCAATCAGAACCCAGACCCTTCACAAGCTTGTCAGAATCGTCATCGGAGAATACGACCGCCGAATCGCCGACAAGGTCATCGGTCCAAACGGCGCGCCGCTCCACATAGGCGCGACCGGCGTTCCCTTCGCCCGGCCGAATGAACATTTCCTGCATCATCGGAGGCATATTGTGCATGGTAGCGACGACGAGGCCGCCCTTTGCTTCATTGTATTTGAAAATCATCCCACCACGCCCACCGGTGAGTTCGACAGCCTGCCGGGTAATCATGTCCAAAACGCTGTCCAAATCGTGGTTGGAGGCCAGTTGGGTGGTCACTTCATAGAGTTGGGTAGCTTGCCGTTCCCGGGCCTCCGCCTCGTTTAAAAGCCGGGCTTTCTCCAGGGCAAGTGACGCCTGGTCGGCGAAGGCGGTTAAAAGTGAGACTTCATCGTCGGTGTAGACGCGTTGGCGGTGTTCCGCTAGGCTGAGAGTGCCGATGGACCGGTCATTTGCCAAAAGAGGAAGGCAGGCTGTCGGGTAGAATCCATGGTCCAGCAAAGCCTGAAGCGTATCTGGCGAAATTACCTCATTTATATCCTCACCGAACAAAGGTTCCTTGGTGGCCATCACATGGCCTGATGTGCTCGTCCCTTGTTCGACATTGAGGGCATGTTCGATGTTCGAGGCGTAGTCGGCAGCGGCGTCGGTGACGGCGCGCGGCACGATCACGCCATCCTCCATCAGCCGCAAGATGACGTAGGGCGCGCCGACTAACCGGGCGGTCTCATCCACGATCAGTTTCAAAATCACGTCAGTCTCGTGGACGCCAGCCAATTGGTTCGATATCTCGTAGAGGGCATCCGAGCGCTCCCTCTCCCGCTCCGCGTCGCTTAACAGCCTGGCTTTTTCCAACGCCAATGACGCCTGTCCGGCAAACGCCATCAGGAGGGAGACTTCATCGTCAGTGAATCGTCGGATGCGGTTGTCCATCACCGTAAGCACACCTATGGACCGGTCATTGGCCAATAGGGGAACTACAGCCGAGGCGTGAAAATCATGTTTTTGGTCAATGACGCGCTGTGCGGGAGATAGCATTTCTTCATTCGCCGCATCCTCGGTGACCATTGGTTTTTTGGTGGCCATCACATGACCCGAAATGCTCGCATGTTCGCCCACTTTTATAGCAGGATTAACTTTGGCGCTCTCCGCAAGAAAGTCTTTCCCGGACTCCGTCGCGGCACTGGCCACCAACACCTCCCCTTCCAGCAACCGAATCCAGGCAGCGGATGTGCCAAGTAGCCGAGCCGCCTCATTCACGATCAGGTCCAGCAGTTCATCCGTATCGTGGGCAGCAGCCACCTTGCTGGAGACCTCTTGAAGCGCGATGGAGCGTTCTCGCGTCCGGTCCAGTTCTTCAAGTAGCTGCTTCTTGGTTTTTCGCTGGTCGTTCATGCGGTATCTGCCTAAAAAGTTGCCGGTATTATGACACGATTCAGGAAGACGGCGCACCGATCACGATAGTCACGAATCGGGCCACATAAAGCCGAAAAGACCCGGCCAATTCGGCCGGGTCTGTAACTCCGTGATTCTGGTGGTGAAAATTAGGTCACCACTGCACAAACATGGGGATGTATGTTCGTAGGTAGCTACTCGTGGGAATGGGAAATCGAGTACTTACTATTAGGAGTTACCCACACCGGTTTTTGAGTTTGATGCCATGCGTGGTTCGAAATAGTGCCACGTGTTGCCAGGTGGTGAAAAGTTCGGACACTTTTCAGACACCTTTTTGGTCATGGGCCTACGACGCTCGTGGGCTGGGCCAACACGACCCAAAAGAACAGAATGACAATAAGAATGATGACAAATCCAACTAATCGTAGCGACAGTTCGGGTTCGGCTTTAAGTTCTGGTCTAGGTTCCGGCTCTGGCTCCGGTTCCGGCTCTCACGTACCGGCGCCTCCCAACTGGAACGCGGGTGACCGGCGCATTCTGAGGCCGACCACGGACGCGGACAACACTGTCGCAACTAGACACAACAATCCCACCGCCGGAAAGCCGCCCAGAGACAGCATAAGCCCCCCGGCCGAGGCGCCCACAAAGCTACCGAATTGATTGCTCGTGGACAGCATTCCGCCTGCGGTACCTCGAGATTGGCCCGCCAAATGCATTATCAGTGTCAGCATGACCGGCATTGAAACGGACACCAACACCGATGCTACGAAGGCCATCGCGACGACTATCCAGGCGGACGCGCCCAAAGCAAAGAGGAGTCCGGCCACCACCCCACCGGCCAGGCTGATGGCGGCCAACCAGTCCAACCGGCGAGCCCGGCCAGCAATGAACCCTCCGGCGAAGCTGCCAATCACCGCTCCCACGCCCAACAGGGCAAGTCCTGGAGCCGTGCTTGCCTCGTCCCAGCCGTAACTCTCGATCATGTGGGCAGCAAAGTAGGTCATTAGCCCGAACAGCGCCATCTGCTGAGTGGCATTAGCGATGAGCACGTACCACGGCGCTGACTGACGGCCTATGACCTTGAAACGGTTGATGAGATCTATGCTCTGGCCCAGGCGCCGTTGGCCCGAGGGTAGACACAAGTACAGCGGCACCCAAACGGCCAGCGACAGACCACCGGTGATGTAAAAGGGCAGTCGCCAGCCGCCGATATAGCCAAGCAGGGCAATCGCGGGCACTCCCACCGCGACCCCAACCCAACTCGAGGAGGTTATGAAGCCGACGGCTTTCCCTACCTTCTCAGGCGGTAAGTTGTCGGCCAACGCCGCCATGATGGTCGGGAGAATCATTGCGGATCCTATGCCGGTGATGAGCCGTAGGGCCAGTAGGGAACTGTAGCTCCACGCGACTCCTGACCCCAACACTCCCAGGGCCATAAGCAAAACCCCAATCAGGAGCACCGGCCGTCTGCCGTACGTATCTGAAATAGGCCCAACCAACGGCGCAGTTATTCCCCAGGTTATGAAGGTGGCCGCGGCGAGCTGTCCCGCCACAGCTATAGAAGTGCCGAAATCGTCTGCCAACGCCACCAGGAGGGGCCCAAGCATCAGGCTTACCGCCCTGACCATAAACACGATGGCCGCAAATAAGAGAAGCGTCGACGACGAGACTCCACGTTGTTGGACTGCGGTCAAAGCTACTCCGCGACGAACCTGAAGGTCCAGGCTTCCCTCCCCACTCATGGCCGCATTCACTGCAACGCCATTCAGGGGCCTTGGCCTTCCTGCTGTAACCTCTGGCTCCACATTCAGGGCAACGCATCGGCTACCTCAATCGTCGAACCCAGATATCCCTGCTATTGTAGTCCAGAGTTCCATGCTCAGTTTAGTGTTCCCAAAGCGGAACCCGACGTCCCAAGGGAACGGCTTGTCCAGGGATACCGCCAGGGCTTCGGCCACCACGTTGTTGGATTCCAGTACCCAGGAGCCGACGGGGTGCACCCAGAAGGTACGCCCGTCATAACAAAAAGGGACCGGAAAAACCGGTCCCTTCTACAATGCTTTTCTAGGCAGATCTACGACTAACTACCATTGAACAAACATCGGGATGTATGTTTATCTGTGATAAACTAGCGGAATCACTGAGCGGCCGGTGCCCCCAAGGATTCATCCACAGCCGCAGGAAGCTTCATGGTGAAAGTGGACCCCTTGCCCGCTTCGCTTTCCACCAGCACGGTGCCACCCATCATCTCGCAGAAGTGACGGGTGATGGCCAAGCCTAGACCCGTACCGCCATAGTTTCGCCTGGTCGAGGCTTCGGCCTGTGCGAAAGCTTCAAATAGTCGGCTCATCTGTTCGTCGGTCATGCCGATACCTGTGTCACCCACTGCGAAGTTGATCCACTCTTGACTGTCTTCGGTGTATCGGCTGACGCTTAACGAGATCTTTCCCTGTTCCGTAAATTTGCTGGCATTGCTGAGCAGGTTGAACAGGCACTGCCTGATCTTGGTGGTATCGGCGTGGATGGACCCAACTGAGTCGGGACAATCTATCTCCAAGGTGTTGGAGTTCTTCTCCACCAAGGTCTTCATGGTGGTTGCCACGTCATGGACCATAGGCCCGACGGGGAACGTCTCCAGGTAGATGTCCATCGCGCCGGCCTCGATCTTGGAGATGTCCAAGACATCGTTGATCAGGCCCAGAAGGTGTTTGCCAGCGCCGTTGATCCGCTCCAGGTCTTCCTCAAATTCCTCGTTCTCTAAGTCCGCCGCTTCTTCTTGCAGCATCTCGCTGTAGCCGATGATGGCGTTAAGAGGGGTACGAAGCTCATGGCTCATATTGGCCAGGAACTGGCTCTTGGTCCGGTTGGCTTCTTCCGCGTCTTCCCGGGCTTGTTCGGTCTCTTCGATGAAGCGGGCATTGTTGATGGCCACTGCGGCGCTGTCGGCCAGGTTCTGGACCAGATTGGCCTCTTCGTCGGTGAATTCCCGTTTCGTATCGAATTGGACCGTGAGGACACCCCAAACGCTGTCCATTATCACGATAGGCGCGGATAGGACTGACGCTAGGCGGCTCTCAGACACTTGCCTTCTGGCAATGTCGTCCACGTGGTGGTCGAAATATTTTTTGAATGTGCCATCGAAATCCGCCGCATAATCTGATGTCCACGTCACGCGCCGGGTCACAAATGCTTTTCCGGCGATGCCTTCTCCTGGCAGTATGAATGAGTTCAACATCCCCGGAAGCGCGTTAAAAGTGTTGACGACGACCAGGGCGCCTTTGGGCTCGTCGAACTGCCACAAGATCCCCGATGTCCCGTCCATGAGTTCGACAGCTTGTTGGGTGATCAGGTCCAACACACTGTCCAGGTCGTGGTTGGAGGCCAGTTGGGTTGTTACCTCATAGAGTTTGGTGGCCTGCCGCTCACGGGCTTCTGCCTCGTTCAACAACCTGGCTTTCTCAAGGGCCAGCGACGCCTGATCGGCAAAGGCGACCAGTAACGCGATCTCGTCGTCCGTGAATCGTCGGATGCGTGTGTCCGTAACAGACAATGTGCCTAGGGGCCGGTCATCCACCAGCAACGGCACCACCGCCATCCCATGAATTCCGAACTCTTGGGACCTGCTGCGGCTCTCCGCGAGGCCCCAGTTATCCTCGACAACGTCTTCAAGGATCAACGGTTTTTTTGTAGCCATTGCGTGCCCAGATACGCTAATGTTTCCCTCTTCGATAACGATCGTTGGCGCCAATCCTGCAACGAACTCAGTTGTAGACTCGGTGGTAGCCGCTGTTACCAAAAGGTCACTTTCTATCAGCCGCAAGTATGCACCGGCTGCACCAACCAAACGCGCCGCCTCGTTCACGATCAGGTCCAGGACCTCATCAGTGTCGTGTGCGCCGGCTAGGAGGTTGGACACCCGGTAGAGGGCGTCCGAGCGTTCCTTCTCTCGCTCTGCGCGTTCTCTCTCGGTCTCCGCCTCGTTTAATAGCCGTGCTTTCTCTAGGGCCAGGGCTGCCTGGTCGGCGAAGGCGGTCAAGAGGGAGACTTCGTCTTCGGTGAAGCGGCGGACTTGGCTGTCAAAAACAAATAGGACGCCAATCGACTTGTCGTTGGCAAGGAGAGGGACTGCGGCGAACTCTTGCAATCCCATTTCCCGCCCTAATACCAACCCGCCGGATGGTTGGAATGCCTCTTCATCCATGTCCATAGACACCATCGGTTTCTTGGTGGCCATCACATGCCCAGCCGCACCGTGCCCAACACGATATACCGGTTGAGTCATAAGAAAAGCCGCGGCCGATTCGGTTGCCGCTCTCGGCACTAGAACGTCCCCTTCCAACAGCCGGAGATAACCGGCTGTGGCACCAACAAGACGTGCAGCTTCGTTCACAATCAGGTCCAGTACGGTCTCAGTGTCATGGGCTCCCGCCAGTAGATTGGAGACGCGGTACAGGGAGTCCGCACGCGCTCGCTCCGTCTCAGCCCTTTCCTTCTCGGTCTCCGCTTCTTTCAACAGCCGGGCTTTCTCCAGGGCAAGTGCTGCCTGATCGGCGAAGGCCTCCAAAAGAGAGACTTCATCTTCGGTAAAGCGGCGGATCCGGGTATCAATTACGCTTAGAACGCCGAGGGAGCGGTTGTTGGCCAGCAACGGGACCATAACGAACCCATGAAAACCATGTTTTTGCCAGATAGGACGAGCACGCTCGGAAACAAAGTCTGTTAACTGCGAGTCCTCGCATAAAAATGGTTTCTTGGTGGCCATTACGTGCCCTGACGCGAGTGTCCCTTCCTTCACTTTTACACCAGCATCAAAAACTCCGGTCTCCGCAAGAAGGTTTGCTGCGGATTCTGTGGTCGCACTGGCCTCCAGCAGGTCGTTTACCAACAATCGGATATAGGCGGCAGATGCGCCGACCAGCCTGGTGGCCTCATTCACGATCAGGTCCAACACTTCGTCCGTGTCGTGTGCACCAGCCACCTTCTTGGAGACCTCTTGGAGCGCCAACGAGCGTTCTCGTTCCTGCCCCAGTTCTTCCAATAGCTGCTTCTTGGTTTTTCGCTGGTCGTTCATGCGGTATCTGCCTAAAAAGTTGCCGGTATTATGACACGATTCAGGAAGACGGCGCACCGATCGCGACAGTCACGAATCGGGCCACATAAAACCAAAAAGACCCGGCCAATTCGGCCGGGTCTGTAACTCCGTGATTCTGGTGGTGGAAATTTGGTCACCACTGAACAAACATCGGCATTACCACGTGGATGTAGTCGTCGGAGCCGATGGGCTTGAAAACGCCGGGGCTGGAGGATGTGGTGGTCTCCAGGGCTACCTTGCCCTTCTCCAGTACGCCCAGGACATCCAGTAGATAGCGGCTGTTGAAGGCGATCTTGCCTTCTTCGCCTTCTATCTCGTCCAGATCGACCAAGTCTTGGTTGTCGCCGACTTCTTCGGAGCGGGCGGAGATCTCCACCTTAGGGGACTCATTTTCGTTGACGGCCGGCATCAGGTGCATCCGGATGATGTTGCTGCCGTCTCTGGCGAAGATGGAGGCCGTTTTCGCGGCCCTGAGAACGGTGGGCAGGTCCATGACGGCCCGTGTGGTGTAGCTCTGTGGGATGAGCTGTTCGTAGTTCGGGAAAGTGCCCTGGAGCAACTGGGAGACGATCTCCACGGTGTCTCCGCCCGTCACCCGGAACATGACCTGTCCCTTGGCCGGCGTCATCAGGATCTCCACCGGCTCTTCCCGGTCTCCGATCAACCGGCTTAACTCGTTCATCGTGCGGGCCGGAACGATCATGCTCATCGGCTCGGGCACCGGCTTGAGGAGCGGTCCGTGGTGCACCGCAAGGCGAAAACCATCGGCGGCGGCCATGATGAACTTGCTCTCTTCCAGCTTCATCTCGACGCCGGTCAATACCGGGCGCGACTCCTCGGTGGCGGCGGCGAATGCCACCCGGGTGATGGCGGACCTCAAGACCAATGGGTCGATCTCGGCGGCGATTCCGTCTTCCACCGTGGGGATAGGCGGGAACTCCGAGGCATCGGTGATGTTGATATGAGCATTGGAACTGCCCGAAGATATCTGCAATAGACCTGAGCCCTGGTCCAACTCCAAATCGATCTTATCGTTGGGCAGGGAATTGACGAACTCGGTGAGCAGGCGGGCCGGCACCGTGATCGAGCCTTCCTCTTCGATCATGGCGCCGACCCAAGTGGTCATCGCGATCTCGAGATTGGTAGCCGACAGTTTCAGCATCGATTGGTCGACGCTGAGCAGCACGTTTTGAGTCACCGGCAGGGTGGCCCTACTGGCCACCGCCCGGCCCACCACGGCCAAGCCCCGGCTGAGATTCTCTTGCAAGCACGATATCTTCATCTTCCGCCCACCTGGTAGTCTGCCCGGAGGTGTTTCTTGCCTGTTCAGGACGCCGCTTCCGGGAAGCATCGATATTATGTCATTCCGCCTGGGTAAAAACAACTGGAATAGTGTAGAGATTACCCGATTTTAGACTCGTTTTCCGCCCCGTAATAGACATGTATTTTAAGTTGGGGCCGCGACGTTTCCGGAAAATCCTGTCTGCTATAATAGGCGCGACCTAGATTCAGGGCTGATTTACGCTGCCCGGTCCCTCGGATTCAAGCCTAGAAACCCAACACCTGTAATTCAGATGACCGAACTACTTTTTCACAAAGAAAGCTACCTCAAGGAATTCGAGGCCACCGTGACCGACGTGGTCGCGGGCGGCGTGGTCTTGGACCGGACCGCCTTCTACACGGGCGGCGGCGGCCAGCCCACCGATACCGGCACACTGGCCTCCGGAGATCAGAAGTACCAGGTAACCGGCATCAAACGGGACGACGGCAAGTTGGTTCACCAGATAGCAGGCGACCTGCCCGCCCCCGGCTCGAGCGTGACCGGCCAGATCGACTGGGACCGCAGGTATCTCCTGATGCGCACCCACACAGCCCTCCATATCCTGTGCGGAGTCGTTTGGCGCGACTACGGGGCCCTGGTGACCGGTGGCGACATGAAGCCCGGAGAGGGCCGCATGGACTTCGAATTTGAGGATTTCTCCGCAGAATTCGCCGAGGAATTGGAAGCCAAGGTCAATGCCGAGGTGGCCGCCGACCGGGACATCAGCGTCGATCACCTCAGCCGGGAAGAAGCAGACCGAGTGCCGGACCTGGTCCGCACCAAGATCAACCTGCTGCCACCCAACATCCAGGAGATACGCACCATAAACATCCACGGGCTCGACCTGCAAGCCGACGGCGGGACCCACGTGGCCAACACCCGGGAGGTCGGCTTGATCAAGGTGGTCGGCCACGAAAGCAAAGGCCGTATCAACAAGCGGATCCGGATCGCTCTGGAAGATTAGGCGCCTTCCCTCAGCTAGCTCGTTATTCCCAGACAAGCAATCTCCCCCAGGAGGCGTACCGTTCAATGCCCGACAATCCCGCTCTTGACACCAGCGCGCACCGCCGAGTCGTGGGGATTGATGTGGGCGGTACCTTCACCGACATCGCAGTCTTGGAAGACGGCAAACTGACGGTCCACAAGCTTCCTTCGACCCCAGCCGACCCGTCCCGCGGGATACTCCAAGGCGTCAAAGAGGCCGGCGTCACCTCCGCCGAATTCGTCCACGGGTCCACCGTCGCCACCAACGCGTTGTTGGAGGGCAAGGGCGCCCGCACGGCGCTTGTAACCACCTTGGGTTTCGAAGACGTATTGGAGATCGGCCGTCAAAACCGCGCCGAGCTCTACAACTTCGAGATGGACCGGGCCCCGGCCCTGGCGCCCTGGGAACTGCGATTTGGTCTGCCGGAGCGTGTCGACCACACCGGCGTCATCATCGAGGACCTGACGCCCGAGGCGATCGAGACTCTGATCGGTCTACTGGAAGAGAGCAAGGCCGAAGCGGTCGCTGTGTCGTTCCTGTTCTCCTTCTTGAACACGGCCCATGAAGACATGGTCCTGAATGCCCTGCAAAAGATGAAAGACCCGCCGTATATCTCAGTGTCGTCACGAGTGCTGCCCGAGTTCAGGGAGTACGAGCGGGCCAGCACCGTGGTGGTTAACGCCTACGTGGGCCGGATAATGAGCCGGTACCTGGGAGAACTTGAGGGCCCCCTGGGCAAAGGACTGCGGATCATGCAGTCATCGGGGGGCAGCATCACCGCCGGGTTGGCCTCAGAGCAACCGGTGCGGACCATCCTGAGCGGCCCGGCCGGCGGCGTCGTCGGGGCCTTCTATACGGCCATGCAGGCTGGGTATCCCGACATCATCACCGTGGACATGGGCGGCACATCCACCGACGTCTCGCTGTGTCCCGGCGAGATCAAAGAGACCACCTCCGCCAATGTGGGCGGCTACCCCATCGGCGTTCCCATGATCGACATTCACACGGTGGGCGCCGGCGGTGGTTCCATCGCCCGCGTGGATAGCGGCGGCGCTTTGGTCGTCGGTCCCGAATCGGCGGGAGCCGAGCCCGGCCCGGTCTGCTACGGAACCGGAGACCAGATCACGGTCACCGATGCCAATCTGCTCCTGGGACGGTTATTGCCGGACCGGTTCCTGGGCGGCCGCATGACCCTCGACCGGGACCGCGTTGAGGGATTGATGCGGGATTTGGCGGGCCAGATCAACGCCGACTCGAACCAGACCGCATTGGGAATCAACCGGGTGGTCAACGCCAACATGGAACGCGCCATCCGCACCATATCGTTGGAACGGGGCTACGACCCGCGGCTGTTCACCCTGGTGCCCTTCGGCGGCGCCGGACCGATGCACGCCTGTGAACTGGCCGAAGAACTGGGCATACCCAGGATATTGGTGCCGCCGAGCCCCGGCATACTATCGGCATTGGGAGTGGCCATCGCCGACATCGTCAAGGACTACTCCCGGACGGTCATGCTCCGTGGAGCCGACCTAGACCGCGCCCGGATCGACGAAGAGTTTCACGGCATGGAGGGCCAAGCTAGGACCGAGATGGCCGGCGAAGGTCTGTCCCTGGACAAGATGGCCGCCCGCCGCTTCTTGGACGTCAGGTACGTTGGCCAGTCCTTTGAACTGACCATCGACTATCCGGCCCGTATCACCAAAAAGGACTTGACCAAGGTGATCGGCGATTCCTTCTACAAATCCCACCTGCGGCGGTTCGGCTACGCCGACCGGAAAGAGCCGGTGGAAGTGGTAAACCTACGTCTCAAGCTGGAGGTGGCCATGGAGAAACCCCGGATCGAGCCACAGACCGCCGGCGACGCTGACCCGGCGCCGGCCTTGATCGGAATGGGCGAAGTGGTCTTTCAACAGGGCGCTCTGACCTCGCCGCTGTACCAGAGGGAGCGATTGACCTGCGGCAACCGAATCTCGGGCCCGGCGCTGATAATTCAGATGGACGCCACCACCGTGGTGCCCCCAGGTTGGGGTGGGGCGGTCGACCCATTTGGCAACCTATTGTTAGAGCCGGAATAAGCGATGTATATCTCATTAGACGGAGTGCGAAAATGACCCAAGGGTCTCATGAATCATCCCAACTTTCAGTGCTCTGCATCTTTGCCCATCCAGACGATGAGGCATTCGGCTCCGGTGGAACTCTGGCCGGCCTGGTGCAAAGGGGTCATAAGGTTACCCTGGTGTGCGCCACCAACGGCGACGTTGGAGAGATCAGCGACCCGGCCTTGGCCACGCCGGAAAATCTTTGGCAGGTGCGTCAGGATGAGTTGCGGCGGGCGATGGAAGTTACCGGAATCTCGGACGTGCGGTTCCTGGGCTACCGGGACTCCGGGATGGACGGCACCCCCGACAACGAAGACCCTTCATGCCTATTTCAGGCTGAACCATCCAAGGTAGAAGCCCAGATTTCGGACCTGATGGCCGAGTTGAAGCCGGACATCGTTTTCACCCACGACCCCACCGGCGGCTACGGCCACCCTGATCATCTCGTCGTGTTCGATCGGACCACGTCGGTGATCGACGCTATGACCGAAGATCGCCCTCACCTGTATTACGTGTGCTTTCCCAAGAAGAATTTCCGTAGACTTTGGCAAGATATGATCGACGCCGGGATCACTCCTCCCTTCGCCAAGGAGGATTTGGACAATATCGGTTCTCCCGACGACTACGTGACCACGGTGAAAGATGTCTCCGCATACGTCGAGATCAAGAGAGAATCGTTAAGCCACCATAAGACCCAATTGGACCCCAACGGCCCCTTCAGCGCCATCGCTCCGGACATCATGACCGCCTGGATGAGCACAGAGTACTTCTATCTTAGCCAACCCAAAGGCGGGGACTCCCAAGAAGATATCCTTGTGGACCTGATCTAGGATGACCGGAACCAGCCAGGTCCCGTGCGGCCTTTTCCCGAGAGGTAGCAGATGCCCGTAGACCCAATAAGCCTACAAGTTTTCAAGAGCAAATTTGAGTCGGTTGCCGAGGAGATGGGCGTCGCCCTGCAACGCACGGCCTACTCGCCAAATATCAAAGAACGCCGCGATTTCTCCTGTGCCGTGTTCGACCCCCAGGGCAACATGGTCGCTCAGGCGGCCGATATCCCAGTGCACCTGGGAGCGATGCCGGCGTCGGTCCAGGCCGCCCTTCATGTGTTCCCTGATTCCCTGAATCCGGGAGACATCGTGATGCTCAACGACCCCTACATGGGCGGAAGCCACCTGCCCGACATCACCATGGTCGCTCCGATCTACGCCGAACGAAACGGCAAGAAAGAACTGGCCGGGTTCGTGGCCAACCGGGGCCACCACGCCGATGTGGGCGGCATGACTCCCGGCTCTCTCCCGCTGTCCACCGAGTTGTACCAAGAAGGGTTAATCATCCCACCCATCAAGCTGGCCCGGGCCGGCCGGCTGAACCAAGAGGTGATCCAGCTCATCTGCCGAAACTCGCGGACTCCCGACGAACGGAAGGGCGACTTGGCCGCCCAGACCGCCGCCATCCGCGTCGGCGAACAGCGTATGCGGGAAGTCACCGAGCGCTACGGCCTTGAGGTCACCCTGGAGCATATGGCGGCGCTCCTGGACTACTCGGAACGGGTAACCCGAAGGGCGATCGGCAAGATACCCGACGGCCGCTACGAAGTGACCGACTACATGGACGACGATGGCCTGACCGAAGAGTTGGTGCCCATAACCGTGGCCATCACCGTTTCCGGCGAAGAGATGGAAATAGACTTCACGGGGACCTCTCCCCAGCGGCCCGGCTGCATCAACGCCCCAGTGGCAGTCACAGTTTCAGCCTGCTTGTACGTGGTGCGCTGTCTGCTGGACGAACAGGCCCCAGCCAACCAGGGGTGTCTGCGGCCCCTCAACATCATCACTCCTTTGGGAACTCTGGTTAACCCTGAGCCTCAGCATGGGGTGGCCGCCGGCAACGTTGAGACCTCCCAGCGGATAACCGACGTCCTGTTGGGGGCGTTGGCCCAGGCGCTGCCCGACGTCATTCCCGCGGCCAGCCAGGGCACCATGAACAACATGATCATCGGCGGCCATGATCCGGTGCGAAACAAACCCTTCGTCTATTACGAGACCATCGCCGGCGGCATGGGCGGGAGGCCCGACAAAGACGGCATCTCCGCCATCCACACCCACATGACCAATACCATGAACACCCCGGTGGAGGCGATGGAGTTTGCGTTTCCACTGCGTCTCAAACGGTACGCGGTCCGGCGCGGCTCGGGCGGCGACGGCAGATTCAAGGGTGGCGACGGCGTGATCCGGGAAGTGGAGTTCCTCGCCCCCGCCAGGGTTACACTGATGTCGGAGCGGCGCAAGTTGCCTCCCCCCGGCTATCACGGCGGCCATCACGGAGCGCCGGGAGAGAACGTGCTGCTGCGGGGCGGGTACGAAGAGATCACCCTGGCCGGCAAGGAATTGGTGGATGTTGAAGCAGGCGACGTGATCATTATCCGGACCCCCGGCGCCGGCGGCTGGGGCGCGCCCGAAAGCGAACAGGCTTCGTAGTGGGTAGTCATCGCCTGATTTCGATGGCGCTGGTCTCTCTGTTCGCCGTTTTGCTGGCCGCATGCTCCGGAGATCCAGCTCCCCCCCGTGACCTGTTGCTGGGACCCGAAGACTTTCCCGGTCAGGGTGTTACCGAGACCAGCCGGGAAACGGGCGAGACCAACCAGGATGAACCGGCGGTCCAGGTGGAGTTAAGTAGCCCGGACTTCACCGTTCTTGAGAGTCTGGTGCTCTTTGAGTCCGAGGAATTGGCCCTAACCATTCTGTCCGGGATCAAGCAGGACCAGATCAGCCAGGGTGTGGATGCCCATCCGGTTGAAGGATTTGAAGACATCTCGGGGGTCTTGGGCGAACAATTGCATGGAGAAGATGCATCGACATTATTCTTCGTCGAAGGACGCGCCTTGGTGCGGATCACGTTGACCGGGGCCGGCCGCGCCGAAAGGGTGTGGGAGATCGCCCGGCTCGCCCGTGAAAAATCCGGCTCATGAAAAATCCAACGCGATTGCCTGTGGACGAGTTCGGTTCTGTCGAGTAAAATAGGGCCGGTTGCAGTAAAGCGGGCCGGCTAGATAACCGGAGCCAATGCCCCGGACCGCCGCGAAATTGCACCGAAAATTCGCCTGGTTGGGGCCCGACTCCAAGGTCGGCCCGACAACAGGAGGAGATCAAGATGGTTAGATTCGCACGTTGCAACTCCCTGCTTTCCCTGGCTTTAGACGCTTCCGGTAAGGGTTGCCGTTATGTCGCAAAGGGCGCCTCGGACGACGATGTGGTGAAAGACATGAGTGAACACCTGACTACCGTCCATCAGGTGGCCGGCGATATGAAGGCCAACATCTTGGCGTCGACCAAGACCAACAACGGCTAGGCCCCGGCTCCACCGGCGCCTGCCGGTTGTGATCGGAACCGAGAAAAGCCCAGGCAATGCCTGGGCTTTTCCATTTAAAAACACTCCGGTGACAAAGCGCCGGGCCTGGGGCCTGTCTAGACGAAAACCCTCTCGGGTTTGGTGGTCGGGTAGATGGCCAGCACCTTAGCCGGTTTGTCCGACCGGTTGGTGATGGTGTGTATCGCTCCGGCCGGAGCCAAGAGGAGGTCTCCCGGGCCCAGGATGCGGGTTTCGCCTTCCAGCACCGCCTCGATATTCCCCTCCACCACCAAAGTGGCCTCTTCGTAGCCGGGGTGGATGTGCAGTGCCAGGCCGGCGCCAGGGTCGATGCCGGCGTTAACCACGGTCAGATTGTCCCCGCCGTTGTCCTTCCCCACCAGGGTAGTCGTTTGGGTGCCGCCCGGCCGGACACCAGAAGAGGAATCGCCGCCTTGGGCATCGCCTTTCATGACGAATGGCATGGGCCGCTCCGTTTAGGCCGAATCAAGAACGTCAAAAGGGATTATTTTCCGTCGTCGAAGCTGACGATTATGACGGCGTTGGCGATGAGCATCCCATCATTGCCGTCGACGCTGGGAATCTCCAGGCCGCCGAGAACGGCTTTGCAGGTGCCTTGGCCGTTCCCGTGAGGGAGCGTCGCTGCAACTGCTGCGGTGTCAACCTCTTCCGGCTTGGAAACGCCGATGGTGACATCGACGGTCATGTCGTCGGCGGTCTTGCCCAGCATCCGCTGAAAGCCCAGACTGCTGTGATGGATCGCATCGAATACGGCCCGGGTGGCCGCTTTGGTGTAGTCCAGTCCATGGACATCCACGCCCATCCCCATCTCGGTGATACACCGTATCATCGCCATGATCAACCTCCGGTCCGCGGTCGGATCTCATCCGCCGTTCGGCCGACTCATTACAACTCACCGGCAATACGCCGTCAAGCGAGGGGTTAGGCGGAGGCAAGGCTGAGGCTAGGAAATCGAAGCTTGGATGCCCATGTTTGAGGCGTCGTAGCCGCCCAGACTCTCCACGCGGCGGTGCAAGACGGGACGGCGGAGTAGGTCCAACAAAACCTGTACCGGCCCATCGGACAAGAAGTGCTCTGGGATCACCAGGTCGTACCGTTCTTCCTCAAGGGGGAGGAAATCCAAGCCCATGGCCACGGCGGCAGCCTTCACTCCGATGCCCACATCTGCGCTGCCGGAGGCCACGGCGGCGGCCACCGCAAGATGACCCCATTCCTCTCTTTCGTAACCGTCTAATGTTTCGGCCGGAATACCTGCGTCAGCCAAGGCGCGGTCGAGGAGGTCCCTACTGCCGGAACCGGCCTGCCGGTTGACCAGCCTGACCCCTGGATTGCCCAGATCGGCCACGCTGCCTATTTGTTTCGGGTTCCCGTAGGCCAGGATCAGACCCTGCTGCCAGGACGCAAAGGTGACCAACGCGCATGGAAAGGGCACGAGTTCCCGGACCCAAGAGATGTTATAGGTACCTGTAGCTTTGTCCAGCAGGTGGCAACCGGCAACGTGGGCTTCGCCCCTGGAAAGCCCCAACAGGGCTTGGCGGCTGCTTTCTTCACCGGCCACCAAAGCCACTCCCTTGGAACGGAGGCCCGATTCCAAAAGTCCCACTGCCGGGTCACAGCCCAGCATGGCCAGGGTCGGCGATTCGACCTCTTCCGGGTCGAACGGCTGCACCCTGACTCGCCCTTTTCTTTCGGCAGACCCATAAGAAACGATTAACCCTTCGGCGGCAACCACAGCGTGGCGGGTATTGTCTGCCCCCACCAATGGACGGGCCAGCAGTTTCGGTCCTACCCGGAATAATCGGGCGCGCTGGGCGGGACCGTTGGGACCAGAACCGGGGGATGAATCCGTAACCAGTTCAGCTTCCACGGGAACTGGAGGCTGCTCCGGCAGATAGAAAAGCGACTCAACCCTTTCGCTCAGTGCCCGCGCCAACCGCAAGGCGACTTCAGTGGAAGGGTTGGCGTTGCCGGACTCCAACGAGGAATAAGCCTGACGGCTGATTCCTGCCCGGCCGGCCAGCTCGCCCTGGGTCAGACCGGTCCGGTTGCGGGCCTGCTTCAGGTTATTTTCAAGGCTGCTACTGTTGCGCGGCATGGCCTAAAAGTACAATAGTCTTGATAAAATATCAAGTTTACTTTACAATCGGCCAATCTCAGCATATGCCTATTTCAACCAGCCCAATCATGCCGGCATGGCAGGTCAAGATATTCTTGGTCCCGCTGGTGTTCTTGATTTTCTCTTGCGGTGGAGACGAGGGCCAGTCTCTGCGGGTGTTCGCGGCGTCTTCGCTGACCGGGGCGTTCAGAGACGTGGCCCAGGCGTTCGAAGCTAAAAACCCAGGCGTCAAGGTAAATCTTGACTTCGGCGGTAGCCAGAGGATGCGGTCCCAATTGGAATTCGGGGCGAAGGCCGACGTCTTTGCCTCGGCCGACGCCATCCAGATGGACGCCCTGGTGGCGGCAGACCTGGTGTCCGGAACGCCGTTCGATTTCGCCTTCAACGCACTGGTCGTGTTGGCCATGGGTAAGGGTCCAGTTAACGAAATCTCAGACCTGGCCCGGCCCGGAGTAAGGGTGGCCCTGGCCGATGACGGTGTTCCGGTTGGAGCGTACTCTCGTCAAGTCCTTGAGAATCTCTCTCGAGACGCTATTTTTGGGCTGGGCAGGGGGTTTAAGGACGCAGTTCTGGCAAACCAAGTATCTGGAGAACCCAACGTCAGTTTCCTTTTCCAGAAGGTGGTACTGGGAGAGGTGGATGCCGGCATCGTCTATGAAACAGATACAGCAAAGGCCCTCGATGCGGGAACGAGAGACCTCATCTTCATCCCGATCCCCACAGCGGCCAATGTGAGCGCCCGGTACCCCATCGCCGTTCTGGAAGAGGCGCCAGAGCCGGAATTGGCCCAGGCGTTCGTCCGGTTTGTCCTGTCGGAAGCCGGCCAACGCCTGCTCAATAAATACGGGTTCACATCCCCATGATCCAGGATTACGGAAGGTCAGATTGGCGAGGATAGGCGTGGTTTCCCAGGTAAGCAACCACCCCGCTGGGATATTGGGCGGCGGCGGCGCGGCCTTATACGTGCTGTTCATCGGACTGCCGGTGCTGGCATTGCTGGTCCGGGCCGCCCAGCAGAGCGATTTTCTGGACGCGGTAACCAGCGATGCGGCCCTTACGGCGCTACGGTTGTCCCTGCTCACCAGCATCATCAGCATGGCGGTGGTGGTGCTGCTGGGAACGCCGTTCGCTTACCTATTGGCCCGGAACGACCGCCTCTGGGCCAGGGTCGTGGACAGTCTGGTGGAACTTCCTCTGGTCCTGCCGCCGGTGGTGGCCGGCGTCGCCATGCTGATGGCCTTCGGCCGGAACGGCCTGATCGGTTCGGAACTGGAGAGCATCGGGTTGACTATCCCGTTCACCACCACGGCCGTCGTGTTCGCCCAGATATTCGTCGCCTCGCCTTTCTTCATCCGGTCGGCGAAACTGGGATTCCAGTCGGTGGCCAAGGACTATGAAGACATCGCCCAGACCTTGGGGGTCTCGCCGTGGCGCACCTTCTTTCGCATCACCCTGCCCCTGGCCGCGCCCGCCATGTTCACCGGACTGGGACTGGCCTGGGCCCGGGCGCTCTCCGAATTCGGGGCGACCATGATGTTCGCCGGAAACCTGACCGGGGAGACCCAGACCATGCCGTTGGCCATAATGTCGGCCATGGAGACCAGCCTGGACGGCGCTCTGGCCCTCTCCGTGATCCTGTTGGCCGGCTCGATCTTGGGGTTGGTTTTGCTGGGGCTGCTCACCCGCCGGCGTTGGCAGGGGCGATTATGAAGCCCCAGACCGCCGAATCAGCCGCCAGCGGTTGGGTCGAATGCCGGGTGGGCGATTTTCATCTGGAGACCAGTTGGGAGATTCAGCCCGGGCAGGTGTTGGTGTTGTTTGGGCCCTCAGGCGCCGGAAAATCGACCACACTGAGGGCCATCGCAGGGCTGTTGCGCCCGGTCCGCGGCCGCGTCGAGCTTGGCGGCCGAGTCGTCTACGACGGCGATGCTGGAATCTGGGTCCCCACCCACGGCCGGCGGCTGGGTTATCTGACGCAGCAATACCATTTGTTTCCTCACCTGAAAGTGGCGGAAAACATTGCATTCGGACTCAAGGACAGCAGGTCGCCCGCCGGAAGAGCGCGCGTTTTGGAATTGACCAGTTTGTTTCAGTTGGACGGCCTGGAAGACCGTTTTCCCTGGGAACTCTCCGGAGGGCAGCAACAGCGGGTCGCGTTGGCCAGAGCGCTGGCGTCCGAACCGGCCATGCTGTTGCTGGACGAACCCTTTGCTTCATTGGACGCGGAGTTGCGCCGCACTTTGCGCCGGGAACTCAGGTCGATGTTGGCCCAGTCGCCGGTGCCCGTAATGCTGGTGACCCATGACCGGGAGGAGGCGTTGGCATTGGGCGATTCGGTGCAGGTCATCAACGAGGGGCGAACCTTGGTCACCGGTGAGCCGTTGGATGTCTTGGGACAGCCGGGGCAAGGACGGGTGGCCCGGCTGGTGGGAGTGGAGAACCTATTTGATCTAACGGTCCAAGAAAGGAACCCAAGGGATGGGACAATGACCTGCGTCGGCCCGGGGCTGCGGCTGGAGGTGCCTCTGGACTCGCACATCCCCCAGAACGGAACGCCCGAAGGTGGGCAGGACCGCGTCACCGTGGGCATCCGGGCTTCGGATATCATCCTTGCCAAGGAAGACCTTTCTGGATCGTCTGCCCGCAACCGGCTTCCGGGTCAGGTCATATCCGTCGAGTCCCGTCCTCCAGGCTATGCCGTTACATTGGACTGCGGCCAACCCATGCGCTGCCACATCACCGGAGCGGCGTTGGAAGAGATGGGGATCCGGGTTGGGCAACGGCTGTGGGCCGTTTTCAAGGCATCGTCTTGTTTCTTGGTGGACGAAGACCGGGTCTAGGGGGCCACCCACGCAGAAATTTCAGGCGGAATCTTAGGATTGGTCAAATCCGTGGGCCGCTGTTTTGTTTCCCATGACCACCCCGATCTGGTATATCGAATATGCCAACACTGGAACACGGTCAACCACCGAAGAACAGTGGTGATTTAACGTTCAATTACATTACGAATTTCGTCTATTATTTGTAATCATAATACTGGAATACCCTTGCCAACGCATTTGGAAATAGACGGAAATTACGCTTGCATCGAGAATGTTAATGGGTATAATGTGCCCCAGGCAAAACCAAGGTCAGGCTGAGCGGGTTACCAATTTCCCTCGGTTGTGAGGGCCAGATCTAACCGGCGCAGATTGACACGGCGGCGCCAAACTAGGGGTAAGGACCCAGGAGGTCAAGCAGTGGCATTAGCAGACAGGACATTAACTTGCGTGGAGTGTGGCGGAGAATTCATATTTACCGCGGGGGAACAGGAATTTTTCCAAGCCAGGGGGTTCGGAAACGAGCCCAAGCGCTGCCGTAGCTGCCGGGCTGTGCGCCGCTCCGAGCAAAGGTCTGGGGGGATGTACCAAGACGGGCCCAGAGAGATGTACCCAATCACCTGCGCCGAGTGCGGCAACGACGCCATGGTGCCGTTCCGGCCCCGGGGCGACCGGCCGGTCTACTGCAGTGATTGCTTCAGCAAGATGCGAACCGAGTCTTCTGCCAGCGGCTAGGCCGAACCAAGACAACGCAGAACAAAAAGGGCGGGCGGGGTGCCCGCCCTTTTTTATTGGCTCATGACGATGAATCAACTATGCCTTTCCTCGTCATTCCGGCGAAGGCTGGAAGGTGGATTCACATTTGAAGTGCAACACTTCATTCCAGAATACCTCGGCTGGAGTACGAAAGCCGAGGCACTTACGAGGGGTATTATTATACGCCCGCACGAGCTCAGTAAACCTCTGGTTGGTCACC
>JADFPD010000032.1 GCA_022562475.1 Chloroflexota bacterium | reverse complement strand
GATTATGAGTCATCTCGGTTTGGCACAAATCCGTGCGGGACAACTATCGCCGGACCCCCATGCTCAGACCTAAAATCACCGGCTTCACAAGAACGACACCCGTCCTGCAATCGTGTGTGTCCATCCAAGCAAATCGGCATTATTCCCCTGGCATTACTGGAATTCCGAGTATCTCGTCCAATCTTCTCTTAACCGTCATAGCGACGAGGCGATTCGAGGATCGGGGAAATTACTGCCTTAACGGCCTCGCATCACTTATCAGGTCTTGTTCAAAAGCCCCGGTCCGCAGATCTTCAAGATGGCCTGCGCCACTTGGTCCGGGGTCAACCCGTCTGTCTCGATAGAGTGATGGGCCTGGGAGTAGGCCGGCATCCGCTCGGCCAGCAGTTCCGTGATGCGTTCCAATGGGTTGCCTGGTCCCAACAGCGGCCTCGCCGGCGCGTTGGGGTTCCCTCTGGTCACCCGACGGTGGATGGTCTCGGGCCGGGCGCTGAGGTAGAAGACCGTTCCTCCATCCAGCATCGTGCGCCGGTTCTCGTCGTCGATGAATGACCCTCCACCGGCGGCGATGATTCGGCCGCTTTTCTTGCAGATGTCGGCCACCACCGTCCGCTCCAGTTCCCTGAAAGCGTCCTCCCCCGAATCCCTGAAGATGTCGGCGATGGGCTTTCCGGCCCGGGACACTATCTCTTCGTCGGCGTCGACTCTGGGCCAGCCGCAGCGGCGGGATAGCGCCCGTCCCACACTGCTTTTCCCCGAGGCCATGAACCCCACCAGGATTATGTTGCGCATTTGGTCTGACGGCATGCGGAGGTCTAGCGGCCGCGGGCCTAGTCAGGCAGCCGGGTCAGGTGCATCCGCGAGCCCATGCTGGTGTCGGTCTCGAAGTACAGCACCTGCTGGCCTACGGAGTTGGTGATCGGCGTGTCGGAGACGAATCTCAGTCCGTGGGCCTCGCACTCGCCGATGCAAGACAGGATATCGCCCACCACGTAGCCCACATGGTCCATGGCGTGGTCGCTGCCCATGCTGGCCGGGTCTCCGGGCTCGATCAGTTCCACCTGGACCTGGCCAAAGTTCACAAACGCGTTGCGGCCTCCGCTGCGGGAGGGCCCGCCGCCCAGGTGCTCTCCGTCGAATTTGTCCACGTACCACTTTATGGCCTCTTCCAGGTCCTTCACCCGGTAGCCCGCATGGACGATACGCTCGATCTCCAGGCCGTTGTTGGACTCCACTGGCTGGTCAGGCAACTGGGTGATGTGCATCTTCACGCCGTTGGTGGTCGTGGAATCGAAGTAGAGCAGCGTTTGGCCCAACACGTTTACGTTGGGTTTGTCGGCGGCGAACTTGAAGCCACGGGCGGTTAGGTCGACGATGGCCCGGTTGATGTCGGCCACCACGTAGCCGACGTGGTGCATGGTTAGGACTTCGCTGGAGAGACCGGTCTTGTCTTCGGGCTCCAGCAGTTCAGCCTCGGCATTGCCGAAGCGCATGTAGGCGTTGCGTCCACCGCTGGGCATGGCGTATCCCTTGCCCAAGGGCCCGCCGCCGGCGTTGACGGCGCCGAAGGACTTCTCGAACCAGGCGATGGCGGCGTCCAGGTCTGGGGTCAGATACCCCATATGTTGAATCTTCTCGAACACGATATCTCCTTGAGACTAATTATCGACCGGAAGGCTAGCCATAGCCGGCGCAGGGCTTCCGCTGCAGAAGCCGGCTATGCTGGCCGGCCGGGGGCAGGAAAGTAGCCGGAACTGGTGCAGAACTCCACCCGGTTGCCGTCTGGGTCGTGGGTGAACATGAAGGCCTGGCCGTCGTACCTGACGCCGTGGCGCGTGATCTCATAGCCGTTCTCTTCCAGTATCTTCATGGTGCCCTCGAAGTCCTCGACCTCGAAGGCGTGGTGCGTGTTCTCCGGCTTCACCGGGGCTTCTTCAGTCTCGATCAGGTGCACCATGATGCCGTTGTCCAGTTGGAGCCAGGTGATCTCCGGATTTGGGACCTGGCTCTCTATCTGCCTGATGCCGAGTAGTTCGTTGTAGAACTTCATGGCCCTGGCGGTGTCTTTGACCATGGTGGTGACGTGGTTGATCTGTTTCGTTTTGATCTTTCCTGGCATGAGACTCCGATTATTCAAGAGATTTCGCAGGTGAATCGATCGAAAAGGGCGGCATTTAAGCCTGAGCCCAATTATGCCACAAAGCCGGTTTCTTGGGCAGGCGTGCCGGTGCTGTGCCGGCGGGGACGTTAGAGCGTGCTTCCGAAGGTTACTACAATCACTCCGGCGACCGTGACGCCTACGCCAAGAAACAGCCATTTTGTGAGATTTTCCATCCGGGAGATGAAGATCTGTGCCAGGACCAAGGTGAATATGGGGCTGGTGGCCACGATTGGCGAGACCACGGTAACGTCGGCCCGTTCGAGCGCGAAGTAAAGGGCGCTCACGCCGATGGCTGCGGCCAGCCCGGAGAAACCGGCGGACAGGGCGAATGCCGGGTTCCCCCTGGACTCCCGGACCTCTCGGACCGTCCTGCTACCGGCCAAGGGCCAGAGCAAGATGATGCCGAAAAGCAGTCCGAAGGCGGAGACCATCAAGGGGGAGCCGTACTCCTCGGTCAACTCTTTGGCTATGACGTTGGTGCCTCCATATGAGGCTGCGGCCACAAGAGCCAGGCCCAGACCGATCAGGGCGCCCCGGTTATCGCTTACGCCTTCGCGGATGGAATTGCCCAGTGCGGCGATGAGCCCCACTACCACTATGATCGTGCCCAGTAGGACCACGAAATGGGGCCGTTCGCCGGTGATGGTGATGGCGAAGATGGCGGCGAATACCGCGGACGTGCTGAGCACGGCGGTCGCCCGGGATGCGCCGATGCGCGCGATGGCTTGGTAGCTGAAGTTCCGTCCGCCCAGGAAATTTATCACTCCCAGCAGAAAGAACCAGAACAGGGCCACGGCAGGCAGGTCCTTGAAGTCGGATAAGGCGAAGACCATGGCTAGGAGAAACGTGGGGCAGAAGCTGACCACCACCGAAAGCAGGGTGCTGGACAGCGGGCTCATCCCTTGCATGCCGAACCTGGCGAATATGGCGGCGCTGCCAAACCCGAATCCCGAGAGTAGCGAGAGCGCTACCGCGTCCATTCAGCCTTGCCCGTTCACAGTTGGCTGCCCACCACCACGAAGCCAACTCCGGCGACGGTGAGCGCGGCGCCAAAGACCAACCGCCGCGTGACCCGCTCCAATCTGTTTAAGAACAGATGGGCCAGGAAGATCGTGACCAACGGGCTGCTGGAGACGATGGGGCTGATGACCACCACGTCGGCCCGTTGCACCGCGAAATACCAGGAGATCACCGCCACTCCCGATGCTATCCCGGACAGCGCAACGAATTTGAAAGACAACAGATAGCGTAGGATGGCATGTTCCCCCGGATCTCCGGGGCTTCTTGGCCGAACGATGCCGCTATGGGCGGCGCTTGCGCCCACCAGCGGTGACAACACCACTAGACCGATCAGCATGCTGAAGGCGGTCATCATAAGCGGGGAATCGTAGATCCCCAGCGTGTGTTTGGCCATCACGTTGGTGGCCCCATACGAGGCCCCCGCTCCCAATGCCATCAGGTAGCCCAACAAGAATGTTTTGTCGGTACGCCACCCCTCCCTGATTGAGTCTCCACTGGCGAACAGCAGGCCGCCGACCACCGCAACTGTGCCCAGGGCTATCAGGGGATGGATGGTCTCGTCGGTGAACGTAACGGCGAAGATGGCGGCGAAGGGCGCCTGCGAAGACACGAATAAACTGGCTCTGGAAGCGCCGATCAGGTTGACGGACAGAAAGTTCTGGGACCGGCCACCCAGGAAATTCATGATCCCCAGAGCGAGGATCCAGAGCACGGCCGCCTGCGGGATACCGCTGATATCCGAGAATGCGAACACCAGCACCATGACTGACGCAAGAAGGAAACTGAATAGGAGGGAGACCATCACTCCCGGGAGGGGAAAGATGGTCTGCATGCCCTGGCGGGAGAGGACTGCCGAACTCGCGAACCCAAAGGCGGCAAGTATAGATAGGCCGACGGCCGCCATCGGGCTGGCTAGCCCTGCCTTTGGCTTTCGATGATCGACTGAAAGATCAGGTTGCCGTCGGTGCTGCCCAGGATGGCTTCACAGCTCCGCTCCGGGTGGGGCATCATCCCCAAGACGTTGCCGGCTTCGTTGATGATGCCGGCGATGTTGTTGGCCGAACCGTTGGGGTTGGACTCCTCCGTGGCTTGGCCGGAGGCGTCGCAATACCGGAAGAGCACCCGCCCCTCTTCTTCAAGCTGGACCAGGGTGGCGGCGTCAGCGAAATAATTCCCCTCGCCGTGGGAGACCGGCACATCCAGGAGCTGGCCCGGAGCGCAGTTCCTGGTGAAGGGGGTATCGGTCCGCTCGGTGCGGAGATGGGTCGGCTGGCAGCGGTATTCCAGGTGCTTGTTGGGGAGCAGGGCGCCGGGCAACAGGCCGGACTCGCAGAGTATCTGGAAGCCGTTGCAGATGCCGATGGCCGTCCTTCCGGACACAACAAACTTGTTCAGGGCTTCCATGACCGGGGAGAACCGTGCCATCGCGCCGGGACGCAGGTAGTCACCGTAGGAGAACCCTCCCGGCAGGATCACCGAATCAAAGCCTTCCAGGCTGGTCTCATCGTGCCAGACGTAATCGGCATCCTGACCAAGGATGTCCTTTACCTGGTAGTAACAGTCGGTGTCGCTCCAAGTACCGGGGAATACCAGAATGCCAAACCGCATCTTAGTCAGACCCCATCAGGCCAGCGACTCGAGGTATTCGGTGGCCATCTGATTGACTATCGTGCCATCGGCCTTACCGCGCACCTGGGGCATGAGTTTGCCCATGAGCTTGCCCTTGTCCTGTATGGAGACCGCGCCAACCTCGGCGGCGGCGTCTTTTATCAATTGGCTTATCTCCTCGACGGACATCTGTGGCGGAAGGAATTCTTCCAGGACCACGAGCTCTGCAGACTCCTTGGCGGCCATGGCATCTCGTCCGCCTTCCTCGAACGCCCTGACACTGTCGCGGCGGTCGCTGGCCTGTTTTGTCGCCACTTCGATCATGCCGGCGTCATCCAGTTCCTTCTTCTGTTCCTTTTCAACAGCTTGAACGGCAAATTTGAGGAAACGCAAGGCGTCCAAGCGTGCCTGGTCGCGGTTGCGCATGGAGGTTTTGATGTCTTCTTCCAGTTTTTCTCTGAGCGCCATGATAAAAATCAGGTCCTGATATGGTTGCTTAGTCTGGGTTGGGACTGATTGAGCGGCGAAGCCGCGTCTCCATTCTACCCCTTGGGCGGGGCGCGGGGATTATAGTCGGCGTCGAAATTGGGTGTCAATCCGTTGCACGTCGTACGATCCAACCAAACCGTTGACCAGCGCAAGCAAAATCGCCTCGTAATTTGGGCTTGTCCGACTTGCGTGCACTCTCTTTCCCAAGGAAAATGATTTTGCTATACTCGCATAGCTCTTTCCCATCTCTGGGGACGGGTATGTTTTTTTGTAAGGCGGGCTATTAGGGATGCCGGCATACGCCGTGATCGGCGGCCAATGGGGTGACGAGGGCAAGGGCAAGGTGATTGACTACCTGGCCGGGGACGTCGATGGCGTAGTCCGTTATGCGGGCGGCAATAACGCCGGTCACACTGTCGTCAACGATAAGGGAACTTTCCAGTTGCATCTGGTGCCGTCTGGCATCTGCTGGCCGGATGTTTACGGAATCATAGGCAACGGGGTGGTCGTGGACCCCGATGTGTTGGTCAGCGAACTTGCCGAGATCGCGGCACGGGGCATCGACACCAGCAAGCTGTTTATCAGCGAACGCGCCCACGTCATCATGCCCTACCACGTTGTCCTCGACCACCTGGAAGAGGAAGCCCGCGGCGACGAGGCCATCGGCACCACCGGCCGGGGAATCGGCCCGGCCTACATGGACAAGACAGGCCGCATGGGGATCCGGGTCGGCGACCTCTCGGACTGGGACGCGCTGGAGCCCATGGTGGAACGGAACCTGAAGCACAAGAACGCCCTGATCACCAAGATATACGGTGGCCAGCCCCTGGCGTTGGATGACGTGTTGGCCAAGTGCCGCCTCTGGGCCGAGCAGTTGGCGCCCTTTGCCATGGCCACTGAACAACTGGTCCAAGACCTGCTCGCCCAGAACAAAAGAGTCCTGCTGGAGGGGGCCCAGGGCACCCTTCTGGACATCGATCACGGCTCCTACCCCTACGTCACCTCTTCTTCCCCGTCCATCGGAGGCGCCTGCACCGGCTTGGGGCTGAACCCCCAGGCCATCAAGGGAGTGCTTGGGGTGTTCAAGGCTTACTCCACCCGGGTGGGCAGCGGGCCCATGCCCTCCGAGATCAAAGGCGATGAAGCCGAAGAGATCAGGCAGAAGGCCCAGGAGTTCGGCGTCACCACCGGCCGGGCGCGGCGCATCGGCTGGTTCGACGGGGTGGCCGCAAGATACAGTCAATTGGTCAACGGCTTCACCGGGATAGTGCTGACCCGTCTGGACATCCTCGACGGATTCGATTCGGTCAAGGTCTGCGTCGCCTACGAAGTGAACGGTGAGCGTTTGGACCGCTTCCCGGCCAACACCGCGTTGCTGGCCCGCTGCGAACCCATCTACGAGGAACTGCCCGGTTGGGACCAACCCACTGCCAGCGCCACCAAACTATCCCAGCTTCCGAAGAACGCATTGGCCTACGTGCACCGGATAGAAGAGCTGGTGGGATGCCGGGCCCAAATAATTTCCACCGGCCCCAGCCGTGCCGAGACCATTCAGGTGGAGCCAGTCTTTACGTAACTGGAATTTATCGATTCGTCGCAGGCCGCTCCCCGGAATTCCGATTCAGGGTCATATCTTGCACCCCGTAGCGGCGGGTTTTTAACCCGCCTTCGCATCGGCTAATCAGGCTAATACTGACCGAGATCTTTGACTGCCCGCGTCCCTCTCCCTTGGTTCATCTTCATTTCGACGACCTCGGTGGCAAAGCAAAGGGGCGGGTTAGAAACTCGCCCCTACATATACACCGGGCTCAGTTGTCGATTAGGCAGAGACCGGCAGGTCGATCTCGAACTGCTCCAGCAATCTCTCGATCTGGGCCACGGATTTCTCGCTGGGCGGCACCAACGGCAGCCTGGGTCCACCCACCTTGAGTCCGATGTGGTTCACGGCATATTTTACCGGGATGGGATTGGACTCGACGAACATGCCAAGGAAGATGGGGAGCAGACGGCGGTGCTCGGCGGCGGCGCCTTCGATATCTCCCTCCAACAACAAGCCCATCATATGCTTGATCTGGTTCCCCACCAGGTGGGACACCACGCTGACCACACCGTATCCGCCCATGGACATGATCAAGAAGGTCTGATTGTCGTCGCCGCTCCAAACCTTGAAGCCGGGGGCGGCTCCTTGGATGATGCGGGCGATCTGGTTCATATCGCCGCTGGCTTCCTTGGTGCCGACGATGTTGTCGATCTGGCTGAGCCGTATCGTCGTCTCGTCAGTCATGTTCACGCCCGTGCGGCCGATGATGTTGTAGACGATGCAGGGCAGGTTGGTCTTGCCGGCGATCGCCTTAAAATGCTGGTAGATCCCTTCTTGCGGGGGTTTGTTGTAGTAGGGCACCACCAACAGCAGGCCGTCCACGCCCTGTTTCTCCGCTTCTTGGCTTAGCTCGATACTCTCGGCAGTGCTGTAGGTGCCGGTTCCAGCGATGACCACGCCCTTTTCTCCCACCGACTGTTTGACCTCGCTGAAGAGGCGCATCTTTTCATCGGTGCTCAAGGTAGGCGATTCTCCGGTGGTGCCGGACAGAACGACGCCGTCGCTGCCTGAATCAAGAAGGGCATGGGCGAGCTTCTTAGCCTGCTCAAAGTCGACCTCGCCCTTGTCGTCAAAGGGAGTAACCATCGCTGTGAGGAGTCTACCTATCTCTGCCATGTCCGCCTCCTGTAGTCCATTCCATAGAAGCATCTGGGCCTTGGATTCGTTGCATTATACCCGTGAATATCTGATATCGCATCCCCCGAAATCAAGGGGCAAGGAAAACGATTTGGGAAAGAAAAACGGCCAAATCCTGGCCGTTCGCCGGAGTGCATCAAACCGCCGCGGTACGGCCTAGCCGGTCACTCCACTGGTGTGCTTTGGCTTCAACCGGCCCCGGGAGACCAGTTCCTCGGCGATCTGGAGCGAATTCAGCGCCGCGCCTTTCCGCAGGTTGTCGGATACGATCCACAAGACCAGGCCGTTGGGATGCGAAATGTCCTGCCGGATGCGCCCCACGAAGACATCGTCCTCGCCGGCCACGTCCCAGGGCATGGGGTATTCGCCGCCCTCTGGGTTGTCCAGCACGGTCACGCCGGGCATGGCCGCCAAAAGTTCCCTGGCCTCGTCCACCGGCATCGGACGGGTGAACTCGATATGCACTGATGTGGAATGGGAGATGTAGACCGGCACCCGCACGCAGGTGGCCGATATCTGTATCTCCGGGGCGTGCAGGATCTTCTGTGACTCCTGCCGCATCTTCTGTTCTTCGAAGGTGTAGCCGGTGTCCAGGAACTTGTCGATCTGGGGCACCACGTTGTAGGCGATCTGGCCCTCGTCCGACTTGCTGGTAATGGAATCCGCATCCAACAGCCGCTCCGATTGTTCCCGCAGGTCGGCCATGGCCCCGCCGCCGGCGCCGGAGACCGACTGGTAGGTATCGGCCACGATTCGTTTGATGGGGTTGACCTGGTGGAGCGGGTAAGCGGCCATCACCAACGGTGTGGTGGCGCAGTTGGGAATGGAGATGATCCCCTGGTGCCATTCAACGTCGGCCCCGTTCACCTCAGGCACCACCAAAGGCACGGTGTCTTCCATACGGAAGGCGGATCCGTCGTCGATCACCACTGCGCCCGCGGCCACTGCGGCCGGGCCGAGCCGAAGGCTGACCTCGGAACTGGCCGATATGAAAGCCACATCCACGCCGTCGAAGGACTTTTCCGTCGCTTCCTCCACCACCAGGTCATTACCGCCCACGCTGATATGCTTGCCGGCCGAGCGGCTGGATGCCAGCAGCTTTAGTTTGGGCAAGCTGGGGTAGCGGGTTTCGACGATGCGGAGAAATTCGGCGCCGACCGCCCCGGTGGCGCCTACTACGGCGATGGTTAGGTCCTGCACTGGCGGTACTCTGATTACGCTAAGATTCGTGCCTGAGATTAGCCTACAACCCCAGCACGTTCTCCAAGCCTATCACAAGGCCCGGATGGCCTACAACGTCGCGGATGCAGCGCACCACGCCGGGCATGTAGCAGTCGCGGCCCAGGGTGTCGTGTCGCAGGGACAGGGTCTGTCCCGCCGCTCCGAAGATCACCTCGTGGTGGGCGCTCTTGCCGGGCATGCGGATGCTGTGGACCGATATCCCGTTGTGCTCACCGCCCCGGGTGTTGGCCAGGTTCTCTTTCTCCGGCTGGTTGCGCGTGAACTGCTTGTGCTCGCCCAGGCTGCGCATCAAGGCCAGCGCAAATCCAGAGGGCGAGTCTATTTTGGCCTCATGATGGGACTCTATGATGTCCACGTAATCGAAGTAGGGCGCCGCCTGTTCGGCCAGCTTCTTCAGGACGATGGCCCCCAGGGCGAAGTTGGGCGCGACGATGATGCCGACACCGTTGTCGTTGGCCATGGCGTCGAGCTGCTGCAACATGTCCTCGGTGAAGCCGCTGGCGCCCATGACGATGTTGATCGACCGGGCGGCTGCTTTCGCGGCTGCCTCCATTGCCACGGCCGCGTTGGTGAAATCAACCATCACGTCTGGCTGAGTCCGTTCCAGTATGGAATCCAAGTCAGTGGAAAGAGGGACCACGGTGCTGTACGGGGTGACCAATGTAGGCCCCCTATCTTGTTTGCAGGCGCCTCCCACCAACTCCAGGTCGGTTTCCCGGGAGACGGCAGCCAGGGTTTCGGCGCCCATCTTGCCCGTCACCCCATTGATCACCACTTTTATCGACGCCATGGCCGCTCCTTCCTGAAAGGATTTGCTGCATAAGCCTGGAATCCAACAACATGACTGATGCACACCCTTCGACGGGCTCAGGGCGAACGGAATCTGTATGCCCCGTTTGTGGTGAGCTTGTCGAACCACCGCTGCGCGTTAGCCATGTTTCCTTCATTCTAACCCTGGTTGACGGACTAGAACTGGACGCTTTGCCGCCACGCCGCGACGGTGGTGGTCTAAGGCGTAGGGGCACGGCATGCCGTGCCCCTCACGATATCCGAGCCAGTTCACTCTAGATGATAGCACGCAGTCTAAATGGCCGAAAAATGAAACAGCCCCGTCCTTCCGCAAGCGGAAGGACGGGGCTGTTGGTCTGTCAACTTACCAGGGTCTGTTTAGCGGTTTCCGCCTTGGAAACGTCCGCCACCGCCGGAGCCTCCAGGACCACGGCCAGGTCCACCGGGGCCACGGCCCCCGCGGTCGCCGCCGCGTCCACCCCGGTCTCCGCCCCGGTCACGGTTGAAACCACCGCTGGGCTCAGGCCGTGGGGCTGGGGGGCTGTCGTCGCCGAACAGGGCCTTGCGGGACAGGTTGACCCGTCCCTGGGCGTCGATCTCACGGATCATGACCGTAAGTTCCTGGCCCTCGGCCAGGTCTTCTTCCATATCGCCCAAGTCGCCGTTGCGGATCAGCCCGTCCTTGCCGGGGACCAGTTCCACAAAAGCGCCGAAGTTGGTGATGCGGACGACCTTGCCGGTGAATATGTCACCGACGGCCAACTCGCGGGTGAGGGCGTCTACCCTGGACTCGGCCAGTTCCAGCATCGCGGCATCCACGCCGCCGATCGTGACTGAACCGTCGTCTTCCACGTTGATGCTGGTGCCGGTCTCCTCGATGATGGCCCGGATCACCCGGCCGCCGGGACCGATCAGGGCGCCGATCTTCTCGACCTTGATCTTCAAGCGAATCATCTTGGGCGCGTGTACGCTCATCTGGGAACGGACTTCAGAGATCGCCTCGTTCATCTTGCCCATGATGTGCATGCGGCCCTGGCGCGCTTGCTCCAGCGCTTCTTTCAAGATCGCTTGGGTCAGATGGGTGGTCTTGACGTCCATCTGAAGGGCGTTCACGCCGGCGGCGGTGCCCGCCACTTTGAAGTCCATGTCACCCAGGAAATCTTCCAGGCCTTGGATGTCGCTGAGGATGGCGTACTCGCCGTCTTCGCCGGTGATCAGGCCCATGGCGATCCCGGCCACCGGGGCTTTGATCGGGATGCCGGCGTCCATCAGACTTAATGAGCTGCCGCAGACGCTACCCATGGACGTGCTGCCGTTGGAGCTGAGGCACTCGGAAACGATTCGGATGGCGTAGGGGAAATCGTCTTCGGAAGGCAGGACGGGCGAGATGGCCCGTTCGGCCAAGGCCCCGTGCCCGATCTCCCGGCGTCCGGGTGACATCGCCCGCCGGGCTTCGCCGGTGGAGTATGACGGGAAGTTGTAATGGTGCATGAACCGCCGGGTGTTGTCCGGGCCGACGGAGTCAATCGTCTGTTTCAAGCTAAGGGAGGCCACCGTCACGACGGACAAGACCTGGGTCTCGCCCCTGGTGAATAGCCCCGTGCCGTGGGCGCGTGGCAGGATTCCCGTGTCGCAGGAGATCGGGCGGACCTGGTCCAATGCCCGACCGTCCGACCGCACGTGCTCTTGCAGTATGCGGCTCCGAACGGCCTCCCGGAACACGGCTTTGAAGCCGTCGGCGATAGCGTTCTTGGAGTAATCGTCTTTAAGTTGTTCGGTGACCAGGGTGGAGATCTCCTGTTCACCGTCGTCCATCTCGTACATGCCGGGGTTGCGGGCGAGCAGGTCGCTCCAACGGGAGCCCACGATCTCTTTGATCTTGGCGATGATGGCGTCGGCGGCGGCCTGGTCGTATTCGGCCTCACCCTTGGGCTTGCCCACCTGGCGCGTCAAGTCTTCGATCATGTCGATGGTGGCGGTATTGGCGTCCTGGGCCTTGCCGATGGCCTCCAGAATCACTTCCTCGGAGACTTCGTTGGCGCCTGCCTCAACCATCAAGATTGCGTCGCGGGAGCTGCTGACCACCATGCTCAACGTGCTTTCCTTGCTCTGCTCGTAGGTCGGGTGGATGATGTATTCGCCGTTGAGATAGGCGATGCGGCAAGAGGCGACTGGGCCGTTGAAGGGGATCTGGGATATGGATATTGCGGCTGAAGCGCCGATCATGCCCAGAACTTCAGGCGGGTTTTCTTGATCGGACGAAAGGATCGTTAGGGTGATCTGGATGTCGTTGTGCAGACCTTTGGGGAACAGGGGCCTGATTGAACGGTCGGTGAGCCTGGATGCCAAGACACCGTCCTGTCCGGGGCGGCCTTCCCGGCGGAAGAAACTCCCCGGAATCTTTCCTACGGAGTACATCCGCTCTTCGTAATCAACGGTCAGGGGCAGGAAGTCGATGTCCTCCGCCCGGGGCTTGTTGGACATCACCGCCGTCACGAGAACGATGGTCTCGCCGAAAGTGACAGTCACACTGCCGTGGGCTTGGTTAGCCAGCCTCCCTGTCTCAATAGTAAGGGTTTTGCCGCCGACCTGGCTTGTGACCGACGTGGGATTAGCTATTTCTGTAGCCATAATGTGCCTAGGGCAACCTCGCAATAAATAACGTGCGCAATCGATAGATGGGGGTGAGAGCTAGACGAGAAACAACACCCTAGAAGGGTGTTGTTCTGAGGGGAGTTAACGCCGCAGGCCGAGCCTGGAGATAAGGGTCTGGTAGCGGTTTACGTCTTCCGCGTCGAGGTACTTGAGGAGCCTACGTCTCTGGGAAACCATACCAAGAAGCCCGCGCCGTGAGTGGACGTCCTTCTTGTGTTGCCGCAGATGTTCAGTTAGCGATTTGATATTTTCCGTTAGCACGGCGACTTGGACTTCGGCTGAACCGGTGTCTTTGTCGTTTATCTGGTATTCCTTGATGATCCGCGCTTTGGTCTCTCCGTCTAGCATCAGATGTGTGTTTGCTTCTCTCTCTTCTCTTCTTTTACGTCCCGGAGATTATAGCATATGGCCTTGGGCCGGGCAACGCGGTGGGAGCGATTTTAACGGCGTGAACGGACCCTGAGACACGCTCTAACCCAGCACGGAGAAGCCGTCTGGCAAACCGTTGCGGCCCGTGGCGGCCAGGACCAGCGAGGGTGCTTGGCCCCGGTAGAGGGCGATCTGCCCCAGCAATCGCACCGTTGCCTCCATGCCCCTTTCGGGCGGCTCGGCCTCCACACCGATGGACTTGGCCAGGTCCATGGTGTGGATGATCAATTCGAAGGTCCGGGTGGGTAGATAGTCGATGAGCCGGATTCCGCCCACCGGCGTGCCCATGATATGGTCGTCGCTCAGCTCTTCAAGCTTGTTCTTGACGTACATGGCGAAGCCGCGGACCATCATCGTGGGGTTGTCGATTATCTCCAGCCCGGCGGCCCGTCCCCGCTCGGCCACCTGTTTCGGGTCGGCCAGGGATTCGAGGGCCTTTAAGAAGTAGTCCACCGGCCGCTCCAATTCGACCTTTTCGGCCGGTTTGTCGGAATAACTCAGTATCGTGGTGAATGCCCGGTAGGTGTGTCCGGTCAGGTCGCGGGCGCACCACTCGCCCAGCGCCGGTTCATCCCAACCGTCGATGTCGACCTGATCGACGACGCCGGCGAAATACTCCCCGGCTTCCAGATAGGTTTCCCTGATGTCTTGACCGCTCATATTTATCACCAGTGCGTCAATCGGAAGGTTTGGCGGAAGTTTAGGGCCTGCCTACTTCAGCTTCCACGTTTAGCGACTCCATCAGGTCGCTGAGCTGGCCCCAGGTCTCGTCCTCAACAAAGATTCCGTCTCTGCGGCGGGTCTGCTCGTTTTTCCACTCGATCTCGCCGGGATAGAGCACTTCTTTGAAGCCGGCGGCCGGAGGCGAGTCCTTGATATATTCCACGAACTCGCCCATCTCCTTCTTGAACTCTTCCAGGGGCCGGAAGTGCTCCAGGTTGAAGGCGGCGATGAACACGCCGTCGTTGTGCCGGGCCTCGGGATCGATGCCGAATCCCAGGCCGGTGAGCAGGCCGGAAAACACCTCCACCATGAACGAGAGGGCATAGCCCTTGTGGCCTTGGTCCGCGCCCACGGGAAGGATGGCCCCGCCGGAGTAGTAATCGTTGGGGTCCGTGGTGGGATTGCCGTCTTTGTCCACGATCCAGCCCAGGGGGATGTCTTGTTTCCGGCTGCGGGCCAGGGCGATCTTGCCCAGGGCGACGGTGCTGGAGGCCATGTCCATCAAGACCGGGCCGTCAAGGTTGCTGGGCATGCAGATGCAGATGGGGTTGGTGCCCAGTTTTCTGGCCACGCCGCCGAAGGGCGCCACGTGCTTGGGCGCGGCGCCGGAGTCGGCGGTGACCATGCCGATCATGCCCTCGGCTGCCATCATGGTGGGATAGTCTCCCAGCCGGCCGATGTGGCTCTGGTGGTGAACGGTGATGGCGGCGACGCCGTTGGTCTTGGCCTTTTCGATGGCCATGCGGGTGGCCTTCTCGGTGACGACGAAGCCGAAGCCCCAGTTGCCGTTGATGACGGCGGTGCAGGGGGCCTCCTTGACCACTTCAAAGGGAGCGCCGGGGACGATATGTCCGACGTCGATGCGCTCAACGTACGTTGGGGCCTGGATGATCCCGTGGGAGTCGTGGCCGCATAGATTGGCCTTGATCAGGTGCTTGGCCACGGTCTCCGCTTCATCTTCCGGCGTGCCCTTGGCCCGGAAGATGTGGTAGGCAACTTTATGCAGGTATTCGGGCGTGAAAAGGGGCATATTTCAACCTCGGCGGGAAAGTGCCACTAGTCTAGTTGCGGGCGTGGGGTTTGTCCACAGGGGAGAGGCGTTGGACGGCCCGAGGACGGACCAAGCGCAATCTTGTTGGCCCCTCGGCAACCATGATATTCTTAGTCTGCAGTGCCCCTGTAGCTCAGTGGATAGAGTACCGGCCTCCGGAGCCGGGGACGAGAGTTCGACCCTCTCCGGGGGTACCATTTCCTCCTCGCCTCCTCCTTTCTCTCATGTTGCCCAGCGCCGTTTTCATGACGCTCCCCCGGCCCTCCCCTGAAATCCCACCACGCGGCGCCATCGGCCCGGTGATTGCCGCCGATGCCGTGGCCAAGGGGTGGGCTACTCAAGTATCCGGCTGAGTATGTTTGAACGTACCCGGAAGGTTGGGTACGATTGATTGGAGCAACGGATATCGGGAGGACATCGGTTTGGCACAAGAAAATCGCATAAATTTTGCCTCGGCCCAACAACTGAACGATACGATGCTGACCATCAGTGGAACAGTATTGGGATTTTCGATCGCATTCCTCAGCCGGGCAGATTCATTGGACGTTTCCTTTCTGCTGAAAGAAGCTTGGATCTTATTGGCAATCGGCATCCTCTTGAACGTCTTCGCAAGGATCGTTTCGCCCGAACCCGGCGACTCAGACAGGTTCTCCATATTATGCTGGCGTTTTTTGGCCCCTTTGTCCGCCGGTGCGTTCCTATCAGGCATCGGTTTGCTGACGGCCTTCGGAATCATGAACGTTTAGGGAACGCACTCTTGATGGCGTCGTGCGCGCCAAACACCCGGTCCCGCCCTGACCCGGCGAACGCCTGTGGACGGGGAAAGCTCAAAAAGTTTAACCTTGCATGACGGGCGGGGAGAGAACCCTGTCCCTCCGGTAAGGAGAGACACCGAGTGGCAACTATCAGATACTTCGTCAACGACATCGAGGAGTCCATAGCCTTTTACACTCAGAAACTGGGGTTTTCGCTGGAGAAGCAGTTCGGACCTTTCGCCATCGTCGCCAAGGATGGCCTTACTCTGTGGCTCAGCGATTCCAGGACCTCAGCGGCCCGCCCCATGCTGGACGGAAGCGTCCCGGAACCAGGGGGCTGGAACCGCATGGTCATTGAAGTGGAAGACATTGCGTCCCTTGTAGAGACACTGAAAGCGGAGGGAACTCACTTCCGGAACGAGATCATCAGCGGGGTGGGAGGGCTGCAGATTCTGGCCGAAGACCCATCTGGAAATCCCATCGAGTTGAATCAGCCGGCCGAAGACCGACCTTA
This sequence comes from Chloroflexota bacterium, assembly GCA_022562475.1. Taxonomy (GTDB): domain Bacteria; phylum Chloroflexota; class Dehalococcoidia; order Lucifugimonadales; family UBA3495; genus UBA9611. The sequence continues at coordinate 10,433 of JADFPD010000032.1, read as the reverse complement.
ATCTCCCCGAGTCGATAGTCGTGTGCGTGAGCGCTCTGGTGAATGACAGAAATCCCCCGGCCATTTAGGCCGGGGGATTTCTGTCTACGCTAAGTTGCGTCCCGGGCTCCTAGCCTGATGCCGGTTTCGGGTTAACTGGATCAGATTTCTGAAGGGAGGTCAAATTGGTCGAGCACCCACCGGACTTCATCCCGGACCTCGCGCAGCGTCGTGATAACGCCGAGTCCGGCAATCGCTTCGGGCTGGGTGAAAAGGAAATGGAATCGGAGGACCTCAGCCGGATGGCCATTCCCTGTAGGCTCAAGATTGTCCATGGAGAAACGTTGGAGTTCCGTACCCTTTTCGATCTGGATGTCAGGGCGGACCGTGAAATTCATCGTGTGGTATTCGGGCACGGTTTGGTAGCCTATGAGCTGCATTTGTTCCATCCGTTCGGTGGCGGTGGCGACGGAGAGCAAGCGGCGTTTATCGGTCCGGCCCATCTCTTGAAGGGTTAGGAGATGGTCATTCCCCCGGTTGTAGGGTTGCGCCTCCTCGATCAGCGTCCGCTGCACGGATGGGAGCCCGCCGATATTACCGGGACTATTAGCCTCGAATAGCGCGGAGGTTTTCTCGATGGGGAAGGAAACAGTCCCTTCATGCGCAGGGCCGGCATCGAGCCAGCATTGCCAGAGCAGGTGATCGAGGGCGGCTTGAAGATTGCTGCAGATGTCTCCAATGATAAGTGGGATGCTGGCGGGCAGAGGTTCCCAGCCATCGACGATCGCCACGGCGTAACGGGTCTCCTCCTCGCGGATGACCCTAAAGCCGATCCGGTAGGGCTCTCTGGTAGCGAACCGCCGCAAGACACGGTTCAGGGAACCGAGATGGACATTCGCTCTCCTGAGCTTCTCCCTGGCGCTATCCATGGTGCTGCAGTGTCATATTCGTTCCGACGCGGAAAGAGTCCGATACGACGACCGACAGGTTGGCGGATCCGGTCAAATAGATGCCGCATCGCCGGGCGAATCAATTGTAGCCCTTGATTCATGTCACTACCTAACCGCTTTACCGGTCCACCGCGGACACGCGTGGTAAACTCAAATAGATCGGGGTGTAGCCCAGCGGTAGGGCGCCTGCTTTGGGAGCAGGAGGTCGGGAGTTCGATTCTCCCCACCCCGACCACCGTTTCGATTCCTGAAAAAATGCGGAGTCGGAAGTTTTAGGACCCGCCGTTCAATCGCTAAATAAAACGCCGGGGCGTATTGCCGGGGCGACTCGCCGTTTCCATTAATACGAGGGAATATTGACTTTTGTTATCACGGAACCATGTATCGGGGTCAAGGACGCGTCCTGCGTTGAGGTCTGCCCGGTGCGTTGCATCGCCTCCACCGATGAAGAAGAGATGTACCACATCGACGCGGGAACCTGCATCAATTGCACCTACTGCGAGCCGGTCTGTCCGGTGAACGCCATCTTCGACGAATACAAGATGCCTTCCGACCAGCGCGAGTTCCTGCGGCGAAACCGCGAGTTCTTCAAGAACAATCCCTAGCTACGTAATATCCCGAGCAGGACATTAACCGAATACGCGGACACCGAATCCACGGCCGACGGCCTCCCTGTAAAACTCGGTCAAAAACGTGATTGCACCCCGGCAAACCTCGTCCAGAGTCTCGTCCGACGGTCCATATTCTTCGAAAAAATCGTAGAGCGGGCCAATATCCCCAAAGGGAAAGCTCTCGGGCGAAAGCGCGCCGAGACCTCGGGCGATGCGTTGTGTCTCATCGGGGTTGTAGAGAGCATCGGTTAGATCTCCGGGCGCCACGAGCCCACCCGCGGCATTTAATACGGACATATCTCCATCGTAGGCGACATCGTCCTCGAAATCGTCACCCTCGAGACCGAGGGCTATCAACCGGTACGCTTCCGATACGTACGATAGCAATAAGAAGTATGGCGCGTACAACTCTTGCTCTTGCCCCGCAACTGCGGCGTCAACCAAAGATTTGGGAGCATCATCCCCCGCCTCGTTATTCAACCATTTTGCCGTTTCACGGGCATGCTTTTTGGGCGCACACCGAAGCGCGAGAGGTAGTTTCACCCTGTCCGGATACCAAGGAAAGTTGGCTTCGATGATAGCCAGTTGGTCCCTATCTTCTTTTTCGGCGAAATACGTATGGTCCGCCAATTTCTTTGCCAGCCGGGAGTCTTTCCCTTCTGCTTCAACCAAATCGTTGCGCAGAGCTTCCAGCAAGTTCCAATCGATCGGGGTTAACCGCGGCCGTTGATCGCTCATTAAAGGTCTACCCAGTGCATTACTTGACTCAGTACCGGCGTGCCGTCGGCCGCTTCATGGATGAACCTGACTCCTCCGCCATAAGCCTCTGAAAGCGCCCTGAAATTCCCCTCTTGTATGAATGTCGTTAAATCGCCAAGCGCTCCGTCCAGGCTTTGACCTGTATTTCGGATATCCACCATGAGCATGTGGTTGCCGGCAGGGTAATTCTCCCAGCTTGTATTTGCCTGCTTCAGGATACTCTCCCGGTTCTTCTGGAAATGGGACAGGGTGCTTTCGTCCACTTTGGGGAGCTTGATTTCGTAGGTCGTTTTGACACCATTCACCTCACCGTATATGTCAGGGCGCCTCGTGCCTCTGCCTGAGGGAACACGCGCGCCGAGCCGGTTGCGACCTGCCTGACCGGTTGGAGCACGGTCTAATAATACCGGTTCAGGTAGGAAATCCGGATGGTTCTTGCTTCCAAATGTGCCGTCACGATGATAAAAGGGGAACCCCTCTTGTTCCAAAAGGTTTTCCGCCGTGCCTTGGGAAACGCCTTCGCTGCAGATACAAGTATTGTGAACGAGGATGTCCAACGGTGATACGAAATAATTATGGTCGGCTGGGACCTCAAAGTTGAATACTTCGATGGGACCGCTTAACGATGCAACACCCGTAACCTCGGCGAAAGAGCCATCGGCCCGCAGAATTTTGGCCCCTTTGCTCAACCGGCCAGCCGCCCGGTATCCTTTGTCGGTGGCAAAATAGTGGCCTTGGGTCGTATGAATATTTGCTGTTTCACCTGATGGACCGCGCAAATCCAAGCTCAGGGAATCATTGACCCGGTGGCGGAAGAGGCGCGAGACCCGCCGTCCTTCAAGCTTGGCGGAGTCAGGCTGGGACGATGCGCCCACCGCGCTCAATACAACCGTCCCAACGTCCACATCGCCGATCTTCATGTAGGACCAATCGGCCTTCCGGACGAGGGTCTCACCGGCGAAGCAGCGTATGCGACTGCGCCGAAGCCCGCCGCTTCCGGTCCGAGTCCCCGGCCTGGCGCAACTCTTGAGACGGACCTCCGCCCTCGGCCGTCCCCGGGCTAGCCGGCTGCGCGACATCGCTTCGAGTCCTTCTTGCAACGCGTCCAGGTGACGGGTGGTTAACTCAGCGCCTTCGCGGATGGCAGCCCGCGCGGCCCGCAAGGTCGCCTTTGTGCCGGCTTTCAGTACACCGCCGGCGAAGGGGACCAGAGTCAGCAGGGCTGACAGCGCGCGTTCTTCGGTGCTGAGGTAGCGGCCGGCGATGAAGTCGTATCCGGTCAATATCTCCACGCCGCCCTTGATCTGACCTAATACGGGCGTGAAATCGGCCAGTAGACTGACGAAGGAGCGCGCGTCCGCCCAAGGGTCCGACTCCACCGCGGCTTGGCTCTGCCGCTGCTCGATCAGCGCGTCCAACTGCCCGATGTCCACCTTGAATGGCCTTAAATCGGGGTCGGGATGGTCTTCAGTCCCAAAATCATGGCTGTCGGCGACGGTGATCAGCCCACCGTCCTCGGTCTGGATCTCTACGTCCTGCCGGCCCAGGGACAGATACCATCCGTCGGAGAAATTGCCGGCGGTATATTCCATGCCGTCGATGTAATAGGTCTTGATCTCGCATGGGGCTTCGTACGGGACGAGTTCGCCGTCGTCTCCCACAGGCCGACCCATCGACTGAGGAGGCGACTGGGGCCTGCCTGGCGCGTCCGTCCGGCTGGCGTCACCAGGCTGAATGATCGATCCTGCTCCCGAAGGTGGAGAGATTGCGCTTCCGCCTCCAGGCGGCGTTAGCGCTGAGTTACCCGGCGGCGTCAGCACTGAGCTACCCGGTTGTCTGACATCGGTTTGAGTATTCTCGCCTTCACCCTGTCCGTTTCCTCCCCCGCCACCGCCGCCGCCTTTGGACTCCTTCTCCTTGCGCTCTGCCGCCCCTACTTGCTCGCCTCGCGCATCTGAGAGTTCCGCGAGATTGTTCATCAAGGCCGGCGTCTGAGCGCCCATGTCCGCCACCATACCCATTGCGGCGCCGCGGGCTATGGCGACCTCTCCGCCTCCGCCGGGGTTCGGCGTTGGCGGGATTGGCTCCCCGGTCAACAGGGCCCTGATGGCGTGATGATAGGTGCGCTGTGCGTCACCGGCGGACTTTGCCAGTTTCGATTCCGCCACGGACGACCGGGACAATGCGGCAATCATCCGGCCCAGATCGCGGACCACTCTCTGGTCCGGCCCATCAACGGTTGATCGGTCAACAAACCGTTTGATTTTAACGCCGAACGTCTCCGAGGTGATCGTCGTCATATCGCCGGTCACGGATTCGACAAATTCGACCCCGTCGTCGTTGGACCGAACCGCCACGTCAGCGACGTTTTTGATCAACATCAGAGATCCGGAATTTTCGGCCGTGATCGCCGTTTCCAGATGTATGGAAAGAAGACGGGTCGTCAGCCGGTCTGCCAGCCGCCGCGGCAGTTCACCAGGCTCGGTCTTTTCGGTGAACTCGACGACATCGCTCTCGCGGACCACGGAGAAGAATATGTCCTCCCCTCCCCCGCTGGCCCCATCGATTTTAATCAGAAACGACGGCACGTAAATTTACCCTCCCTTTCCCCCGCTGAACGGTTTCCCGGCTGAACGGCATCAATTTGTCCTGATATTAAAATTCCGGTTGGGACTCGAGGATTCAACGGTGATGGTGACTGTTCGCCCGCCCGGGATGCGTCCAGTTGGCCCCACGGGGTACATCGTCAACTCCCGCCCGTTGCGGGAAAGCTGCCACTGTGCGTTTGTTCCGTCGGTAAATTCCGCGCCCGCTGGCATCGAGACTGACCCGTTGGACACACTTATATCGATCCGCTCCGCTCCGCTCCCGGTGTGCACATCAACCTCGTGGACATAGGTCCGCCGGTTCGCCGGGATCGGGATATTCCCTTCGCTATTAGGAGGGATGGGACGGCCGCCTGAAGTTACTGTTCCTGGCGGCATAGGTTCCAACGTCCCATCTGGGTGGGATAGGGACATTTCACTGGTGAACGAATCGCCTTCGATACAGAACTCAAACGGGCCAAAACTTCGGCCGGGCGGTATGACTTTATCAGGCCCATCCGCTTGGAATCCAAATCCGCTGCCGTCGGAATAGTTGCCGCTTTTCCACCCAGTCGGCACCATGGTTTGCCCGGTTGAGGTGTTTTGGGTCGGGAAGTGGATGTCGGAGACCGGCTTATTGCCACGGTTGCGGATCCGGAATCTGTAGTATCGCCGCACCGTGCGCCTGGTGGTGATGCTCGGCGGCCGCGTGCCTGTCGGCGGCGTCCGACCGCTCACCGGGGTCACCGGAGGGGTTACCGAACCTCCTCCCGGAGGTCTCACACCCGTGCCGGGTCCGCTTTCCGGGGGCGTTACTTCGGTGCCGGTCCCGCCACCCTGTGACGGCGGCGTTAACGTTTCTTCGGCCGGATCACGGACTCTCGTTTCGCTGTCATCAGCGGCGCCCCCCGGTGGTTGTTGACCCCCGTCTTGACCGCTGTCTTGGCCTCCGGTCCCGCCATTGCCTGATTCCGGTGGTTCGCCTTCCTTCTCTTCCTGTTCCTTGCCGGTGACTTTATCCAATTCTTTGGCCCGCGCCTGACCGCGGTCCGCCACAGCCTTGGCGACGCCTGCCACGTTGTTCATGAGTCCGTTGGTCAAAGCGATGGCGTCAACCGGGGATAGTCTGAGAGGGCCTCCACCGCCCGGGTTTGGCAGCGGCGGCAGATCGCCACCCGTTAAGATCGCGCGCACCGCCCCAACGTAGGTCTGGTAGGCATAAGCGGTTTCTTCGAGAATCCGGGCGTCGGATTCGGTGGCATCCGCCATGGATGCGACCAAATCTGCGAGATCGGCAAGAACCCTATTCTCCCGATTAGTACTAGGCATAAGATATACCTTTGATTACTCTTCGAGGCAAACTATACCAGATTGGTGGGCAACTGAATAAAATGTGACAATCGTCCCTTCCATACCGCCATAAGCGGCCAGGGCTGAAGGTGTAGCCGCAGGCCTGTGAGTTACGGACACCCGGTGTTCCACCAACCTTGACACAATGAGATAGGACCGTCCCCACCGGCTGTTAAGGCTTAAATCAGCCTATTTCGCGGTTGGCAGTCCAGCTTCTTTCCAGGCCCGCATGCCACCCTCCATATAGGTCACGTTGGTGAAGCCCATCTCCTTGAGCGCTTGTGCCCCAAGCGCGGCCATAGAGCCGATCCCTCAAGTCACGATGACTTGTCTGGAGCGGTCTGCCAAACGCGGGTCGCGCAATTGTTCGGGTACTTCCAAGTCGGCGCGCATCGGGAGATAACCCAAAGAGATCATCACGGTGTCGGGGCTCCTTTGGTCCTGAGGGACCGACTCCGCATCGCGCACGTCTATGAGCAGGGCGTCCCGGTTGTCTTGGAGGCTCTGGTGCGCCTGCGCCGGCGTCACAGCGGTCGTCTGGGCTTTCGCCTCATCCACCATGTCGTTCCAGCTCTTTACCATGGTCGATCTCCCGTTTCGGTTATTAGCAGAGTCCAGGGCGTCTCGGACTATAGAACGGCAACCGATGTGCGTCAATTATTCTCCGGGGGGTAGATCCGCGTACCGATAAACTAGGCCCGATGGAGGTTGCTTGTCCAATCTCGCGCCATTCCACCGGAATCTCTCGCACACTTTAGTAATGAATACCATTAGCGCCATCAGTTTTTTAGCTGTATTCTACCCAAGCGAATAATCAAGAGTAGGACCGTTTTTCGTGGCCTGGCAAGGCCGAAGACTGCTCAAAGAGGAAATCACTCATGCCCGATGTCTATAACACCATAACTTCAACCCAACCGGCCATGGTTGAACGCATCGCCCAGACGCTGGAGGTACGGGCAGCGGACATACAGCAGAAAGCCATGCTGGAATCCTACCTGGCCGAGGTCAACTTTCCAGTCGATGCGCGGGTTATTGAGATTGGTTGCGGGACCGGGCCTGTTGCGCGCCGGCTGGCCGAGTGGCCGAACGTGGCGGAAGTCGTAGGTATTGACCCATCCGCGGTTTTGCTGAAAACGGCGCGCGAACTCTCCTCGAGTCTTCGGAACGTCTCGTTTAAAGAGGGGTCCGCCAATCAATTGCCATTCTCTGATGGTTTTTTTGATGTTGCGGTTTTCCACACTACTCTTTGCCATCTTTCTGATCCCGCGGGCGCACTGCAGGAGGCCTATCGAGTGCTTAAGCCCGGGGGTTGTCTCGCAGCGTTTGACGGCGATTACGCCTCAGCCACCCTCAGCACCAGCGATCTCGACCCCCTGCAGATCTGCGTAAACGCGTTCAAAGAATCCTTCATCCACGACCCATGGCTCGCCCGCCGCTTACCGGCGATCGCTGAAGCGGCCGGATTTATGCCATCGAGCTACCGTAGTCATAGCTATACCGAGACTTCAGACCCTGATTACACGCTAACCATCGTCGACCGCGGAGCGGACGTGCTTGCTTCCTCAGGACAGATCGGTCAAGACCTTGCGGAGGCGCTAAAGGCCGAAGCCCGCCGGCGGGTGGCGGACCGTTCTTATTTCGGGCACATCACCTACACCAGCCTGATAGCCGGGAAGCCCATTTGATTTCCCGGTAGACCATCACTCGGCGCCGTCCCCCCAGGCTCGACTTAGCAATGGCCCTGTGAAAACCTGGAAGCATGGTGGCGACGGGGAAATTGCTGCTGTTTTCCTTGCTTCTTGCGCTGGCCGGGCTTGCCCTCGGTCTGCTCTTTTTTGTTCCTTGGCCCACCGGCTTGGACGCCGACGAACTGGACTTCGGCGAGAGTAGCGGGGCGAGGTCCGGCAGCGGCGAATTCTCCAAGTACGTGCCCCAGGGGGGCCGGACGCTGATTGGCAAGATCCCGGTGGGCATCAAGGACCTGTCCATCCATCTCACATCCCGTTCCGACTTGGATATCGAACTCTGGGACGGCGAGGTGTTCGTGGTCGGCTGGGAGGCCGACGGCGTCCGGGCGCTGGTCTACGGCGAGACCGAGACCACCGGCAAGTACAACGGCGTCGAGATCACCTGGAGCGGGTGGAACGGCGTCGGCGGCAAGCCGGGCCACGAGGCTATCACCCTCTCCGGCACGACCAAGAACACCTTCGTCATGAAGGTGTTCGGCTACCGGGCGGGCACGGTCAAAGTCGAATATTCTTGGTCGGGCGGCGCCGCCGACGGCCCGGCCTCCAGCGGGTCGGGGCGGTTCTCCAAGTCGGTCCCCCAGAATGGGCGGGCCGTGATCGGCACCATCCCCACCGGGGTCGACGGCCTCCGGATTGACCTCACCGCCGACCACGACTTGGACATCGAACTCTGGGACGGCGAGACCTTCGTGGTCGGCTGGCAGGTGAACGGCAAAAAATCGCTGATCTACCGCGACTCTCCGGTCACCGGACTGTACGGCGGGGTCAGGATATCCTGGAGCGGCTGGGACGGAGTGGACGGCCGGAAGGGCAACGAGTTCATCAGGATATCCGGCACCACCCAGAACGTGTTCCTGATGAAAGTCTTCGGCTACCAGAAGGGCATCGTCAGCGTCGACTACAGTTGGGGATCAGAGCCGGGCAGCCCAAAGCCAACGCCAACGCCGGCACCGGACCCGACACTAACACCGGCGCCCACGCCCGCCCCAACTCCGGCGCCCACACCCACGCCCGCGCCCTCGCCGACTCCGTCGCCGCCGGTGCAGACGGTCAGGACCTGGGTTGGGGGAATCAATGGACTCTGGAGCGACCGACTCAACTGGCTTCCGCTGGGTGTGCCTATCGGTGATGACCTGATCGTCATTGAAGGCAGCCTTTCCGAGACCCAGATTCCCATCATGGATATCAACTTTGTTTTGACCACCGGGACCATCGATATCGGCCCCGTCAACTCCATGCTCAAGGTGGCCAAGGGAATAATTTTCACCAACCACGGCACCGTCAACGCCAAAGGCGATTTTCTGAACAACGGCAAAACGGTCAACAAGGGCGTATTCAACAACGAGGCCGTGGTCTTCGCATCGGGCCAGACGGGAAGTTTCACCAACAAAATCGGGGCCGTGTTGAACAACGCAGTGGGCGGGTCCAGCGTGGGGGTGATCGTCAACGCCTGCGGCGGGACGATCAACGATTCAGGAGACCTGGGAACGGTCTCGCCGGCGCCGTGCGTCTGGAGCGGGGCCGGAGGCAACGACAATTGGTCAAATCCGGCCAACTGGGTCAACGGCCTGGTCCCTCCCGAAGAAAACCCGGTGGTGATCAACGGTGAAGGCAGCGCCGCCGCCAACGTCTTCCTGGACGTTAACCTAGTCATGCAGTCGCGGTCCCTGACCGTGGGAGCCGGCGACACTTTGACGATCGGTTCCGGCGGTTCGGGGGCCGGCGCAAACGTGGTCCTAGCGGTCAAACAACCGGGCGGGCTGCTGACCAACCGCGGCACAGTTGTAATCTCCAACTATTCCCGTCTCCAGCGCGCCCCATCGGCCACCATCGACAACGTCGGCGGCGTCATTCGCATCGCCTGCCGGGGTTCCGGCCCTTCAGGCGGTTTGACCGGCGCGGCGCTGGTCCAGGATGCCTGTTTCTGGGACGCCGGCGGCGTTACCAGCAACTGGTCCGAGGCGGCCAACTGGGACTCGGACACCGTGCCGACATCCGATGACCCGGTGTTGATCCGCGATGCCGACGGCGAAATTACCGTAGTCAACCTGGACGTATCCTTCGACCTAAGCTCGCAGGGCATCCTCACCGTGGCGGGGGGCCAAACACTGAACGTGATGGAAGGGGTGACCCTGCGAATCGCCAATCAATCGCCGGGCGGCTCCATCTGGATCAACGGCACCTTAAACATCAAGGGCGGCACGCTACACAACCACTACACCGGGCTGATCACCAATCGTGGGACGATCAACGTGATCGGCGGGACGTTGAACAACGAGGGCCACTCCCTGGTGAATCTGGCCGGCGGCAAGATCAACAACATCGGCGGCCTGATCACCCATGGGGCCGGGGCCGGATTCACCAATTCGGGATCCGTTAACAACGACGCCGCCTCGAGCTTCGTCCTCGGAGACCACGCCAGGCTCACCAACAACGGCTCATTCACCAACG
>JADFPD010000132.1 GCA_022562475.1 Chloroflexota bacterium | reverse complement strand
AGCTCCTGAAGCTTGAGGTTGGCGACGACCTCGGCGCTCTTGTAGGCCAGAGGACGGATGTAGATATCCGACTGGTGACCGTTGCGTTCAATCAGGTCCACGGTTATGTCGCAGAGTTGGTCGGCGGTGTAGGGGATGTCCAGAAGCAGTATCTTGCAGCCGCGGAGCAACCGTTCGTAGTGCTCCCGCATCCGGAAGATGAACATCTTGCCCTGTTCTTCGTTCCAGTTGCCGCGGATTCCCTCGAATACAGCCGTGCCGTAGTGCAGCGCGTGCGTTGTCACACTCACCTTAGCCTCATCCATCGGTACCACAGCGCCCTGGAAAAAGGCGTGCAGTTTCTGGTTGCCGTTGACGGATGTAGCTTTTTTTGTGCCCACGGTATGACCCCTTTATTTGGAATGTGCGCTAAATTATAATCGGACTGCCACAGCTAGTACAACCGGGGCATAGATACAGACTATCTGACCATTGGATACCGATAATCTCAAGACCTTAAGTTGGGGCAAAGCATGCCGGAGCTAACCGCCCGGAATTTGGCTTTCATAGTGCTGGTAGCCGCGACGGTGGCAGCCGTGTTGGCCGCTGTTGTCCTGCTCGCCCGTCAGGACGACAACGCACCCATCCGGATCATCGCGCCGAACTCTCTGCAGGGAGCAGAGGCTAAGTTCTTTGTATATGTTAACGGGGCGGTGAATAACCCCGGTGTCTACAGCCTCGACCCAAACAGCCGGATCACCGACGCCCTGGACGCTGCCGGAGGAGTTACCAGTGAAGCGAACTTAGATGGGCTAAATCTGGCCCTCCGCATCAACAACCAGGCCCAGTATTACGTCCCCAAAATGGGCGAAACACCACCCGCCTCTTCCAGCTTGTCTCCGGCGAGCACCGGTTCTGTCGCCCTGCCGGGAGGGTTGATCGACCTGAACCTGGCGTCGGTCGAGCTTTTAGACACCCTTCCCGGCATCGGCCCGGCGTTGGCCCAGGCGATCGTGGCGTACCGGGAGAACGTGCATCCTTTCCGGTCCATAGCGGAGGTCCAAGAAGTCCCAAGAATCGGGCCCGTTACCTATCAGAATATGCGGGATCTGATCACGGTTTCGGGAGTCCGGTGATCTCAGAACGTACGTCATCTCCGCTTAGCCGATTCCTTTCATGAAGCTGACTTTCATGGTGGCGGCGTGGCTGATCGGAGTCCTGATCGGACTGGAAACCCGGGCGCCGCTTACGCCGCTGTTGCTGCTCCTGGGTGGTTCCGTAACCTTGGGGCTTGCCTTGCGCCTGCGCGGCCTGCCCGTGTTCGTTGCCGTGCTCGTTGCGTTGTTGCTGCTGGGTGCGTGGCGGGCCGGCGCTGTCTCCAGCCCACTGCCGCCGCTGACGTCCCTCTCTTTGACTGGACAGGCCGAGGCCAAAGTGACGCTGGGAGGCCGGATCACCAGCGACCCGGAGTTCGCCGGCAACCGGGTCGAATTTACGTTGGACGTAAGGGCGGCCGATCTCCAGCCGGGGCTGGTCTCAATTGAAGGCCGGATTCTGGTATACGCCCGCCCACCCGACGACCTGGTTGCCCGCCGCTCTCCACCCTACTTCGACTACGGCGACGTAGTCACCGTCACCGGCACTATACGCCGTCCCGAGCCATTTGGCGGGTTCGACTATCCCGCATATCTGGCCGCCCAGAGGATAACCGGGATCATGTCGGCGGATTCCTCGGCCGTGGTGGGAGAAATCGGCGGTTGGCGGGAGTGGCCGTACGCGCTGCGGGGCCGGTTGTCGGAAAGCATCGAGGCTACCATCCCCTATCCCCAGTCTGCGTTGGGGCAGGCGTTGCTATTGGGATTGCGCGGCAACCTGCCGCCCGAGATGGTCCAAGACTTCCGCAGCACGGGGACGTCCCACCTGTTAGCGATCTCCGGGCTGCATGTCGGCGTTCTGGTGGTGATGTTCTTGGCCGCATCGGCCTGGCTGTTTGGCAGGCGTGGCTTTTATTTCTTGGCGGTCCCATTGATCGCCGTTTGGGTCTATGCCTTGGTATCTGGAATGCCGCCGTCGGTGGTGAGGGCAGCGGTCATGGGAAGCATATATCTGGTGGCGGTGGGTGTTGGGCGGCCGGGCAGCATCCTCCCTGCGTTGGCCTTTAGCGCCGGCGTGATGACCGCAATCTCTCCGGAGATCATCCAGCGTGTATCGTTCCAGCTCAGTTTTGCCGCCATGGCTGGGATCGCGCTGACGCAGCCGTTCATACCCAAATGGCCGCCCGCTTTTTCCGGGCCCGGCCATTCTTGGTGGGAACCCTTGGCGTTCTATTCGATACGTGTGCCCTTGATGATGCTCATAATCTCTTGGTCCGCGATGCTGGCGACCTGGCCTCTGCTCGCCTTCAACTTCCGCGAGGTGGCCCTGCCCGGCATCATCGTTACGGTCCTGGCTCTACCGGCCATGCCGTTCATCATGGCCGGGACTCTGGCGGCGGCAGCGGTGGGTCTACTCAGCACGACGATCGGGCAATTCTTCGGCTGGCTGGTCTGGGCGCCGTCCAGCTATCTGATAGAACTGGTTGAAACGGCGCCGAAATGGACGCTTCAAACGGACTGGGCCGGCAACTGGCTGGTATTTGTCTGGTATTCGGTCTTGGGCGCCTTGCTATTGCTGCTCACGCCAGGCCGTTTGGGCCGGCTGTGGTCCCGAGTTAAATATTTGGCGGAGGAATTAGCCCGCCATCCGATGGAACCAGCTAAGACTGTACCCATCATCATGGGCGCGGTCTTGATGACCGCCGTAGCGGCGGCGCTTTGGTGGCAGGTTGGGACGGGCGGGGACGGCGATCTGCACGTTTATTTCTTTGACGTTGGCCAAGGCGACAGCGCTTTGATCGTTACACCCCAGGGCCGCCAGGTATTGGTGGACGGCGGTCCGGCGCCCGACAGCGCCATCCGGGCCTTGAGCGATGCGATGCCGAGGGGAGACCGCAGCCTGGACCTGGTGGTGATGACGCACTTGGATGCCGACCACAGCCGGGGACTTCTCGATGTGCTGGACCGGTACCAGGTGGGCGCTGTACTCGCCGGACCAGAATCGCCCGCGGCCGCGATTTATGCCCAATGGCTGGCCGGTGTGGAACGAAACCAAGTTGACGTCGTGTCCGTTCACCAAGGCTATTCGATCGACCTAGGTTCGGGAGTGATCGCGGAGGTGCTAAATCCCCGTTTCGGCATTCCCGCTGGCGAATCTGCCAATAACGGCGCGCTGGTGCTGCGGTTGACCTACGGTTCCATCAGCTTCCTGCTGACCGCAGACATTGAAGCCGAAACGGAATCATTTTTGGCGGCGGGGGGACAGGGAATACGGAGCACCGTGCTAAAAGTCGCCCACCATGGCAGCAAGACCTCTTCCACCGCCGGGTTCGTAGACGCGGTGGACCCGGCGGCGGCGCTGATCTCCGTGGGCGGAAACAACCCTTTCGGACATCCCGACTCAGAGGTGTTGGGCCGTCTGATGAGACAGACGGGAGGCGAAAACCTCTACCGGACCGACCGGAACGGAGACGTGGAATTCGTCACCGACGGCCAGAAGTTATGGGTGAATACCGAGCGGTGATAAATGATTAAGGAGCCTTCAAGACGCCTTCCGGAAGGCTTGAGGTATACTGGATTTCGATGCCTAAACCGAGTTCCGGGGCATCTGTTGCATCCGAGCGCACAATCTAGTATCAGGGACCGATAACAATTGGCTGAATATTCCAGACCGGACGGACGAGCCTGGGACCAACACCGCCCCACCACCATCACGCCCGGTTATCAGAAATACGCCGAGGGTTCGGCGTTGATCGAGATGGGCGCCACCAAGGTGCTCTGCGCCGCCTCTCTGGAAGAGCGGGTGCCGGGTTTTCTGCGGGGCCAGGGCAAGGGCTGGGTCACCGCCGAATATTCCATGCTGCCCCGGGCCACCACCACCCGAACGGCCAGAGAGCGGGATTTGGGCCGGCCCAGCGGACGGTCACAAGAGATCCAGCGCCTCATTGGGCGGTCCCTGCGGGCTGTTACCGACCTGGATGCCTTGGGAGAACGGACCGTCCAGATCGACTGCGATGTGATCCAAGCCGACGGCGGCACCCGCACCGCCGCCATCACCGGCGCCTACGTAGCCTTGCATCAAGCGCTACAGATGTTGGTGAAGAGCCGTGTGCTACCCAAATTGCCGTTACTCTGTCCCGTTGCGGCCATCAGCGTGGGCATACTGAAAGGACAACTCCTTCTCGACCTTTGCTACGAAGAAGATTTCTCCGCCGAGGTGGACTTCAACGTGGTCCTCACCGCCCAGGGTGGCCTGGTTGAACTGCAGGGCGCCACCGAGGCACAGCCTTTCCCTCGCCACCAAGTGGAAGAGGTCCTATCATTGGCATCTCGAGGTCTGGAGCCCCTCTTCCAGGTCCAACGCGAGGCGGCCAAACTGTTCCAGTGATTATGAGGAATTTGGGCACCATTATGAAGCTCCGTTATTTATTGGCTGTGGTTATGCTAACGGTCCTAGCCGCCGCCTGCTCCAGCGACCCGACGGCCACCAACGAACCGCCCACGCCATTGCCACCGGCCACCCAGCCGGCCGACAGGGACGAAGGCGGGGATGTCGGCATGCTGCAACTGCCCAACATCGCCGATACGGTGGAGCGGGTACGACCGGCGGTGGTTTCAATCGTGACCCGGATCGTTACCCGGGACCGCTTCGGCCGGCAGTCGACCGGGTTCGGCAGCGGCACCGGAGTCATCTTCGATGAGTCTGGCTTGGTGCTTACCAACAACCATGTGATCGAGGGCGGAGTAGAGATCACGGTTACCCTGGATGACGGGACGCAGACCATTGCCGAGGTGGTCGGCGCGGATTTGTTGTCCGACCTGGCCGTTTTGCAGTTGCCGGGGGACGGCTATCCATCGCTACCACTGGGAGAAGCCGGCAATCTCCGCGCGGGCGATTGGGTGATCGCCATCGGGAATGCCCTGGCGCTGCCCGGAGGCCCCACGGTCACGGTCGGTGTCGTCTCGGCCTTGGGAAGGTCGATAGAAGCATCCCCTGGGGTCACGCTGTATGACCTGATCCAGACAGATACTTCGATCAATCCCGGCAACAGCGGCGGTCCATTGATCGACCTAGGCGGAAACCTGGTTGGTATCAACACCGCGGTTCTGCGCGGGACCGGCCAGGGCGGCAGCATCAGCGTGGAGGGCATCGGCTTCGCCATCGACGTCGAAACCGCGCAACAGGTCGCGAAGCAACTTGTCGAATTGGGACGGGTCCGCTGGGCCTGGATGGGGGTTTTCCTGGCTGATCTGGTGCCCGAGGTTGCAGCTCAGGTGGGGTTGCCCATCCGCGAAGGAGTGATCATCCAGAACACTGTGGCCGACGGACCTTCCGACCGTGCGGGCATAAAACCGGGCGACATCGTGGTGAACATCGGCGGTCATGACATCGCCACCGTGTCCGATCTGACCCGCTTGTTGAAGCAGGAATTCAGCGCCGGGCAAAGGGTGGAAGTAGAGGTGTTCCGGGTGGTGGACGGC
Source organism: Chloroflexota bacterium (assembly GCA_022562475.1). Classification (GTDB taxonomy): domain Bacteria; phylum Chloroflexota; class Dehalococcoidia; order Lucifugimonadales; family UBA3495; genus UBA9611. The sequence continues at coordinate 2,302 of JADFPD010000132.1, read as the reverse complement.
AACGGCTTTCGGGAGACGTTGACCCTAGAATTGGGAGAACGGCCTCAGCAGTAGTCTTCGGGTCAGACCTCAAAGCAGACAATCTGAAGAGGTGTATCGGGGTTAACTCTAAGACACGTCGTGGCGAATGAATCGGGGGTTGACGTCGAACCCACGTGGGGGCATCCCGATTGATCGGGATGCCCTTTTATCTCGCCAACAGGGTCGTCGAAACGAAGACATCACAAGAAAAATAACCGTCGTTCCACGGCGAAGGTCTTGGCCGCCAGAGGCCCTGATTGTGGATACCAGGGCGGATTGGAAACCCGCCCCTACGTGGAGGAAATCGGGGTTAGGTGGTCTCGGCGCCGTCGACGTCCAAGATCACTGTGGGGATGTCCAATTCCCGAAGCCCGGTTTCTATCTGCTGCCGGTCTCCCACCACCAGTATCTTCATCAGGTCGGGGCGGACCAGTTCCTGGGTGATGCGGTGCACTTCGTCCAGGGTCACGGCTTCGACGCTGGACCTGACGGTCTGGAGGTAGTCGTCGGGCAGGCCGAACTGGACCATCTGAAGGACCTGGCCCATGATGGCGCCCGGACGCTCGAAGTTGGCGGGGAAGCTCCGTAGGACACTGGACTTGGCATTGTCCAATTCTTCCTCGCTGATGGGCCGGGACCCTCGGACCTCGTTGAATTCCTTAAGCGTCTCGATCACCGATTCCTTAGTGACTTCGGTCTGGACCGAGCCGCCGGCCAGCATGAGCGACGGGCCCCGGAACCACTGGACATGGGACTGATAACCGTAGCTATAGCCTTTGTCCTGGCGCAGGTTCTGGTTCAGCCTGGCGGAGAACTGACCGCCGAAGGCGTGATTCATCAGAGTCAGCCCCAGATAATCGGGATGAAGCCTGGGGATGGTGGTGTGCAGGGTGCGGATGACCGACTGGGACGCTCCCGGCCGGTCCACCAAGTATATTGTGGCAGTGCTGTTGGACGGCAAAACGGTGACTTGGCCGTTGGCCGTTGGCCCTCCGCCTTTCCAGGAGCCGAAAAGGGCTTCAGCTCTTTGCGCCACCTCGTCGATGCTGACGTCGCCCACCACGATCAGGTTGGCGTTTGCGGGGTTGTAGTCCCGGGCGAATTGGCGCAACATATCGTCCCGCGTCAACGCCCCGATGGATTTCTCGGTGCCCGACAGCGGATGGCCGTAACCTGAGTCCCGTTGGTACACCAGGCCCGCCATCAACTGGTCGGCCACGGTGTTGGGCTCGTCTTTACCCCGACGGAGTTCGGTTAAGTGTTCCCTTCGGACGCGCTCCAACTCATGGTCGGGGAAGTTGGGGTTAAGCACCAAGTCGGCGGTGAGTTCCAGTGCGGTGGGCCAGTGCTTGGTGAGGGTTTCCGCCGATAACAGGGTGTATTCCCGCCGCCCATCAGCCGAGATGCGCGATCCGATGAACTCGAATGCCTGGGCGATCTCCTGGCTTGACTTGGAACTGGTGCCCTCCGGCAGCATCTGGGCGGTGAACGCAGCCAGGCCGGGTAGGTTTTCCGGGTCACGGGAGGCCCCTGCGTCCATCAGCACGCCAAAGGCCACGATAGGAAGGCCGCGCTGCTCGATCACAGAGATGCCCATGCCGTTGGAGAGCTTGGTGCGGGTTGGGGAGGGCGGGTTGAAGACCGGATCGCTCTTGGGCTTCGGCATCACCGTCCGGTCGATGGTGACAGTGGCCGGCGAAAGGGAAGGTTCGGGCAGCACGCGCAGCCGTACCTGGTTCTCGCCCAATACCGTCTCGGCCACCCGCATCACGTCCTCGCGGGTCACCGCCATGTACTTGTCCAGACTGGTGTTGATCAGTTCTGGGTTGGACGAGAAAACGCTGAAGTGGTTCAGCTGGTCGGCCCGGCCGCCGAACCCGCCCATGCGGGCCAACTGGCGGAAGTGACTGGCTTCGATGCGGTTCTTGACCCGGGTTATCTCCTCGTCGGTTGGCGGCTCCCGAAGCAGCCTCGCCATCTCGGCATCGGCGGCGGCCTCCACTTCGGCTAACTCATGCCCCTCGGCGGCGGTCACTGAGAGAACACACTGTCCGGCAATCTCGGACGGGTGGTAGCGCATGTTAGCGCTCTGGGCGATCTGCTTCTCATAGACCAATGACTTGTGCAAACGGGAGGTCAGTCCATCGGACATGATGGCCTCGTAGATCTCCATCGGCGCATCGTCGATGTCACCTTCGGGGGGCGTCGGCCAGGCGATATAGGCCCGTGGGAGGGTCACCTTGTCCCGCATCTCCAATTCGATGCGCCCCTTGGGGCCGGA
>JADFPD010000131.1 GCA_022562475.1 Chloroflexota bacterium | reverse complement strand
CCCCGGGTGGCCCTCGAAGAGTTCGCCAAGACGTATGAGGGCCGGCCTGGGCATCCCAGGACGAAGCGGAAGTACACCAAGAGGAGCGCGAAATGGTTCAGAGACTAGCCGCAGTCAACCCAAGTGTCCCCTCCGAGAAGGTGGCCATCGTCTATGACCGAGCTTCAACGGAGCGCCAGCGGGACAACTACTCCAGAGCCGATGCGGCGCGGCTGATCGAGCTCGCCCAGCCACACGGCTTCGAACATTGTGAGATACGGCAGGAGATCAAGTCGGGGGAGAGCTTGACCAACCGCCCAGTGATGAAGCGCATCCTGGAAGAGGTGGAGGCCGGTGTCATCGGTGCCATCATCTGCCAGGACTTCACCCGCCTCTCCAGGGACCAGGACGGCATCGACGGGCGCATTATCCGTCAGGTCTGCCGCGACAACGATTGCCTCATCATCACCCCGGACAAGTCCTATGACTTCTCCCTGGATGTGGACGACGACCTAGCGGACATCGGGTTTTTCATCGGCAAGATTCAAAAGCGCCAGAACTTGCGGGCAATGGCACGGGGCATGATGGAGAAGGCCCGTCAGGGGAAGATGCTGCCGCAGGTGCCACTCATGGGCTACAGGTGGACTGCCACAGATCCCACCACGGGGCGCAAGGCCCCCGGTGCCGAACTCCAGATACGGCCCGACGACATACCCATCCTCCACGCCATCTACGATCGGTACGAGCGGATGTCAGCCCGGAAAACGGCCCACAGCCTCAACGCGGACGGCTACAGCTTCCCCGGCCGACAGGGCCAGGGGCACCCGTTCCGGGCGGCGGACATCCTGCGCATCGTGGCCAACCCCATATACACGGGCATGGTGGCGTGGGGACGTAGGGTGCGGTCTCCCCATCTCAAGGGCTTCCAGGCCGTGGAGCGACACGTGCCTGAGCTCCAGATCATCTCCTTCGAACAGTTCAACAGGGTCCAGGAGATCGCCCGCCAGCGGTACTGGATGCCCCCCAAGTCAGTGGGCAGCCCCTTCCTTCTCTCGGGCGTCTTGAAGTGTGCTCGCTGTGGCTCCGCTATGGTGGGTCAGCGCCAGTACAAGAAGCGGGCCGGTGACACCATCGAATGGCACTTCTACCAATGCCGGGCGTACCACCAGTACGGCAAGACTGCCTGCGTTGGTGTCTGCGTCTCCGAGTTCGTGGCCAGGCCTACTGTAGAAGGATTCCTGGCCCGCGTCCTGGGTGAGCAGCTGGATCTGCGAGCCTACCTGCGGGATGCCGCCGAGGAGATGGTGACCGATGATGAGCGCGTTGCCGCGCTGAAGGCTGAGGTGCAGGAGGCAGAGGCAGGCCTCCGGCGCTTGGTGGACGCCATGGCTGCCGGCGCGTTGGACGTGGACGCGGCACGGGAGAAGACGCTGGAGCTCCGAGAACGGAAGGAGCGTGACGCTGCTTTACTACCGCTGCGGCGCCCAGATGGGTGACCGCTCAATTGTTACCCCACGGCGTTGCCAGGCCAAGATGATTCCGGTTGCATGGCTGGAAGACCTGATATGGACAGACATCAAGAAGTTCGTCATGGACCCAGGCGAAGTGCTGGAGAAGCTGCAATCTCAGATGGACAAGGAATTGGAGGCTACTCCCTCCAACGAAGAACGGCGGCAGGAATTAGAGCGGATACTGGCTCTGAAAGCGACCGAGCAGGACCGTGTACTTGATGCTTACCGCCGGGGTTCGATTGACCTCGATCAATTGGACGAACAAATAAAGCGCTCGAAGGCCGAAACCCAACCCCTCCATAACGAACTCATGGACCTGATTGCGGCAGAGGCCGAAACCGGAATAGCCGTAGGAGACCTGGCGACCGCTGAGGACTTGCTACGCACGTTGCGTGAAACCATCAACAGTGACTTGGATTGGGACACCCGGAGAGCCGTGGCCGAAAGCTTGATTGCGGGGATCACCGTGGAGACGACCGGGACCGGACGCAACAAGAAAGCTGCTGTTACGGTCTCATATCGGTTCGCCGAACCTGTATATGCTGTAGATAGTTCAGGTTCGTGAACCTGGACGTCACCAGTGAAGAGAGTTGGCGAAACGCCGTTCAGGCGGCGGTCGCCAGTTTCGGCAAGCTGGACATCCTGGTCAACAACGCAGGCATCAGCCACCGCGCCGGCGTGGAGGAAACTACCTCCGAGGCGTGGGACAAGGTCATGGAGGTTAACGTGAAGGGAGTGTTTCTGGGGACTCAGGCCGCCATTCCGGAGATGCGCAAGGCCGGCGGCGGTTCCATCATCAACATCTCCTCCATCTACGGCCTGGTCGGCAGCGGGACCTCGGCCGCTTACCACGCTTCCAAGGGCGCGGTCCGCATCTTCAACAAGTCCACCGCCATCCAGTACGCGTCCGAGAACATCCGGGCCAATTCGGTCCATCCCGGCTTCGTCGATTCCCCCATGACCCAGGCCCACCATGACGATCCCAATATCCGCGAGGAACGGGTCGCCAAGATGCCCTTGGGCCGCATGGGCCAGCCGGAAGACATCGCGGCCGGCATCCTGTACCTGGCCTCCGACGAGTCGTCCTTCGTCACCGGGGCTGAATTGGTGATCGACGGCGGCATGACCGCCCAATAGCCGGCGCCGGCACAGCCGGGGGTTTCATGGTCTTGACTTCCTTGTATCAGAGCTTGCAAGGTCGCTACGCGTCCTACGGGTAAATAGGAAACGCGGCTGCGCCGCTTGCGTCGGTGAATAGCTGTGCCTATAATTTAGCTTGTCCCAACGGCTGGGGGCGGTTAGCTCAGTGGTTAGAGCGCCTCGTTCACACCGAGGAGGTCGGAGGTTCGACCCCTCCATCGCCCACCATGCAGTTTGGGGATGCAAGAGTCCGGGTCGTCAGCCTGGCTCTCAGATGCCGAGGTGGCGGAACGGCAGACGCGCTGCGTTCAGGGCGCAGTGTCCTTACGGATGTGTGGGTTCAAATCCCACCCTCGGCACCAGGTAGCTAACAGGTAACAGTCCTGATTTGGCCGGGACGATCAGCGCCTCCCGGGCGCCCGTAATCCTGACCGCCCCGATGGGATAGGGGCTGACAGCTGGCAGATTTTTTATGCGCTTGTAGCTCAGCGGATTAGAGCACTGGCTTGCGGAGCCAGGGGTCGTGGGTTCGAATCCCGCCAAGCGCACCACTTTTCTCTCACCGGCGTTCACGGACATTCCTGCTCCGCCACACGTTTAAATTGGCATCTGCCTCAAGTCACCTTCAGCAAAAGAATCAAAATGACAGATATTGTGGCAATGAATCTCGATGAGACTGCTAACCAACGGACATTTGCCGATGGGAGTAGGCGGACGGTGGTAGTCTTGGCGTCGGTTGCGGTTGGCAGAGGAGAATACCTGCCAGGCTGGAGATGGTCTGAACACGCCGGAACTCAGACCGGACAGAGTTCTAAGGCTCATATCGGTTATGTAATCAAAGGCCAGATGTTGATCCGAGGCGCCGATGGCGGAGAGGTCCTGGTCGGTCCGGGTGACGCCTTCGAGGCGCCGCCGGGCCACGATGCGTGGGTGGTCGGCGACGAGGCGTGTATAGTGCTCGATTTCGAGCGCTTGGAAAAATCTGAATCCAGCTAAACGTACGGTTCGAGCTGGACTTCAAAATATGCTAGACCACCGATGCAGCACATCTAGACGAGGTGCTCGAAGCGGTCTGCCAGGTCGAGTCGAACGAGATGCCGCCCAGGCCCCGATCCTGTTCGAACATGATTAAGCGACACGAGACCGGCTTCTTGGATGGAGAAGCTGTCAGTTGGTCCTCCGGTGTGTTCGCTGACCAAGTTGTCGAAGAATTCTTGGATGCGGTCGTGGTGGCGCCAAAAGACGTTCGACTCCGAGTCCTGGTCGCCCCCGTCGTCGAGGCTACGGGCCGTCAAGTTCGCTGAGCCGACGGTCGCAACCGTCCTGTCTCGATCGTCGTTGTTCAGGAAAATTGCCGCCTTCGAATGCACGTAAATTCCGTTGTCCAAGAGGTAGCTCCGCTGTCGATCATTGGCATCGCTACCGCTGGGATCACCGGCATCGTCCAAGGCCAGCGTATAGGTAACGATGCCGCCCTTCGTCATGAAGTCTTTCACTTTGCGACGAAAGTTGGGAACGGGATTTCCTGCCATGTCCTCGATGTCCGTGAAGACGACTTTCGTGTCTGGAGTGAGTCGACTAGGGTCGTCGTGCGCGCCGCTCTCGATGTGAAGCCGATCGGGCGCCGGAACGCGGTGAGTGGGTTCCCATCGGCCATTGTTGTCTTCCAAGATCGTGTCCATCGAACGAATTTCACACCAGCGTAAATGGCGAAATTCGTCACGTACTATCCGTTTCCACTCTGTAAACGGGTTCAGCCAACGGTCAGCCCAATGGGTGTCGGGCTTGTATGGGATGACGATGTGCGCGAACGGGGCCTCACGTGCGCCTCCTTCATCGAGGTAGCGTTGCAGCAGCTTTACGGCGAGGCCCCGGTGGTCGAAGTACTGAGTCTCGATAAAGACAAGGGTTTCTGGACCTCCCACGCTGTCCAGCATGCGCTCGTAGGCTCTTAGAATCTCCGTCCACCCTCCAGCGGCCCCCCCGGAAACATCGCGCGGCAATGTAAACCCGATCGCTACGTGGTTAGTCTCTGCGTTCGGAATCGGCTGAGGATCGAGCGGAATACGCATCACGCCAAGACCAATCATTTTCCTTTTGACGCGGCGCACCGCACGAATCAGTTCTCGGTAGAGGCGTTCGTCGCGGCGGCCGGTTTGTGACCGCACTCGCCGCAGGGCCCTCACGAACCCTTCAAATGCTCCCGGGCCGCCCACCGCTGCATCCCAGCGCACGGCGAACATGCGCCGAAGGCGGTCTTGCACGTCGTGGTCTGCCAGGATGCAGCCTGTATCGTGGAGCGGACCGCCGCCGGAACCGGCCGATCCCCATGACTTCGATGTTCCTCGTTTCGCGTCGTTCTGATCATGTACCGGCCGGTCCCAATAATCCCGGTAAAAGTTAAGACCGCCCACGTAGCTCCCATGCTCGGTGACAACGAATTTCTGGTGGTGTGATCCCAGAAAGTATTTGGTGGGGTGGGCTTGGATCGCAGCCATTACGCCACTTGGATAAGGCAGCCGCCCCGGAGGGTTTCGAAGGCGGCGATAGGTCGAATGCACTTCTGCTAGGAGCCAGCGCGCCTCACCCGAAAGCCCCTGGGTCCGCAGATAGTCGGCTGCCTGGCTGCCCCTCATGCCGCGAACGTCGCGCCAATCGATCCAGACGACGGTCATGTCGCCTAGGTCGTTACCTCCGCCGGTCCAATCTAGGTCCAGCGTCGCATCCCATACCAGGACGCGAACGTTCCCATGCACTCGGCGGATGGTCCGAGGCGAAACGCGACGCTCCGCGATCCGGGCTAGTTCGACTGCGTGGCGTTTCAAGAGGCTCTCGGCATCCGGCGTTGCAGGGTCGTTCTGACCGGTCCCGCCCAGCCGGACATCCTCGTCGAAGCCCCAGGTTGCAATAAAACAGAAACGCTCGGATTGCTCCACAAGGTTCGCAACGGCGGGAAACACGACTTCGCCGTCAACCATGGGCTGAAGCCAAGGGCCCTGGCCACCACCCCCAGCGGGCCCACCTGGGCCACCGGGGACCTGCTGGCCGGGTGGGATCAAGGAGGGCCCCAAGCGGATAGCGTGAAGCATGGTATTGAACAGGAGAAAGAAGCGGCTCCTGACGGTATTCAACTGGCTAGGCAACGTTGCGAACCACAATCTCGCGCGCGTTTGCAGGCTGACGAACATCACCTGGATGCTCTGTCCGGTGGTCAGGGGCGGTGTCGATTGCGGAGTCGCGCGAACTTCGACCAATCGGTCGCCGATCCCTTCCCAGAAGCCGGCCCGAGCGATGACCTCGTAGCGCCCGACCGGCACCTGCTGCGCCATGTTGGGACCAACGTCATCCACCCGCAGCTCAACCGTGGCTGCGTCGATCACAGTGTAGAACAAGATTCGCAGATACAGCGCTCCGGTCTGGGCAGTATTCGGGAACTTGAAGAAGAACTGCAATGCGGTGGAAGCCTGCAGGAAGTCGAGCGAGCCATCAGCCAGCGTCAAGATAAGCGGGTCTCGCGGTCCGATGACAGACGGGTTTATTTGCAGCAGTGAGGGCATGGTGCTCTCCGGCTAACGTGGCCCTGCATTGGTGTCGGTGTACTTGATGGTAGGACCCTCCACCGGCTCCCCTGGGTGGTCTGCGATCTCATGGACCGTCTTTGTTGGTCGAACTATAATATGGCACCTTGAGCGCGTCAATTGCCCTAAGAATCAGTGAATTAATCCACATTCCAGAGGCAAGACGACCGGCCGCGGTGGGGGTACTTAGTAGGGGAAAGAGGAATAGCCAGAGGAAGTGCCCCTTTTTTCTAGTGCGTCAGCGGCAACCACAGACCACGTCATTCCCCGCGGTGATGCCGATTTTCGGTTCGTAGGCCCTGAGATTTGCTCTGTGGGCCTTCACATTTTCTTAAAATTCGTCTGCTAGCATGGGCACGGAATTCAATTTTCGTTCCATCACCTGCTCGATCAGGAGGCTTGGTGTTTAGGGGATTGGTTATCTCCGGGATGTTCGCCTTTGGGATCGCCGTGGGGTGCTCCCAGCAAGATGGGACTACCTCGATCGCGGTCCCAAACACCCACACGCCCACTGTTGGGCAAACCCCAGCGTCCAGTGCCCCGGTCCCTTCGCCGACACGGGTTATCGGACGGGCGGCCGCTACTGACTCGGACGCGACCGTTGCACCGGCTTCGCCGCCGGCGAGGGCGGTACAGGCCCCGCGGCGACGAGGCGGATTCGTGCCGCTGGACGACCCGGTATTCCTGGCCGCCGATGCGACCGAATATTTCGGCGACGAGGAGTTGGTCCTTGGGGTTGAATTCGCCGGCGAAGTCCGCGCCTACCCCGTGCGTATGCTCCGCTACCACCACATCGTCAACGACACGGTTGGAGGCAAGCCGTTGCTCGTCACCTATTGAATCAAATGCAGTTCGGGGGTCGGGTTCGACCCCGTGGTGGATGGCCAACGTCTCACCTTTGACACGACCGGGTTATTGGACGGCGTATTCCGCATGAGAGACCGCGAGACTGGGACCATCTGGACCCACCTGGACGGCAAAGCCATCGCCGGGCCCCTGGAAGGTCGACGGCTCAACATGGTCCCGGTTCCCCAGACCACTTGGGGCCAGTGGAAAGCCGATTACGCCGGTACGCTGGTGCTTGACCCGGACACCCCGTTCCAAGACCGTTATGTCCGGCCGGTCCAGATAGGAGTTTTCAATCCCAACGAGGCCGTTTTTGGCGATGACCGGCTTGCTTCCAATACATTGGTGGTGGGTGTCGAGATCGATGGCGTCTTCAAGGGTTATCCCATCTCCCAGTTGGAAGAGGCCGGATCGGTGATCAATGACACCATTGCCGGCCAACCCATCGTCATCGTCTATGATTCGACCGCCAGGACAGGGGTGGCCTACCTGCGGCGGTTGGACGGTCAGGTCCTGGAGTTCTATAACCCAAGCGAAGATGGTTTTGAGATGAACGACCGGGAGACCGGTTCATCGTGGGATGTTCATGGACGCACGGCCAACGGGGCCTACGGAGAAGCCCGGCTGGAATTCGTGCCGTCGTTTATCTCCGAGTGGTATGGCTGGTCTGCCTACCACCCGGAATCTCAGTTGTATCTGGCAGGGTCTTAAGTTATGCGAAATGGAGTCATTGCCGGGTCCATCGCCGCGATCGTGGCGGCCTTGGTGTCGCTGCCGTTGCGGTCGCCGCTCGATAACGTGTTCAACACTGCCACCGTTGCTTTAGCGTCCCTGCTCGTGGGAATCGCGGCGGGACTGGTCTGGGACAAACTGGCCGCCAGCCCGCGGCGGTTGCCGTATTACGCCGGCGCCCTGGCCCTTGGGTTGATCGCCGTCGTGG
>JADFPD010000031.1 GCA_022562475.1 Chloroflexota bacterium | reverse complement strand
GCGATGACCTCTCGAACGTCGTATTGCCGTCGCGAGTCAGAGGGTATGATTCCGTCGATTTCCTCCGGGTCGTAAAACGGAGGCTCGGGGTCGGATACCTCAAGATCGGGGTTGCTGCCGTAGACGAAGTTCTCCGCGATATTGCGCGCGATGGATATCGCATGCTCGTCGTCCATGGCGTAGTGGTCGGCCACTCCCGACTCCCTGGTATGGACCTCGGCGCCGCCCAGAGTTTCGGCATCGACCTCCTCTCCGGTGGCTGCCCGCACCAAGGGCGGACCGGCCAGGAAGATGGTCCCCTGCTCCCGCACGATCACTACCTCATCGCTCATGGCCGGGATGTAGGCGCCGCCGGCGGTGCAAGAGCCCATTACCACCGCCAACTGGGGGATGCTCTGGGCGGACATCTGGGACTGGTTATAAAAGATACGGCCAAAATGTTCCCGGTCGGGGAAGACGTCGGCCTGCAGAGGGAGGAACGCGCCGCCCGAGTCCACCAGATAGATGCACGGCAGACTATTTTGCAGGGCGATCTCTTGGGCCCGCAGGTGTTTCTTCACGGTGATGGGGTAGTAGGTGCCGCCTTTGACCGTGGCGTCGTTGGCCACGACAACCACCTGCTTGCCGTGGATGCTGCCGATGCCGGTGACGATCCCGCCGCCGGGGTTCTCGCCCTCGTACATCCCCCAGGAAGCCAGCGGGCTGAATTCCAGGAAGGGAGTTCCAGGGTCCAACAACGCCTGCACCCGGTCCCGCACCAGCATCTTCCCCCGGCTGCGGTGAAGCTCGGCGGCGGCGGTGTCCCCCCGCTCGCGGACCGACCTCAGGTTCTCCGCGAGTTCGGCGGCCAGCGACCTCATCTGCTTCAGGTTTTTTTTGAAGTCCGGGTCCTGGGTCCGGATATTCGACTCGATTGCGTCCATTGCGTTGGTCCATCGCCTAAATGAATGGGTGGTTTACCGGTGGATTGATCTTTGCTGATATATTATGCGTCCGAAGCCAGGATTGCTCAACGCGGGCCGCCCGGCTTGGCGTTGAGTTTATAATGATTCGGTCCCAGGAGATTTTCTGGGGATTTTGCGAATCTGCGCCGACCGCGTTATCCAACGAAAATGAGGAGCAAGACATGGACATCGAACGTAGGGACTACGCGAAATTGCCGCCACCGGCAGGGGCCTTCCACCATTCGGTGCGCAGCGGCAACATGCTATTCATAGCCGGCAGCACCGCCCGGGGGACGCCCGCTGAAACCGGCGACATCGCCGCTCAGACCGAGGCCATCCTGGATAAGTTCCAGCATATCCTGGAAGAGAACGGCGGTTCGTTGAGCAACGTGGTCAGGGTGACCAGTTTTGTCACCGACCTGAGGGAGGCCGCCGCCGCCGGAGAGGTCCGCCTCAAACGCTTTGCCGGGGCCTTTCCCGCCAGCACTCAGGTCCAAGTGGCCGCATTGGGCACTCCGGACCTCAAGATTGAGATCGACGCCATCGCGATTCTTCCTGACTAACAACCCGCAGCTTGACCAGCCTTTTGAAGTAGCTAAACATCTCGCGCAGAATCGAGGGAGAAAACCATGACCACCACGGATTGGGGCAGCATCTACAAAGAACTGGGCGCTAGGCCGGTGATCAACGCCACCGGCAGCGTGACCATGCTGGGCGGGTCTACCCCGGCCCCCGAAGTCCGGGAGGCCATGGACCGGGCCGACGGCGCCTACGTACCGCTGATGGAACTGGAGGAGCGCGCCGGTGAGGCCATCGCCAAGATGGTGGACGTGCCCGCGGCCTACATCACCTCGGGAGCGGGCTCAGCGCTGACCCTGGCCACCGCAGCCTGCATGGCCGGGGACGACGACGACAAGATCCAACAACTGCCCAACACCGCCGGCATGAAGAACGAGATCCTGATCCAGGCCCGCCAACGCTATTGGTACGACCGCTGCCTGGAACTGGCCGGGGCCAAGCTCGTTGACTTTGGCACACCCGAGGGCACGTCGCGGGAGGACCTGGAAAAGGCCATCGGCCCAAACACCGCCGCCGTCCATTACCTTGCCGAGGCCCAGTCGCCAGACCCCCAAGCCCTATCCCTGGAAGACACCATCGAGATCGCTCACGCAAAAGGGGTGCCGGTGCTGGTCGACGCCGCCGGACAGATCTATCCCCTGGACCTATTCGGCAGCTACGTCCGAATGGGCGCCGATTTCCAGTGCACCGCTGCGAAATACATGGGCTCCTCCCAGTCGACCGGACTGGCCTTCGGCAACCCCGAATTTATCCGCAAGCTGGCCTTGCAGTCTTTCGTCAGCTATGAAGGCCGGCGCATCCGGGGCGTTGGTCGTCCCCAAAAAGTCGACCGGCAGGAGATGGTGGGCGTGGTGGCGGCGGTCCGGCGCTGGATGACCATGAACCATGAGGAGCGGCTGGCCGACACCGAGATCAAGTGCAACAACATGCTGGCGCCGCTAAAAGAAATCCTGGGGGTTACTGTCCAGCTCAGCGACAACATCATCGGCCACCAGCCCTACGGCGTGACCGTGGAGATCGACGCCACCATAACCGGCATGTCCGCCCAAGACGTGGTCGACCGGCTGAAAGCGGGCGACCCGCCCATCTGGACCCGGGTCAGGGCGGGAGACACCGGAATCGTCCTCCACGCTTTCGGCCTAAACGAGGGCGAGGACAAAGTAGTCGGAGAACGCATCGCGGCGTTGTTCGGGAAGTAGGACGATTTGGGTCATCCCCAGACATTGGCCTCTTCGATTTACTGTAGCTGCCTGATCTCCTCCGGCAGATAATGCGTCGCCCGGAACACCCGGTTCACGATGGCGTTCTCGACGTCTTCGTGGAAGTGGGGGTTAATGTACTCCCAGACGATGTCTCCCTCGGGGGTGACCTGAAACATCCGGCCGAACATGCCTTCGGTGATCAAAGTGTTGCCGTTGGGCAGCCGGCGGGCGCCGGATATGTAGGGGCTGAAGAAGTTGTAAGCCGGATTGTCGGAGTACTCCCAAACGATATGATTGGAACTGGGGTCCACCTCGACCACCCTGGAGAAGGGAAGCGGGTGCTGTGCACTGTGGGAGCCGTTGTCGTAGACCAGGATATTTCCGTTGGGCAGCATGCTGGGGTCATGCTGTTGGGCCAAAACCTCTGGGCCTAGCCTCCAGACTATCTCGCCGGTGCCCTTGTCGATCAACCCCACGGTCGATATGTTCCGGAAGCTGAAGAGGACCCGGTCATCCGAGACCGGCGCCACGGTGTTGCCATGGCTCCACTCGTCCCGGGAGTCATTGAAGGTGATGATGTCACGCTCCGGGTCCAGGTGCTCGGCGGCGTGCCATTCCCAGGTCCGCTTTCCCGAGGCATCGACCTCAACGATGACATCAGCCCACATCCCATTCTCGCCCGTGATCTTGTTGCCGCCTTTAACCTCGGCCGCAAGGGCCTCGGTCATCAACTCAACCGTTAGATAGACCGCCCCACCTGACTCGGTCCGCCTGGCGTCATGATGATGGTCCCGGTCGCGGTGTTCCCAGACCTTGTTCCCGTCCCAGTCCACCTCCATCATTACCCCGCCCTTGAACCGCTTCCACGACGGGAACCGGTCCCACATCTCGTCCCGCAGCTTCCCGCCGTAGAACAGATTGCCGTTGGGCAGCAGGTACCCGTAGAGACCGGGCGGATCGGGCATCGCCCAATGGTGCACCTCCTCGCCCTCGATGTTGAGCAGATAGACGTCTCCCGGTCCGTTCATGGGGGAATAAAGTGTATAGCCCGGACAAGCACGGTCGCGGTCCAAGGCCGTCAGACCGGTCTTGGTGGTCCGTCGGCGAGTCTGGTCATCGATGGTCATATAATCGTCCAATCTTTGGTTTAAACGTCGATCGAGGAGGCAGCCTCTACTCGTCTATTCATTTGCTCTTAAAGGTAATGGTAAGCCGGTCCAGAGTGTGGACCGAGTTGTTCGGACGCCAAACCGGCTCCCCGGCGAGTTCTATGGACTCGACCTTGTTGGCGATGGCTGTCAACACCGCGTCGGCCTCGGCCCGCGCCACGTTCTGGCCGACGCAGCCGTGGATCCCGACGCCCAGTGCCAAGTGGTCCGACGGCTTGCGTTCGATGTCGAACTTGTCTGCCTGAGGCCAATGGTCCTCGTCCAGATTGGCCGCGCCCAGAACGCAGATGATCTTCGTCCCTTCGGCGATCTTGACACCGCTGACTTCAGTGTCCAAGTTGGCCGTGCGGCAGAAGGTGTGGACCGGAGAGGTATAGCGCAGTGTCTCCTCGAAAGCCCAACGCGCCAGCTTGGGGTCGGCCTTGAGCTTTTGGAACTGGTCCGGATTGTTAGCCAGGCACCAGATGGCGCTGCCCAGTACCGCGACCGTAGTGTCGACCCCGGCGGACAGCAGGGAGCGCACCAGCAGCCCCGCTTCTTCCTCGGTGATCTCGCCCGTATCGCATGCAGCGTAGATCGTTGCCCCGAAACCTTCCGGTTCGAGCCTTTCGCGCTTGCATTGCTCCAAGATCCAAGGAACAACGTTGGGTCCTTTCGCCATGGCGTTGCGGCGCAGTTCATTGTCGGGACCGAGGGCGTTGAAGACCATCTCGCCGTAATCGACCAGGCGCCGCCGGTCGCTTTCGCCCAAGCCCACGGCATCGGGAAATACCGTCGTGGGGTAGGTCTCCGCCAACTCCTCCACGGCCTCGAACGTGCCCTTTTCCAGAAGTTCGCCGATCAGGTTCTCTGCGTCCTCGCGATAAGACTCCATCAACTTCCGTATGGCCCCGGGCGAAAGGGCCCGCTCGATCACGGCGCGTGCCTTGGTGTGATCGGGAGGGTCCACCTCTAAGACGATACTGGGGGGCCGCCAGGGCTCCCCCAGGCTGAAGTCTTGGAGCCCGACGCCGCGGGAGGACACGAACCGCTCCCAATCGGAGAACACTTCCTTGGTCTCCTCGTACCGGCCGCAAGCCAAGATCGAATATCTGGGAATGTAGGCGAAGGGACCTTTGGAGCGCAACTCCGAATAATAGTCCGATGGGTCTACCAGGACCGCCGGATCATAGGGATCGACATCCCATACAGGGACACCCGCTGGAACGTCGATCTCTTTATGGCCTTCTATGATCTTCATGCGGCCTCCACCTTACCAACGGCATGTTTCGGTGAATGATACCCGTTTTCTACGCCCAAACCAAAGGCCCCCAGCTTACGCCGGGGGCCTTTTTGCGTTTCGACTACTCGTTAGCAGACTACGTCGGCCACGGATGTTGATCCACCGGTGGCGGGGGCGAACCGGGGGGAGCGGGCTCCAACCAGTCCTCGGAGATGGTCTCCGTGATCCCGTTGTCGACCGCGACATAGTATTCTGGCGGCACATCGGGCTCCCGCTCCAGGAAGGTGCCGGGCCAGTCTTGAAATAATTGGGGCGCGATCACTGCCAGAGAGCCCTTTGCTCCCTCAGACGGGGGCATCAAGACGCCGCCGTCTTGTCTCTTGATCAAGACCCGCTGGTCAACTTTGTAGATGTGGTGTCTTATCACCATAGGTCCAATTCACCAGACTTTCGCTTCATCGCGCAGGTCAGGTACCGGCCGGTTAATGCATCGGAGAGAAGCTGGCCGGCACCATGATCTTGTTCTCTTGGCGGACGCGGCCCGGAGCACCCGAGGGCCAGCCTTCGATCTTTTTCGCCCGTATCTCGGCCCGGTGGTTCAGGTCTTTGTAGGGCCAGATGTGCATCCACCGGTTCAGGCCGCCGAACTCGGTGTACATGCCGGCCGCCAGGGGAGAGTACTTCTCCCGTTCTGGCAGGGAAGCGGCCCAGCGCTTCAGCAGTCCGGGGATGGAGCCCGGCTCGTAGGTGTAGGTGCGCATCTCGTAGATGGCGCCCAGGGCCTGGTCGCCGCCCATGGGCTTCATGAAGGGGGCAGGGTTCCAGATCTCCGAGTTCATGTTTAGGATATTGCCCGGGGTGATCTTGGGCGGCCAATTGGCTTCCTTGCCGGCTTCCGCTCGGATGCGGTCGCGGTCCTCCAGGCTGTCGTAACCCCAGACGTGGATGATCTGGTTCAGGGGGCCGATCTCGGTGTGCCAGAACGCGGCGATGGGCGAATACTTCTCCCGGTAGGGCAGGGCTTCGGCAAAGGCTTCCTCCGCCTGGGGAATGGCTCCGGGCTTCAAATCATAGGTGCGCACTTCGTAGATCATCTCGCTCTCCGTAGCATTATTTGTCGTTTGGTTGGGCCGTGCATTGAGTGGATATCATATCCCACTCCCCTTCCCAGCCGCCAGTGTATCAAATGTGAGGGAAATGGTTAGGTTCTCTCGACGCGCTAATAGACCTTCCTGTTTGCGTAAACATATGCTTAAATACCGGCCTAACATAGAGACCGGCCATAGAACATTGAAGACGGCTGGAACCAACACCGTTGGGAGGACGATATGGCTAACGTCATTATCGGCATCCACGGGCTTTCCAATAAGCCAGAACCCCGATTGCTCTCCGATTGGTGGGAGAAATCGATCAGGGAGGGATTAAGGAACCGCGGAGTTGAAAATCCAGACTTCGATTTCGAGATGGTCAATTGGTCGATGCTCCTCTACAAGACTCCCCAGCATAATGACCCGGATTTTAAACATGATTCCGCGTATCTGAACCAACCTTATATCGAGGCGGCCGAGGGTGCGCTCAAGGCATACACGGAAAGACGTAGGGACCGCATCAGAGAGTGGGTCACCGATCGTTTCGCTGGACTGGCGGAGAGAATCGGGGGATCGCGGTTCGCAGCGCTCGAGGAACGGATCATCGCGTCAAAAGGGTGGGAAGTGCCTTTTTACTATGACGAAAGTAAAACCCTAAAAGACGGCGATGGACAATCGCAACCGGCTCGAAAGGTTCTGGTGGGGACGTTAACCAACGCCATCAAGAAGCGCCAGGATGACCGGTTGATGCTGATCTCCCATTCCATGGGCACGACCATTGCCTATGACGCACTGCGGGACCTGGGACGAGAAATCCCGAATTTCAAAGTCGCGCAATTTGTGACCATGGGCTCACCGCTGGGGCTTACATTCGTCAAATCGAAGATCAAAACAGAACGAGATTATGACCGCGGGCGAATGCGGGTGCGCACACCCAGCGTGGTTACGGAGAAATGGGTCAATTACGCCGACCGGACGGACCCGGTCGCGGCGGAATCTCATCTACGTGGCGACTATGGCCCGAACCCGGCCGGAATTCAGGTGGTGGACGACCTGACTGACAACGATTACACGGCGCCCGACGGCGAGAGAATACCCCACAAATCATTCGGTTACCTGAGAACGCCGGAACTCTCGGACCAGATCAAGGACTTTCTACAGGGTTGATGTTGCCTGATCCCTTGTAGACGATTCCAATCCCAGGCTAGTCCCTGGCGCGGACTCCTTCGCGGCGGGCGCGTTTGCGGTCCAGGGCCGAGAGGTCCATCTTCCGAAGCCTAAAATTTTGGGGGGTGACTTCCAGCAGTTCATCATCAGAGATGAACTCCAAGGCTTCTTCCAGGCTCATGACCACCGTGGCGTTCAGGCGTTTGGCCACATCAGCCGTGGACGAGCGCATGTTGGTCAGCTTCTTCTCTTTGCAGACGTTGATCTCGATGTCGCCTTCCCGGCGGTGCGAGCCGACGATCATTCCCTCGTAAACAGCGGTGCCCGGGTCGATGAAGGTCTCGCCGCGGCCCTGGGCGTTGAGCAGCCCATAGGTAACGGCGGTGCCGCGCTCCGAAGCCACCAGCACGCCGCCCGGCAGGGTCTTTATCTCCCCCTCCATGGGCTCGTAGGAGGTAAAAATGCTGCTTTTTACACCGTCGCCCCGGCAGGTGCGTGAGAAGAACGAATTGAACCCGATCAACCCGCGGGTCGGTATCTTGTACTCCAGGTGAACGTATCCATTGTCGTCGTAGCGCATGTCCCGAAGTTGGGCCAGGCGGCCTGCCAGATACTCGGACAGCGCCCCCATGTACTCATCCTTGGTGGTGATGTTCAGGATCTCATAGGGCTCGTAGATCTTTCCGTCGATCACCTTGGTGACCGGCTCGGGACGAGACACCTGAAACTCGAATTGTTCCCGCCGCATGGTCTCAACCAGGATGGAGAGGTGCAACTCTCCCCGGCCGGCAACCACGAACACGTCCGAGTTGGAAGTGGGCTCGACTTGCAGACTCACGTTGGTCCGCAGCTCTTTGAACAACCGTTCGCGGAGATTACGGGAGGTGCAGTGGTCGCCCTCTAGGCCCATGAACGGAGAGGTGCTGACGCCAAATGTCATCCGCACCGTCGGATCTTCAATTTCGATTGAAGGCATGGCCTCCGGTTGTTCCAAGGACGCGATGGTGTCGCCGATGGAGACTCCTTCGGGACCGGTGATGGCTACGATGTCTCCAGCCTTGGCCTCGGGAACTTCGACGCGCTCCATACCCCGGAAAACGAATATCCGCTCCAGGTTGTGAGTGGAAGGCTCTACCCCACTGCCCAAGAGGGCCACGTTGTCACGAAGTTTAACGGTGCCTCTGGTGACCCGGCCGATGGACACCTGTCCTAGATAGTTGTCGTAGTCCAGCGCCGCCACCAGCATCTGCAAAGGGGCATCGGGGTCTCCGGTGGGCGGCGGCACCGATTCCAAGATCGCGTCAAAGAGGGGCGACATATCGGTTCCCGGAATCGCCGGGTCGGTGGTGGCGTAACCACCTTTGGCCGATGCGTACAGGACCGGAAACTCGAGTTGTTCGGCTTTGGTGGCCAATTCCAAGAACAAGTCTTGGACCATCTCGACCACTTCGGCCACGCGGGCTTCCGGACGGTCTATCTTATTGATGACCACCATGGGGGTGACGTTCTGCCGGAGGGCTTGGCGCAAAACGTAGGTCGTCTGGGGCATGGGGCCGTCCACGGCGTCCACCAACAGCAGGCACCCGTCGGCCATGTTCATGATCCGCTCCACCTCGCCGCTGAAATCGGCGTGGCCCGGCGTGTCGATGATATTGATCCTCACACCCTTGTAGGTGACGGAGGCGTTCTTGGCCAGGATGGTGATGCCGCGCTCCCTCTCCAATGGATTGGTGTCCATGATCAACTCGCCGACCTGCTGGTGGGCGTGGAAGACCTGGCCCTGTTTCAACAAAGCGTCGACCAAGGTTGTTTTGCCATGATCGACGTGGGCGATGATGGCAAGGTTGCGAATATCGTTGTTCTGATGGCTGCTCAAATCAATTTACCCTACCCACCATGATAGCATTAGGCCGTCATTATTGCTGGCGTTTACATATGCGGTTATTGGCGCCCAGGCACGAATATGTGCCCTTAATCCGTAACCGAAATTCGTAATCGATGCCCCAATGCCGCCGAAAGAGGAAATACGGTGAATAATCGCGCAGTTCGCCAACCGTTTCAATCTCAAAGACTGGGCGGTCATGGAATCGGCGCCGGCCGATGTTATCGCCGTGGATTACTTGGACCTGCGCGGCAGACCGCCCAAGGAGATCACCGGCCGTGAATACCCCAGGCCAGGCGCGATGCCCTGGAACGACGGAGGTCTGGATAGTCACAGCGGGGTTAAGCAATAACAAAGATCGTGGCCACCAGCGGAATACGCGGTCCTATCCCTCGCGTGCCCGGCCTCAATGATTCTCGATTTTGCTAAACTGTGATGATTCGCGTTCAAATCGGCCACCGCTAAGAATTGAACAATTCGGACCCGGTTTAGCAACGTAACCATCGTGCATCGATTACCTGCGACTCTCTGGCAGTTGAGACTGCCGAATTTGAGGTTTTGCTGTTGGTGACTGCGTCGGTAGCCATTGCCGCGGCAACATTCGCCATCGCCCATGTGAGGGACAGACGCCGTCGGGATGAGCTGGAGTCTGTATACCAGGCAGCGGCGGAATCAACCGTTGCTTATTTTGGAGCTGCTGGGTATGTGGAAGGGACACCAATTTGGAATGCCATCGTTGATTTGTTGCGAAATCCCGAACTCGGCGAGGCTCTGGCCCATAAGGGTGACTCTTCCAGCCTCGACCTCGACCCGCTGCGGACAGCGTACGGGCAGGACAACCCTAGATTTGAAGAAGTTCTTACACAGATGGTTATTCAGATCGACCGCTATTCCGTCACGACGCTCCCAAGCAACTCCAAAACATTGGATTGGGTCGCCACCTCCTTAGCCGCAGTGCAGGAAGCGATCGATGAACACCCGAAGCGGCAACAGGCTGAAGACGCCGGCCTCGGCTGGGAAGGCCGCATCATCGGAAATCACGAGGGCGCGGTGTGGTCGGTGGCGGTGACGCCCGGCGGCCAGGTGGTCTCCGGCGGAACAGACGGGACCGTGCGGCTGTGGGGCCTGGACGGAGGCCCGGAAAGGGAGCC
Organism: Chloroflexota bacterium; assembly: GCA_022562475.1. GTDB lineage: Bacteria > Chloroflexota > Dehalococcoidia > Lucifugimonadales > UBA3495 > UBA9611. The sequence continues at coordinate 17,030 of JADFPD010000031.1, read as the reverse complement.
CCTGGGCCGGCACGAGAGCCGAGTGCTCTCGGTGGCGGTGACGCCCGGCGGCCAGGTAGTCTCCGGCGGAGACGACGGGACGGTGCGGCTGTGGGACCTGGACGGAGGCACGGAAAGGGAGCCGCTGGGCCGGCACGAAGGCCAGGTGTGGTCGGTGGCGGTGACGCCTGGCGGACAGGTGGTCTCCGGCGGATTAGACGGGACCGTGCGGCTCTGGGACCTGGACGGAGGCGCGGTGAGGGAGCCTCTGGGCCGGCACGGTGGCCAAGTGTTCGCCGTGGCGGTGACGGAGGGCGGCCAGGTGGTCTCAGGCGGAGAAGACGGGACGGTGAGAGTGTGGGAGCGAATTATTGAACCTACAGCCGCTCTAGACGTCCAGCCCAGCGCCACCAGCGATTGGGCCACCGACCAGGACTTGTTGGGGTTCGATGCTCTGGTCAAGGGCTTGGGCGCGGTCCTGAACCACCCAAATACCGGATTGCCCCTGGCCATCGCAGTTACGGCTCCCTGGGGCGCCGGCAAGTCTTCGGTGATGCTCCAATTGAAGAAGCTCTTGATGAAAGAGGTTGCTCAGCCTAGCCAGGACCGCCGCCGTTGGTTTGATCCGGTCAACTACCTAACGAGTGCAAGATCGCTTTCAAGAGGCAACTTCCGCCGTTGGTCCAACCCGATGAGATACCTGATGGGAAGAGAAGTGATTTCCGGCGGCCACGGGCGCCTTTGGTTCAACCCGATGAGACTACTGACGAAAGCAGAAGTCCAGGATGGCGGCGACCGGCGCCGTCGGTTCAACCCTATGCGATTGTTGACGAGAGCAGAATTTCCTGTTGACGGCGGGCGCCGCTGGTACACCGTCGATTTTCCTGCTTGGCGCTACGAAAGGAGCGAGCGGCTGTGGACAGCCTTGTCCAAGGCGATATACGACGTACACCAGACTCAGATCCATCCCATCGGGGCCAGGGTTTGGTTCCGATTGACTCTGGAGTGGTCCAGGCTCGGCGGATGGCCGTATGTGGCGAAGAGCTTCGGTCCACCGGCGGTTGCTCTTGGAGTAGCTCTAGGGTTTTATATTGCTGATGCGGTTACTGAGGTCTGGGCCAGTGTGGGCGGCGGTGGCGGCATCGTGTTGGCGGGCCTCACGCTTGAGCGGTTTTCAGGCATAGTGGGGAGTCCCTTCAAACGGAGTGTCAACGCCCATGCCAGCCGTCCAAGGTCTGAAGAAAGACTGGGATACTCCGCCGAAGCCGAACGGGATATCCAACACCTTATGATGAAGCTGGCGCCGATGGACCAGACCAGCAAAGCCAATCCGAATCAGGCGATCGCCGTCTTCGTTGACGATTTGGACCGGTGCAGTCCGAAGTATGTTGTAGAAGTGATTGAGGCTATCAATCAGATATTCAATTCCGTGAACGCACAATGTGTGTTCATTTTGGGCATGGACCAGCAAGTCGTTGCCAACAGCATCGAGGTCGCTTATTTGGACTTGGTTGAATACCTGCAGCGGAAGAATGTCCCGCTGGCGGACGGCTATGGCTACCGGTTCTTGGCGAAGATCGTACAGATCACGGTTTCGGTCCCATCTGCTGACCTAAGTGGGATGCAACGTCTACTTTCAAATAGGACGGGTTCAGAGATTCCTGTGGAGAAGGTCTCACAATCTGGCTCGGCCGATGAATTCCCTTCACCCGCAACCGTCGCGTCAACGATGCCACCACCACCTCGAGAAGTAGTAGTCGAGTTGGAGCAGCGAATGCGTGAGGTGTCCTTGTCCAATCCTGTGGACGTGAGGCGAAGGCGTCAGGAACTGGAGGCTGAAGACTCGGAGAACGAAGTGCGGCGGCGCGCCCTCGATGAAATAGAGAGGAGCATGCGCGCCGGCCTGTTCACGGCGGATTCACGCGATGTCCGCGATGTCGAATATGCTGCCCTCAAATTTCTGGATACCAACCCAAGACAGGTTGTCCGGTTCGATAATGCCTTCCGATTGCAACTTCACGTTGCCAGTCAGCTCACAACAGGAACCCTCGATTTTACCCGGCCTCAGATGATGGCATTGGCTAAGTGGGTAGCGATTCGCCTACGCTGGCCGAAATTTGCTGAAGAACTGGACCGGGACGACAATCTCTTGGCGGCTTTGGAGCGTTATGCCTACGGAGAGATGGCGATTCCAACGACGCGTGTAGACAGCGAATGGCTCAACAACAGCGAACTGTTAGACGTTTTGAGTCATCAGGAGGTTCCCGCGACGAGACTCGCAGACATGGACCAGTCAGCGTGGCTAAGGGTTGCATAGCGCACAGAATTACATTGGCTTAACTTCGCGATAGTAAAGAATCCCGAATGAATCCCTCTTCTTGTAACCTTAGTCAAGGCTTGTATCTAATCCGCCGTCAGGTCCAAAATCGTCGCTCCGCCCTGTTGCCAGGTGCCGGTCTGGCGGGCGTCTTTGCCGCCGATGGTGAAGGTTACGGTCTTGCCAGCGAAGCTCTGCCCCGAGGGCTGGGCGGCGGTCACTACGAACTCGCCGTTCTTGACGATGGCCTCACCAGCGTTTATGGCGCCGGAGACGGGAAGCGTTAGCGACGCGCTGTCCGTTTCACCCGAATTCGCGGTGGCGGTGACCTTGATGATCAGCGTGGTAGCGTTTGACCCCGCGATCCAGGCGGTCACCACGGTGCCGTCCGGGGCAACCACCCCGTTCAACATCGCCTTACCAACGAACACATTGGGGGGAATGTTGGAGGTGGCGGCGGCGCTGGTAGCCCTACGAGGCAATACGTAGGTGTGGGTGAAAGGCGCTGTCATGATTACCGTTTCAGTCCCGCCCACGCTGAAGGTGACGAACGCGATCGCAGCGTCGTTGTCCGTTGCGGCCCTGATCACGATCGTCTCACCGGCCGCGGCCCTGGAATTTGCCGCCGGACTGATGATCTTGACGTTGATCACGGTGACGTTCCGCACGACACTGACGCTCACCGAATCGCTGACGCTGCCGCCGGAGCTATCGGTGGCAACGGCCGTGATTTTCAGGGGCGGCGGGGCGTCAGCCGAGGTAAAAGGCACGAAATATCTGATGGCGTAGGGCGGCGCCGAGACCGGAGTCTGGTCTACTCCATTAACCGTGAAGACAACTGTAACCACACCCGTGCCGGTCACTTCAGCGCGGATGGCGATGGTGTCGCCTTCGGCGATGGCCCGGCTACTGCCGGCGACGGTGGATGGGCGAGTGGTCGCTGTCCGGTCAGTGGCCGCGGTGGGACTGGTGATCTTGACACCCAGGTCTCCGGCCCTTCGGGCCACCCTCAGGGTGATGGAGTCGGAGCCCTCGTTGCCGTCGGCGTCCCTCGCCGTAGCTTTTATCACAAGCGGTGAAACACCCGGCGGGACCTTGACTTCCACGGTGTACGGGGCTTCCGACAGCGTGGCCACGTCAGTGCCGGCGACGTTGAAAGTCACTGACGCCACGCCCTCGTCGTCTTTGGCTTCCGCGATGACAATCACAATATCGTTGACGGAAACGACCGTTCCGGAGGATGGCGAGGTTATCCGGACCACCGGAGCACGGTCCGCCGTCGGGGCTGGTACGGCAGCCGGCCGGGTCTTATTCAGACACTCGTCGGTGACGCGGCGGCGTTGGTCGGCGTTCAATTCCCTGATGCTGGTGGCCCGGCGTCCCGCGATGCTACGGGCGCATTCGGATACGTCCGCGCCAACACCCCGCCGTTTTATTCCAGCCGCCCGTTCTTCCTGCATGGCCCGAACCCTGCTCAAGACGAAGTCTTTAAGTCCGGACTCGGCGTTCTCGGCGGTCCTCTGGAGATGTTTTTCTTGGGCGTCGTCCCGCCGGTCGCGCAGTCCGGCCAAGATGCTCGCCTTGATCGGGTCGTCCGTTACGGACCTGGACAGGCGGTCCAGCCGGTCGGTTACGGTCTTCGCCTTGAATAGACCGCGGACCTTTTCTTTCGTGGCGCCCCGGCCCGGTTTCTGGACCAGAATGATGATCGCGTCGCCCTTCTCGATTCCAGCCCCTCGGCCCTTCAATTCAGTCTTAACGCCATCGGCATCCAGGGCGATCAGGTCATCGCCCTGCTTGTCGGCGGCGATGGTCCGTTTGTGCGAGCGGGTAGCCTTCTCGGGAATGACGATGATCTTCTGCGCCGTCCGTATCTCCGGAAACGGGATGCCGTTGGCGTCGGTTATCGCCGCGTCCACCGTGCCGGCGATCCTGAAACCCAGTCCAACGGGCAGGCCGTCTAGGCCCACGTCTTGGTCAGGGGGAACGCTGATGATGGTGGCGTCATCGACGCCAACCTGGAAGAGAATCCCCTTCGACTCGACGGCCAGAAGGCCATTCGTGATGCTGACCGATTTGACCACCCCGGTGAAGCCCCGTCCGATGACGGCGCTGCTCTGGGCTGAAGCTGCTCCGGCGAACATGGCCAGCAGCATCGCGCCCAAGAGGGCGGCGATCAAGGCTAGACCCAGCCGGCGGGACAGGGCTATTTGGATGGAGGTTGCCTGATTCAACTTCAGCATGGGAACACCTGATTTCAATGGGTCGGTCTGTGGCGTCTTCGATTCGGGGATCAGTCTTTGATCAAGGCAGGTAGATGGCGACTAGGACCAGGTCCATCTGCTCGCCGCTGGCAACACTTACGACCACCTCGATGATATTCGGGCCTTCTTCCAGGGGAACGTCCAGGGAGAACTCGCCGTCGATGTCCGGCTCAACGATAGTGTCATTGATGGTCACCACCGCGTCGACGCGGGTCCGTCCGACGACGGACAAAGTGCCGACATCGGTGAATACCTCAGTTTCGGGAGGGCTGACCAATTGTAAAAACAGCTCCCCTTCGGTCGCCACGGGCGTGGCGGTTGGGGTCTCGGTGGCCGGGGCCTGCGTCGGGTCCGGAGACCGCGTATCGCCAGGGACCAGAGTTGCCTGTGAGGCCGCGGCGGTCGGTACCGGCGCCGCGTCTTCGCCGCCACCTTCATCGTCACCACCGCCGCCGCACGCAATCAGGGTCAGCGCCAATAGCCCGAGAAAGATATAAAAAAACGCTCGCTTGCCCATATATACGATTCTATCTCCGGTGGCCCAAGATTGAGTGTGAAATATGCAAGAATATGAGCGAGATCTCCGGCTCGGACTGAGACACGGTCTTGCCCACCTAATATCCTGGGCTAGTCCAACTGTTACGGCAAGCCGTTTTTGGTTTGCGAACTTGGTTTATGTGAGGACTGACCTGCGGTTAAACGGTGTGGCATAATCCCCTTGCTTGATTCGATATCGCACCGGCTGATACCGGAGGGTCGATGGATTCCATTGCCTTTAGCTCAGACTGCCTGGCCCAGGTGCACCTTAGATTGATGGCGACCTGCGAAGACCTTAGCGCCGAACAGTTGGTCTGGCGTCCGGCTCCCACGGCCAACAATATCGGGTTCATCCTGTGGCACCTGATTCGAAACGAAGACGCCCGTGTCACCAACACCGGCAAGCTAGGTGAGGACCTATGGGCCACGGGAAGCTGGCACGAAAGGTTCGGCCAACCGGCCACCGCTCCAGACCCCGGCGACCGTATGGGCCTGCGTGCACTGGCCATCCCCTCGCTTGAGGTGCTAGTGGGCTATGCCGAGGCCGTGCACGAACGGACCCTCGGTTACATCTCGGGTCTGACGCCGGAAAGTCTCGACCAACTGCCCGATCCGGAACGCCCGGAATATGACGTGAGCAGCTCGCTCCGCCATCTGATCACCCACAAGAACAACCATCACGGCCAGGTAGACTACCTTCGCGGCCTCCAGGACGAGGCGTGGGACCTGCCCAGGGGCACCGGGATGGTCCTGCCCTAGCCTGCCTGCCCACCCAAAACGCCATCTGATTAACGGAGTGAAATATGGCTGCCACCCGTTCCGCCATCGGAAAGTCCATCACCAGCGGAGAGGGCCCGGACAAAGTCTCGGGCAAGGCGGTTTACGCCGCCGATATCTCTCTGCCGGGCATGCTCTGGGGCAAGGTGCTCCGCAGTCCCTACCCCTACGCCCGCATCGTCAGCATCGACACATCCCAAGCTGAGGCATTGCCGGGCGTACACGCCGTGGTCACCGGGCAGGACATTCCGGACACCAAGATCGGCCGCCGCATGGTGGACATGCCGGTGTTGGCGCGCGATGTTGTGCGTTTCGTCGGAGAGAAAGTGGCCGCCGTGGCCGCCGTGGACAACGAGACCGCCGACGAAGCGCTGCTGCTGATCGACGTGGAGTACGAGGAGCTGACTCCCGTTTACGACGCCGAGGAGGCCATGGGCGAAGAAGCGCCGGACCTCCATCCCGACATGGAGTCGTATCAGGGACTTCCGCAGCCTCCGTCCGGGATCAAGAACACCTTTGCCCATATCACCTGGGAGAAGGGCGACATCGAGCAAGGGTTCCGGGAATCGGACCTGATCTTTGAGCACACCTTCAGCGCCCAGTTGATGCATCAGGCCTACATCGAACCCCATGCCTGTCTGGTCAGCGCCGACGAAACGGGCCAGGTGCAGATCTGGGCAAACAACAAAGACCCCTACATGCTGCGCGACCAACTTGCCCAGACCTGGAGCATCCCCGCCGAGAGCATCGTCCTCCACCCCAGCACCATCGGCGGCGACTTCGGAGGCAAGGGTTCGTTCATGGATGTGCCGCTGTGCTACTACCTGTCCAAGCGCTCGGGCCGTCCCGTCAAGATGATCATGGACTACATCCAAGAGCTGATGGCCGGCAACCCGCGCCACCCGGCGGTGATGACCATTAAGACCGGCGTGATGAAGGATGGCGCCATCAAGGCCCGCCAGGCCAGGGCGGTCTTCGACAGCGGGGCCTACGGCGCCTTCAAACCCACGGTCTATCTCCGGGGGGCCGACCATCTGTGCGGCGTCTACAAGGTGCCCCACGCCAAGATCGACAGCTACACCGTCTACACCAACAACGTCCCCCGGGGCCACATGCGCAGTCCCGCCAAACCCCAGGTGGTCTTCGCCGTGGAGTCCCACATGGACATGATCGCAAAGGAACTGGGCATCGACCCCTACCAGTTCCGCCTGATGAACGTCATGCGTGAGGGAGACTCATCTCCTGTCGGACGCCACTGGCAGCAGATAAAGGCGCTGGAGACCTTGGAGGCGGCGGCCAAGGCGGCCGGCATGGACCAGCAACTGCCACCCAACACCGGCCGGGGCATGGCCATGACCGACCTGGTGCAGGGCACGGGCCAGTTCGCCGCCAAGATCAGTCTCAATGACGAGGGAAACCCTCAACTTCACATGGCCTTCTGGGACACGGGCACCGGCTCCCACACCGTGCTGCGCCAGATGGTGGCCGAGGAACTGACGTTGGATACCGAAGACGTGCAGATCGTCCTGGAAAACACGGCCAACATGCCCTACAGCTCCGGCTCCGGCGGCAGCCGGGTGATGCACACCGCCGGACTGGCGGTGGTGGGCGCGGCGCGTGAACTGCGCGGCAAACTGGTCGAGGCCGCCTCGCCCCTATTGGACGCCCCGGAAGAGCAGGTTTCCATGCAGAACGGACGCCTGGTGGCGGCGGGACGGAGCTTGAGCATCGCCGAGGTGATTGCCCGCACGGGTGGAGAAAGTTTGACCGGCGAGACCAGGGTGACCTCGGAGACTCCGGAGCTAACATCGTTCTGCACCCAAGTGGCCGAAGTCCATGTGGACACGGAAACCGGCGAGATCACGGTCAACAAGATGGTCACTGCCCATGACATCGGCGCGATCTTGAACCCCATCAACCACCAGGGGCAGGTGGAGGGCGGGCTGATCCAGGGGCTGGGGTATGCCCTGATGGAAGAGCTGGAACTGGAAGACGGCCACATCTCCACCCTAAGCTTCGGCGATTACAAGATCCCCACCTCCGCCGACGTCCCGGTCATGGAAACGGTCCTGGTCCAAGGCGACGCCGGCCCCGCCCCCTACGAAAGCAAAGGTATCGGAGAAAGCAGCAACATCCCCGTGGCCGGCGCCATAGCCAACGCCGTCTTCGATGCCGTGGGAGTGAGAATCACGGACCTGCCGGTTACGGCGGACAAGGTGTTGGCGGGGTTGCGGGCTAAGGCGGCCGGCTGATAATCACATTAAATAAGCACACGCTATATGTGTATAATATATGTGATTAGTTCATGTGGAGGGTTCGGCAGATGCGAACGCATGTGATTTTGCCAGAAGATCTTGTTAAGGCAGTGGATAAAGAGGCAGGCAAGGGAAAACGAAGCCAGTTCATCGAAGAGGCCGTAAAGGAGAAATTGAGAAAAGATGCCCTGATTTCGGCGCTTAGAAGAACGGCAGGCGCACTTTCTGCGGAGGACCATCCAGAGTGGGATACGCCGGAGCATGTGGCAGCCTGGGTAAGAAATTTGCGGAAGCAGGGCGATCAGGATTTCGAGGAACGTCAACGTGGCTAAATACATCCTAGACACTACGTTGCTGATCGACCACCTACGAGGCCACAAGGAGGCTGCGGAGCTAGTCGACAATTTGGCGCTAGACGGGCATCGCATCGGCGTGTGCTGCGTCAGCATCGCTGAACTCTATTCAGGGCTAGGCCAAGATGAGCAAGCCGCTGCAGGCGATTTGACCGACGGTCTGGAGTACTACGACGTCTCACGAGAAGCCGCTAAAGAGGCGGGCCGGTACCGTTATGAGTATGCCCGCAGGGGAACGGTCCTCTCTACTGCCGACACACTGATCGCCGCCACCGCCATCGCGGTGGAAGCGATTCTTATCACCTCCAACGTCAAAGACTTTCCCATGGAAGAGATCGAACTATTGGAACAGCCGTGAAGAAATCCATGGCAACCCAGATATGATTGACTTGTAGAGATACCCATGTGTGACCTACTAATCACAAACGGCTTAGTCATCGACGGCTCCGGCAGCCCCGGCTTCTTTGCCGCGGTTTTGGTTGAGGGCGACACGGTCACTGTCCAGCGGGGCGACGTGTCACAGTTGGACGCGGCGCGGACCATCGACGCAACGGGGCAGGTGGTGTGTCCCGGTTTTATCGACCTGCACTCCCATGCCGGGCTGACGATCATGGGCGAGCCGCACCACGACCCCAAGGTGCGGCAGGGCGTGACCACCGAGTTGGTGGGCATCGACGGCATGTCCCATGCCCCCTTCAAGTCCCGCGAGGAGCTGGAACGCTATATCTGGCAGGACGCCGGGCTGAACGGCTATCCGCCCCTGCCCACCGACTGGCTGACCGTGGCCGGCCAACTGGACAAGTACGACAACTCGGTGGCCATCAACATGGCCTTCATCCTGGGCAACTCGCCGGTGCGCATCTGGAGCGTGGGCTGGAACGACCGGCCCGCCACCCCCGCCGAGCTCGAGGACATGAAGTCGGTGGTCCGGGAGGCCATGGAAGAGGGCGCGTGGGGGCTTTCCACGGGCCTCGACTACCCGCCCGGCGCCTACGCCAGCACCTCGGAACTGGCCGAACTGGCCGGAGTGGCGGCCCGATTGGGCGGCCACTATCACACCCACACCCGCGCCAGCCTGCGGTCGCAAGGCCTGCTAGCCCCGTGGGAAGAAGCCCTCAAGATCGGCCGGGACGGCGACTGCCCGGTGCACCTGACCCACTACCGCCAGAGCGCGGCCGGCGTGGGCAGCCACCTTGACTATCTCGCTCTGGTGGAAAACGCCCGCGACGAGGGCATGGACGTCACCTTCGACTGCTACACCTACCCGTACTCGGGAACCACGCCGACCATCGGCCTGCCCCACTGGGCTAAGGACGGCGGGCCGGAGCGGTTGATGGCCGCCCTCAAGGACGCCGACGACCGAGAGCGCATGAAGCGGGAGATGACCCGGGACCGGCTGGAGAACAACTGGCTGACCAACTTCAAACAGCCCCAGAACATGCAATACGACGGCATGCTGATCACGGACATCGCCGAGATGCGCAGCCAGGACCCGGCCGACACCCTGTTCGACCTGTTGATCGAGGAGAACCTGGGCATCTCCACGGTGGGCTTGGGCACCAACGCCCAGACGCTCTACGCCTTTGTCTCCCATCCGGCGGGCATGATCGCCAGCGACGCCATCCTCTTCGGCGAATACCCCAACCCCCGGACCTACGGCTGCTTCCCCATCGTCCTGGCCGAGTTCGTCCGGGCTGAGAAGCACCTGAAGCTGCCCGAGGCCATCCGCAAGATGACGTCTTTCCCCGCCCAGCGCCTGGGCCTCCCCGACCGGGGTCTACTGCGGAACGGATTCAAGGCCGACATAGTCATCTTCAACCCGGACACAGTCAAGACCCACGCCACCAAAGAAGACCCCAAACACTATCCGGTAGGCATCCATTACGTGATCGTGAACGGCAAAGTAGTCATCGAAAACGGGGAGAACACGGGGGTCCTGCCGGGCCGGGGACTGCGCCGAGGACGGGCGTCCACCTAAAAAGCGAAAAATCTTTTCCGAGTTGAGGAGAATGGAAATGGCCGGGCAGGTTAGGGTCCGGCACGTAGTCAAAGACAGCGGAGATACGTAGCAGATGTTGCCAGGCGGGTCAAGAGCGGCTCACCCGCCCTCGGGCTGCTCTACCGATACGTTCGAGCTGACCGCATGGCAATTCATTATGGTCGACCATCTAGGAGAATGCCTACGCCGGCTCCATCAAAAACTTTGTTTTCGGTTCGAATATGTTTTGCAGGCTTCTGGCGTCCGCTTTCGCGGCGCCGTCTCCCAGCCTTCATGTTCAAAATACATGCGTATTCGCTCGTCAATATTAAATTTGAGCGGCGTGCAGATGACAGATTTAGAAGCCCCTTCCTGCCACTGCTTGGAACATCCGCCTAAACATACGGGCAAAACCCGACACTCCCTGCATTCGTCGTCTCTCGGTATGGGCACGTCCATCCACTTCAGCAAGTTTTTCGCTGGAGTTAGCCCATCTTTCAGAGTTCCGATCGCCTCGGAGCCGACGCCCACGTCCTTGTAGCATTTCATTACGTTTCCGTGCGGGTCGATCACCAAAGTATTTTCCCGAACCGCGGTGCAGATGCCGTAGGACGCTCCGAGAAAGTCGGCTGGCGAAAATCCCAACTCGTATGCCCGATTTAACAGATCGATCTGCATACGAGAAAAGGACTCTGAATCCATAAATCGTTTCCCGTCGACTGCATATGCCTGTTGGTCCGGTCGATTTGCCCGATAGTTGAAGAGGGGAGCGAAATAAAGTTCGGTGATGTGTTCTGCCATTCCTTCGTTGGCGAGTGTTTCAATTAGCGCACGAACACTCTCTATATTGTACGGGGCAACGTGTACTCGGACTTTGACGGATAAGAGATCGGAAGCGTCTTTGATATTCTCCAAAATGACATCAAATGAGCCTTTCCCCGGCCGTATGTACCGGGTCCTGTCGTGCAGATATCTATCCCCATCTAACGTTATCTGCACTTCCTTAACCTGTAATTCATTCAAAAGGACCGATACGTCCCTGGTCATAAGATACCCATTCGAGATCAATGTAGCTGCATAACCGGCACCTGCGGCGCTCGCAATAGGTATCAATTGGCGCGAAAGATTTTCAATCACATCCAAGGCCTTCAGGGGTTCACCACCGAACCATTGCACGCTGAGGCTTTCACGGCCAACGATGTTGGTGGCTACAAGTTGCGCTAGCCGATTTTGTGCATTCCTGTTTAAATCGGTGTCAGTCTTGTCCTCGAAACAATAGTGACAATCGAAATTACACCCTAGTGTTGGAGTAATAACTAATCCAAGGTCCCGGGTGTTAAAACGCTCCTGATGGGAACGATACCGAATATATCCCAATTCATCGAAATCATCTTCCAACAAAAACAATGCGTCTTGTAACGTCTTTTTGAAGCGTTGCAGTTCAAGATCCGTTGAATCATCTAGGTCCAATCGCGCCAAGTCGAGATAGGTTTGATAAGCATCGTGGGATAAATTCAAAGCCGTCCTACTGAGAAGATTTACCGCATAGACAGAATCGTCTCCTTCAACAAAAATGTTGTACCTAGATTCTTTCATCTCTATACCTCTCAGGATGGACATTGAGAACCCATTCCAAGGTCGCGCCTAAAGGAAATACAGCGCCGATTTAGCGACCACCGAAATGGTGCTTAATCAAAGGAATTTTAAATTCCAAGAGCCATAAATGCTAAGGAGCGTCTAGGAATCTACACTCGGAGATTTAACTAAGCAATTGCGATGTTGCCGCTGCAGCAGGCAAGGACCCGACCTTGCCGGACAATCATGTAGTTAGAGATTGCCCCTAGCACATCCTCTAGCGTGAGATCGTCACCGATGATCTCCATTCCATCTGGAATTGTCAGAGAGATCTGATTTGGCCCACTTCGTTTAACCTCCCAATTCCCGAGCTCCTTTCTGGGTCTATCAGATCTTCCACGTTGTTCAGCCATCAGAAACCTCCACTCGAATCGGCCGCTTCCTGAATGCACCATTAATTCCATTCCATCTAAAAATATCACTTGGCGGAGATTTCTCTACTCTTCTGCGCATGCAGTTTTCATCCAGAATATTTGAGGTGATTTTCAGGCAAGCGCCCGTGAAGATCCTGCTCAAACATTTCAGTAAATGAGTTGGTGTGGATGACCTGGTCCCGAGCGGTCCAAGGTCCGAATCTTTTAAGACAAAATCCTCGGGAGGCGTCTACCTACGAACCCCCGCCCAACCTCTCCAACAACCCATCCACCGCCAAACAGTCCTTACAACCGTCGGCCCCAGCCGGCGGGGCATCCAGGTCCCAGATTCTGCGCGCCTTGCGGAGCAAAGGCGGCAGCAGCGTGGTCGGCCTGAGTACCACGGGAACGACCTTGGCGCGGAAGCCCATCGTAAAGCCTTTGGCGTCCACCAAGTCGGGCTCCTCAGCCGTCTCTTTGTCGGTGGCCGGTTCCATGTAGACCAGGGCCAACTTTGTGACCGGCGACAGCCCCTGCCGCTCGGCGATCAGTGCGTAGGCGTTGAGTTGGACCTCGTAATTGCTGAACATGCCGGGCCTTTCCGGGTTGTAGCGGGACGTCTTGTAGTCGACGATCACGTAGGAATTGTCGGACAGCTTGAAGATGCCGTCGGCCTCTCCCCTGAGGGTGATACCGGTCTCCTCATCCAGGGTCTTGAAGCTGGACCAGTGGGGCGGGTCGATGTATTCGCCCGCGTCCCCCAACTCAGCCAGCCACGGCGGGGCGCGGCCCTCCCGGTCGAAGTGGTTATGGACGATCAGCTTGTTGTAGCGGTCGATGCTGCTGAAGATGCCGGGGAAGCTCTGGTAGGGTAGGTTCTTGACGTGCAGCCGGACCCAGGCGCAGCGGGGGCAAAAACGCGCCCGGGCGTAGGCGCCGAGTTCAGTGGCTGAGATCGTAAGCCCGGGTTTGGCCTCGCTGTCGTCCCACAATTTTTCTTGGGCCATACCTTAGGACCGCCCCGTGGGGTTAGTCGTCCGAACCGTCTCCGCCGCCGCTGGCAGGCGACACAGCGGGAGCGCCGGCCCCACTGGACGTCCGGGCCTCCGGAGGCAAAGCGTCCTCCCAGTCAGGCAGTTGGTGTTGGTGAGTGGACGGCAGAAAGAAGATGCAGAGCACGGCGGTGGCGCTGAGACCGAAGGACAGCCAAAGAGACCAGATATAGGTGTCGGTCCAGTCCTTCAAAAAGCCGCCCAAAACCGGCCCGATGGCCATTCCGATGCCCGCGCCGGCCATCTGCCACCCGTAGGTGGTCCCCGTGGGCGCGTCGCCGTAGTACTGGCGGTTTATGATCGGGAAAGCCGTCATCTCCCCGCCCATGCCAATGCCAAATAGAACGGCAAAGATGAAATAGGTCGAGAGGTCTTGGGATGCGATCAACAGTAGCAACGGGAAAGTTTGCGCGGAAAATACTACCAACATCACGGATTTGCTGCCAAACCGGTCGGCCAGGACCGGGGCCGCAAACCGCGTGATCGTACTGACCACCATCAGAGTGATGAAAACCGCTACGGCCACGCCCTTCGAATGACCGTTGAATGTCATCATTGCGACCAACAAGATCAGTATGATGTTGTGGCCGGCGCAGCCCCAGAAATGGATCCCCACCAGGTTCCAAAAGGCGTTGGTCTTCCGGGCCTGCTTCAGGAATACATCGGTGCGCACCCTGGCCACTTCATTGTTCTGCATGCTCCGGATGGGTTCGTCGTCTGGAGCTCCCCACTGACGCAAGCCGATGTCGGCGGGCTCGTTGTAGAAGAACTTGACCAGAACCATCAGGACCGCCCCGCCGGCGATACCAGGAATCAAGAAGGTCATCCGCAGGCCAAATTGGGCAAAGAGGAAGAAAACCAATAGGATCGCGAAGGCGGTTCCGATGCCCTGTAGCCCCTGCAATATCCCCATCGCTAGGCCCAATTGCTTCCGGAACCACAGGGTTACACCGGAGACCAACGTGACTTGGAATGCAGCCATTCCCGCCGCCAGGATCACACCGAAGAAGAGATAGAACTGCCACAGGCTGTGCATATAGGCGGTCAGGACCATCCCGATGATGAACAGCGCGCCGCCGCCCCACATAACCCGGCGCACGCCCCAGCGGTCAGCCAGCCAACCGCAAACGGGAGCTAACGACCCCGATACGATCCATTGAATGGTGAACCCAGCGGCTATCGCGCCGATGCTCCAGCCAAATGGCTCTTTCTCGAATTCGTCCACCAAAATGGCGGCGGCGAACCGCATGCCGGAACTGGTCATCCACATCATCGAAGCGACGCCGACGATCACCCAGGAGTAATGGACATTTCGCTTGCCAACAGCGAAGCCGGCCGGAGTGAGTCCGAACCTAAACATGCTCGCCTCCCGATAGGTGACCCATTGTACCTTGTGAAGGTGGACGGTACAACGGGGTGTGCGAAGGTTTAGCGGCGAAGCATTACGGTTTCATCGAATCGGGCGTCAATTATTACGTAAACCGTTGCGGTTTACGCGTCGATCAACAGCCCTGGGTTCAACACACCATTGGGGTCCAGGGTCCGCTTGACGGCCTTCAACGCCTGGGCGAACAGTTCCGGGCGCTGCTGGTCATACCAAGGCCGGTGCAGCCGTCCCACGGCGTGGTGGTGGGTGATGGTGCCTCCGGCGGCCATGATGGCGTCGGATGCCGCCTGCTTGATCTCGGCGTACATCTCCAACTCGGCGCCCAGGCGGCCCATGCCCTCAAAGGTGAAGTAGGGGGCCGGCCCGTCGGTGTACACGTGAGTGAACCGGCAGGAAACAGTCCCTCCGCCGCACACCCGGTCCAGAGCGTCCTGAAGCGCGGCCCGCACCGACTCGTCCAAATTGGGCCAGCGGTCCCAGGTGACGGCGGTCTCCATGGTCTCGGTGACGAACCCCAGCCCCGCCTGATGGTTCTTCATGTAAGGAGCATTCAGGAAAGAATTGCGCCACGCTCCCACCGACCCCTGTCTGCCGGTGTCTCCGTCTGAACTCCCGCCGGAGCCACCAGACCCGTCAGAGATGCGGATATTGGCCTCGTCTATCGTCCCGCCGGCCTCCCGGGCAATGTCCACGGCATGGCGGATGAACTCGCCCTGGGGGACCTCAGCGGACTCAAACCCCAGAAGCAACAGAGCATTGGCGCCGCCCATCCCGGCGGCGGCGGCAGCCTCAACCGGGTCCAGCAGGCGGCAGTTGGCGGGCCAGAGTTTGGTCTGCACGATGCGGCGGGTGGCCTCGGCCCCGGAGGCGAATGTTGGGAAGGTAACCCCGGCCGACGCCCGGAACACGGGACGGGCCTGGATGCGCATCCAAGCCTCGGTGATGATGCCCAAGATGCCTTCGCTGCCGATGGCGATGCGGTCGGGGCTTGGGCCCGCGCCGCTGCCCGGCAGACGCCGAGATTCCCATAGACCGGAAGGCGTCACCATCCGCACCGATTCCACCATATCGTCGATGTGGGTCTGGTTGGTGGCGTAATGGCCTCCCGAGCGGGTGGCGATCCAGCCGCCCAGGGTGGAGAACTCGAAGCTCTGGGGGTAGTGACGCAGGGTGAAGCCGTGGGGCCGCAATTGGTCTTCCAACGCCGGGCCGTAGACCCCTCCCTGGATGCGTGCCGAGCGGGAGATATCGTCGATCTCCAACACCCGGCCCAGGCCTTCCATGTCGATGGTCACGATGCCTTCGTAGCCTTCGGGCGGTTCGAACCCCGCCACGGTGGAGCTGCCGCCGCCAAAGGGGATGGCGGCGTAACCGGAGGACGAGCACCACTCCAGCACGGCTTCCACATCCTCCTCGTTCCGAGGGCGGGCAACGACGTCGGGCGGATTGGGGAAGTCCAGATTGAACGCGCGGATACGGTCCCGGAAGCTGCGTCCGTAGGTGTGGACCGCCCGGTCGTGGTCGTCGCTGTCGCAGATCGGGGCCAATGAAGACGGCGGCGTGATGCGGGGTTTGCGCAGGGAAAGGTCGGTTGACCTGGGAGGCGTCACCGGGGCTAGGTCTACTTTATACCGCTTGGCGAGTTCCCCCGCGGCGGTCTTCATCTGCTCGGCGGTGGGCTCGTCCGACTCGTGGCCCCAAGCCCAGAAACTTCGCTTGGCCATGGCCGTCTCCTTTCTGCCCGGGTCTAGTCGGCCATCTCGTATCGTTCGGACTCCGCCGGTTTGGACCATAGTTCGGCGGCCCCGTGCATCGCCTTGGCCCGTTCGGGGCTGGCCCGCCAGGCGTCGTAGATCTCGTTGGAGTCCCAGGTGACCAGGGTGGATATCTTGGTGGGGTCTTCCTGGGAGATGAAAGTGAGGCGGTGGCCGTAGCCGGGCGCCTTGCTCTGGGCCAGCCCGTTGCCGTCCAACAATGCCCTGGCCTCTTCGACCTTGTCCGCTTTCGCCCAGTGGTGGGTCAGCACGCCGATCATCGATTGGGACTCCTAATTTGCCTGATCGTTATAGATATGGGGTCTGTGGGCGCGAGTATAGCATTAGTCCTCTCCGTCTTTGACCCGGAGCATGCGCCCGACGATGAA
>JADFPD010000030.1 GCA_022562475.1 Chloroflexota bacterium | reverse complement strand
GATTACGGCGCCACCGAGGTGTGCGTGCAGGCGGGACTGCCTCCCAAGATGGAAGGCGGCCTCTACATCCGGCTCTGCGAGGCGATCAAAAAAGAACTGCCGGACATACACATCCATGGTTTCTCACCGGAAGAAGTCCTATACGGCTCGATCCGGTCCCAGTGCACCATCAAGCACTACTTAACCGAGTTGAAAGCCGCCGGTGTCGGCAGTCTGCCGGGGACCTCAGCCGAAGTGTTGGACCAAGAGTTGCGGGACAAGATCTCTCCGGGGCGCATCACCGTTGACCAGTGGACAGAGGTGATCACCACCGCCCATGAGTTGGGTATCCCAACGACCTCAACCGTGATGTTCGGGTATCTTGAGACGCCAACCCAGTTGGCCAAGCACATCGACCTCATCAGGGGCATCCAGCAGCGGACCGGCGGAATCACCGAATTCGTGCCGCTGAGCTTCGTTCACACTGAAGCGCCCATGTTCTTGAAGGGTCTGGTGGACGATGTCCGCCCCGGTCCATCCGGGATAGACGTGATCAAGATGCATGCCATCGCCCGGATCATGCTGAACAATTGGATACCCAACATCCAAGCTTCATGGGTGAAAGAAGGGACGCGGATGTCCCAGTTGCTGCTGACCGCCGGGGTGAACGATCTGGGCGGCACCCTCATCAACGAGAGCATCTCGACCGCGGCCGGAGCCCAACACGGACAGCTCATGCGGCCGTCGGAGTTCCGGCAGATGATCCGCCAAGCAGGCCGGATCCCCGCCGAACGCTACACCACCTACAAGACCCGCCGCGTTTTCAGCGACACGGACGAGGAAGTTGATCCTCTGGACCTGGTAGGCGACAACGTGGAAGAGGTTTTTGGGTCGTATGCACGCCTGGTCAAACTGGACACCTTCCGGTTTGAGCATCCGCACAAAATCCCTAGTGCAAAAGTTTAGACGCACCGAGTCCATTTCTAGGCCGGCGTGTGGCGCCGGCCGCGGCCGGTTCGGTCTTGGATGGTGACTCACGGTTCCCCGGCTGTGCTGGCCCTAGCTGGAGGCGTCGGCGGTGCCAAATTGGCCCTCGGATTGGCCCGCTGCCTTCCTCCCGGTGACCTGGTGATCTGCGTCAACACCGGCGACGATGAAACCTTCCACGGTCTCCATGTATCGCCCGACTTGGACACCATGATGTACACCCTTTCCGGCCTCTCCAACCAGGAGACTGGTTGGGGAGTGGCCGGCGACACGTTCACCGCCCTGGAGATGCTGGGAAAGTTCGGCGTGGACACCTGGTTCAACCTGGGAGACCGCGACCTGGCCACCCACATCCGCCGCACCCAGTTATTGGCCGAAGGCAAGACCTTGTCCGAGGTTACAGCGGAACTGAACCGGAGTCTGGGCGTGCTCCACGGCGTCATACCCATGAGCGACGACCCGGTAAAAACCGTGCTTTTGACCGATGAGGGTGAACTGCCCATGCAGCGGTACTTCGTCGGGCGTAGAGCCGAACCAAAGGTGTCTGAGGTGCGCTACCTGGGGGCTGAGACCGCGGCGGCGGCGCCAGGACTGGATGACGCCCTGGCCAAGGCCGGCATGCTGGTCCTCTGCCCTTCCAATCCCTACCTTAGTCTGGGCCCCATCCTGGCTTTGCCCGGAGTCCGGCAACGGATGCGCGCCATTTCCGGCAAGAAGGTCTGCGTTAGCCCGATAGTCGGTGGGGACGCGGTGAAAGGGCCGGCGGGCAAGATCATGGCCGAGTTGGGCAAGCAGGTGTCCTGCGTCGAGATTGCCAGGGAATACCGGGATATCTGCGACGTACTCGTGATGGACAATCAGGACCGGGCCCTTGCTTCGGAGATCGAAGAAATGGGCATAACTCCTCTGATTACTTCGACTATCATGGATACCGAAGAAGATAAGATTTCCCTGGCCAGAGAGATTCTGGCCCTGGCGGACTAGGCTCCGGTCCAAAACCGTATGGTCACCGACTCTCAAAATGTAATCGCCATCGTACCCATGAAACCCCTATCCCAGGGAAAATCGCGCTTGGCTCAGAGCCTGACCGATGAGCAACGGGAGGACCTGGCATTGGGCATGCTCCGCCGGGTGGTGTTGGCCATCAAGGCTGCCTCCGTGGATACGGTCTGGGTGGTCGGCGGCGATGACCGGGTCCGCGAGATGACCAGGGCCTTGGGCGGTGACTGCCTGGAGGAGCTCGGTGAAAACTTGAACGATACTCTGAAGAAAGCGTTTGAGTTGGCCTTTGAACAAGGCAAATCGGCCCTATATGTGGCCGGCGACCTGCCTTTCTTGAAGCCGGGGGACATTCACAGCATGCTGCAGGCGTCCCGTAGCCAGGGCAACGTAACGCTCGCTCCAGCCCGCCGGGACGGCGGTACAAACTCGATCCTCGTCCCCAACGGCGTGCCGCTGCAACCCGAATTGGGGCAGGGCAGTTTCATGAAGCATCTGACGCAAGCCGCCCGGCTCGAAACCTCCGTCGCCATCAATTCCAGCCGGGGACTGGGATTCGATCTGGACGTAGTGGACGACCTCGAGACCTTCCAGCACATGGAGCCTGGTTTACTGGAGCGGTTATCCGACGAACTAAAGTTGGGGCCTACCGGTCCTGAAGACAAAGATGACCAGTGATCCTGACCGCTGCAGTGGGGCGTGGCGTTGAGCAATGACCGGATAAAACTCGGTATGTTGCTGCCCACGCGCGGCCTATTGTTGCAAGGAGAACAACCTCCCAACATGGACCGCATCATCGCGCTGGCCGAGACGGTGGAACAAGCCGGCCTGGACTCGGTCTGGGTTGGCGACAGCCTGGTGGCCAAGCCCCGATTGGAACCCTTGGCGGTATTGAGCGCTCTGGCCGCCCGTACCAGCCGTGTCAGGTTGGGCACGGCGGTATTGCTCCCAGCCCTGCGCCACCCGGTGCTGCTGGCCCAGACACTGAATACGGTCGACCTGATCTCCGGTGGCCGGCTGGTCATCGGCGCGGGTGTGGGCGGGGCCTTCAACGACGACCAGAAACGCGAATGGGAAGCGGCCGGAGTGCCGCCCAAGGGAAGGGGACGCCGGTTCGAAGAGATCATTGAGATCGTCCAAGGTCTGGGTTCAGGCAAACCATACGACTTTCATGGGCGGGATTTCGATCTGGATTCGACTCTGATGCGGCCGGTCCCTTCGAGGCCGGGAGGCATACCCTTCTTGCTGGCCAGCCACTACCGGGCCCAAAGCCAAGCCCAGATCCGGCGCGCGGCCCGGCTCGGAGCGGGAATCATCTCCATCTCCGACACACCGGAGGAATTCGGCCAGGTGGTGCGGCAGGTGAATGAGAAGGCCGCCGAATACGGCAGGGACCCAGCTAGTCTGGAGAAAGCCTTCTACCTGACGGTGAATATGGACCCGGACTTAGGTAAAGCCGAAGCCGACGCAACCGAGTGGCTGACGGGATATTATGGTTCTGATATCTGGGGCGGCCGCTGGGGTCCCTTCGGCGGCCCGGATAGGGTTGCTGAGCGGATCGCGGAATACATGGCCGCCGGGGCCGGAACGGTGGTTGTGCGGTTCGCTAGTTTTGATCCGGAGAAACAACTCGAGATATTCTTGGATAAGGTGGCCCCGGCCTACGCCTGATCCAGCATCTGCCGAAGGGGCCGGTCACGAAGTGCCAGTTGAAGTGTCAGAGAGGTAGCCAGGTGTTTCCGATAGACCTGTCCGGCAAGAAAGGGATCGTATTCGGGGTGGCCAACGACCGCAGCATCGCCTGGGGCATCACCAAGGCTCTCTCCCAGGCCGGGGCGCGCATTGCCCTGACCTACCAGGGCGACCGCCTTAAAGAGCGCGTCGAGGCCCTGGCGGCCACCATGGAAGGAACTCTCACGCTCCCTTGCGACGCCACGGACGACGAGCAGATCGCCCAGGTGTTCCTGTCGTTGAAGGAGGAGTTCGGCGAGATTTCTTTCCTGGTCCACAGCATCGCCTTTGCTAACCGGGAGGACCTGGACGGCCGGTTCGTGGACACCGGACGTGAAGGGTTCCGAATCGCCCTTGAAGTCAGCGCCTATTCACTGCTGCCCCTCGTGCGTCACGCCGCGCCCCTCATGACCGGAGGCGGAAGCGTGGTGGCCATGACCTTTAATGCCTCGCAGCGGGTCTATCCCGGATATAACGTGATGGGGACGGCCAAAGCGGCCTTGGAGCATGGTGTGCGGCAGTTGGCCTACGAGTTCGGGGAGCAGGACATCAGGGTCAACGCCATATCGGCGGGACCCTTGGAAACCCTGGCGGCCAGGGGGATCAGCGGTTTCAGGGACCTGCGTCACGCCGCCGCCGACAAGGCCCCATTGAAGCGCAATATAACGGTGGATGAGGTCGCCCAAACGGCCCTTTTCCTCTGCAGCGGCCTCTCCAGCGGAATCACAGGTACCATCATTCCCGTGGACGCGGGCTATCACATCATGGCGGTCTAAAAAAGTACTTGCCCCAAGACTGCCATACTGAGGAGCGCTACCGACGCGCCGGGATAGTATCTTCCAATCATAGCTTCGGCAGACCCTTCGCTACGTTCAGGGTGACATTCTAGTTGCGCCGTCCAATCCCAGAGCAAGCGCGGCCGATCGCACACGTACGAGCCGAGCGTAAAAAAAGAAAGGAATCACGCTTGTCGTGATTCCTTCACGGGCAGGTCAATTCCAAGTGCCGAAATTATCCGGGGGAGGAGCTTGGGTCCAAGCCCTGCAGGTGCCGACGGTCTTTTTCCGCTTGTTCCGACCTGCCGAGTTGGGCGTAAGTTTCAGCCCGCCGCTCCCAGGCTTCGGCGTAATTCGGGTCCAGGGCGATGGCCTTGGTGAACTGGTCGATCGCTTCTTGGTACTTGCCGGCTTCGAAGCGCTCCATCCCACGGGAAGTCATGACTGAAGCCGTTGGGGCCACGCCAACGTCGTAGGTCCCCCACGGAACGTACTCTTTTTCCGGCTCCTCTTCGCCGTCTGCGGTCGCTGGTTCCGCGGGCTCTCCCGTTTCATCGGCCGGCTCTCCAGGTGTCTCAGCAGCAGGCGCGGCTGCAACTTCGGCGGTTTCCGTCTCTGCCGCGGAGGGTTCTGTGGCCACAGGCTCAGCCGCGGGAGCATCTTCGGTTTCCGGCGGTTTCGCTACGGCGGTGGAAGGCATGCTGGTCTGGACCGGTGGCTTTGCCGGGAAAGGCTGGCTTTGGTCCGTTCCTTCTGGAGATTCTTCCGGTGAGTAGGACTCGTTCAGGTCCCAGCCACAACCGGTGCAGAAATGCTGGCCCTCCGAGTACGACTTGGCACAACGGGCACAAGTCAACCGGTCGGCCTGCACGGCTGGCGAATCGCTGGGAAGCTTGATGAACAACAGCACGAGGACGGGGAGAACGCCGAACAGGTGCCAGGGCAACAGACCCAATATCAATGCCGCTCCGCCCCATCCCCAGGCGTTACGCCCTTTCGTCTTAGCCAAACGAGCGGTCCAGGTGGCGAGCAGGAATACCACCAGATATTGAAATATTTCACCCAAGGTCTCTGTCCTTGATACTGCCCCCGGCGGCCAAGGCCATATGGGTAGGAATCCCCCAGGCCTGAGGGAATGGCCAGTATTCTAATGTTGAATATACACCGGTATCGGGCACTCGGCAACGCCCAAAGCTGGGCTGGTTGGGGAAAAGACATGCGTGTTTGCGCCTAAACTAGGAGTACCTTGGCCATATCAACCGGTGATTCGGGTCCGTGCGAAATTGCCAAATTCTGCCCGGTAACACGTTAAGTGCGACGAAAATTGACAGGGCAAATTTCGTACTGCTAAAATTGGGCGCGGCCAGGACCGGGAAGCCAGGCCACGCCTGTTGCACGCCTGACGGATAGGGCTGTTGTATAGCTGGTTTGCTTCACGATCGTACCTAGATATTACGATTAATGCCGGTTTTGTGGATCCGCAGTAGCAGGTGGTGATTGACCGGGTGTGGCCCGATGTGGGCATGAGCTGGTAATTCAGTATGGGAGGTGGCGCGTGCCGGTAGCAGAGAAAAGAACTACTCTTCAAGAATACGTAACGTCAGAATGGCAGGACAAGCCTCAGACCTCGGGTCTAGGGGCCGTGATCATGGCCATCGCGGAGGGATCCTGCCGTGTCCAAGCGCTGGTCCAACAGGCCGCCTTGGCCGATGTGCTGGGCGTCACTGGCGAGACCAACATCCAAGGAGAGATCGTTGAGCGCCTGGATACGGCCAGTTCGGATATCTTCGTGGAGACATTGTCTCAGTCGGGCCATGTAGCCGCCATCGGCTGCGAAGAGATAGAAAAACCGGTCATCGTCGAGGGAGAGGTCGCCGACGGCTTCATCGTGTTGATGGACCCATTGGACGGATCGTCCAACATCGATGTCGCGGTGAGCATCGGTTCAATCTTCGGCATCTGGCGGAAGAGGCCGGACGAGACGGTGAACGACGACTCTCTGCTTCGGCCGGGCAACGAGCAGGTCGCCGCGGCGTACGTTGTATACGGGTCAAGCACCATTTTGGTGTTGGCCACAAAGAACAACGTCTGCGGGTTCACGTTGGACGTCGGGTCCGGTAAATTCTCTGTGACGCACCCCAACATCAAGATTCCCGCGGATTGCCTTTATTACAGCACCAATGAGGGCAACAACAAGGTCTTGGACGAACCGACCCGGAAGGCCATCACCCTTCTCCGGAACAAGTATTCCCAGCGTTACGTCGGTTCCCTGGTGGCCGACTTCCACCGGAACCTCTTGAAGGGCGGAATCTTTGCCTATCCAGCGGACCAAAACCGGAAGGATGGCCGCCTCCGGCTGATGTATGAGGCGAACCCCTTGGGGTTCGTTGTCGAACAGGCCGGCGGGGCCGCCTCAACCGGGTTTCAGCGTATATTGGACATAATTCCCAAGCAGTTGCACCAGCGGACTCCCCTGATCCTGGGCAACAAAGACGTTGTCGAGGAGACGGTGTCGGTGATCAGTGCTGGCTAAGAGCCCTGTTTGGCGCCGGCCATGACCAGGATTATTCGGGAATGAGAGGTAAATCATGGATAAGCAGCGTTTAGTCCAAACCGCTCAGGCGCTGGTTGCGGAGGGGAAAGGTATCCTGGCCGCCGACGAAAGCGGCGGCACGATCAAGAGACGGTTTGACAGCATCAACGTCGAGTCCACCGAGGACAGCCGCCGGAACTACCGCGAGATGCTGTTCCGCACCGCCGGCGTGAACGAATTTATCAGCGGCGTCATCCTGTTCGACGAGACCATTCGCCAAGACGGCGCCGACGGCACGCCCATGGTCAAGGTCTTGACCGACCAGGGAATCATCCCTGGTATCAAGGTCGACAAAGGCACCGTCCCCCTTCCCGAAGCCCAGGACGAGTTGGTGACCGAGGGCCTGGACGGCCTGCGCGACCGCCTCAAGGAATACAACGAGTTGGGCGCCGGATTCACCAAATGGCGGGCGGTGATCAAGATCAGCGACGATACGCCGACCCCCTACGGCCTAGCCACAAATGCCCACGCCTTGGCCCGCTTCGCGGCGTTGAGCCAAGAGGCGGGATTGGTGCCCATCGTGGAACCGGAGATCCTGCGCGATGGCGACCACGACATCGACCGGTGTTTCGAGGTCACGGAAGAAACGCTTTGGGAAGTCTTCGACCAGTTGGCCCAGCAGAAAGTTCTTCTGGAAGGCATGCTCCTGAAGCCCAGCATGGTGATCTCAGGCGGTTCGGCGGCCAAGCGCGCCGGTCCAAAGGAAGTGGCCGAGCGGACCATTGAATGCTTCAAACGCACACTGCCGGCCTCGGTGCCCGGGGTTGTATTCCTCTCCGGCGGCGAGCCCGACGACTCGGTGACGGCCAACCTAAACGCTCTAAATCAGCAAGCCGCCGACGCGAAGGCGCCGTGGGAATTCAGCTTCTCCTTCGGACGGAGCCTCCAAGGAGCGCCATTGGCGGCCTGGGCCGGGAAGGCTGAGAACATCGAAGCCGCCGCCCTCGCCTTCTATACGAGGGCCAAGCTCACCGGCGCGGCTCGTAAAGGCGCAGCCTAGGCAGGGCTACCTTCTCCACAGTTGGTTTTGGTTCGAAACACATAGGGGCGTATCTGGGTTCCGGCGTAGACCGGAACGAAGGCGCGTCGCTCGCTAATCCGGCTGTTCCGTGATCTGTATCGAGAGTTCGTCCAGTTGAGACTGGGCAACTGAGGTTGGGGCGTCGAATAGCAGGTCGGTCCCGCTTTGGGTCTTCGGGAAGGCGATCACGTCCCGGATGGAAGGACTGTTGCAGAGGATGGCCACCAGCCGGTCGATCCCCGGCGCGATACCACCGTGGGGCGGCGCTCCGTACTCGAATGCTTCAAGTATCGGGCCGAACCGGGACTCGGTCTCCTCTTTGGAGTGTCCCAGGATGGCGAATATCTTTTCTTGAAGTTGGCGGTTGTGGATCCGGATGCTGCCGCTGGCCAACTCGGAACCGTTGCACACCAAATCATAAGCCTTGGACTTGATATCTCCCAGATGTTCGCCGTCCAACGCCGGCTCCTGACCGTCTTCCGGGGAGGTGAAAGGATGGTGGGATGAGTCCCAGCGTTCGGCGTCCTCGTTCCACTCGAACAATGGGAATTTTGTGACGAAGCAAAAAGCCAATTCGTTGGGGTCGGTCAATTCCAGCAACTCGCTAACATGGGTCCGCATCACCGACAGCCACGCGTTCAACCGGGGTTGACGTCCCGCCATCAGGAGAATCATGTCTCCGGGGCCGGCGCCCATCTTGTCAGCCAGGCGTTGGTGCCATTCCGCAGGCATGCGCAGCCCCGCCGACTGGAGGATCTCCTCTTCGGTCAATTGACCGACAGGATTGCTGCCCCGGTAACGGATGTAGGCCAGCCCGGCGGCGCCGGCTGCCTTGGCGGTGTCCTCCAGTTCCTTGACCTGACCGGTGACGAATTGGGCCTGCCCCGGCACAACGAACCCCTTGACCTGTCCGCCGCCTTCCACTGTGGAGAGAAACACCATGAATTCGGTCTCGCCGGCCAGCTCGGAAACGTCGGTCATCTCCAGTCCGAAGCGGAGGTCCGGTTTGTCCGAGGCGAAGCGTTCCATCGCCTCGTCATAGGTGATCCTGGGGAACGGCTTGCGGAGTTTCTTCTCCGGCGCCACCGTCTCGATCATACCGGTGTACAGCTCTTCGGTCAGGTCCAGGATGTCGTCTTCTTCGACGAAGCTCATCTCCAGATCCAACTGGGTGAATTCAAGTTGCCGGTCTGCGCGCAGGTCTTCGTCGCGGAAACAGCGGGCGATCTGGAAATACCGTTCGATACCGGCGACCATCAGGAGTTGCTTCATCTGCTGGGGCGACTGAGGCAGGGCGTAAAATTTGCCGGGCTGCATCCTGCTGGGCACCAGGAAATCACGGGCCCCCTCAGGGGTGCTCTTTATGAGAATCGGGGTTTCAATCTCGAGAAAATCTCTATCGCTCAAAAAGTCCCGGATGTACTTCACCACATTGTGGCGTAGCGTCAGGTTCCGCAGCATGGGCGGACGCCGCAGGTCCAGGTAGCGATAGCGCAGGCGCAGGCTCTCGTCGGCATCAGCATCTTCCTCGATGTAGAAGGGAGGGGTCAGCGAGCGGTTCAGAACGGTCAGTTCGGTTGCCATGACCTCTACGTCCCCGGTGGCGATGGCCGGGTTTTCGCTACCAGCGGGACGGCGGTTGACCGTGCCTTTGACCTGCACCACCCATTCGCCCCGGACCTCCTCCGCGATGCGGGTAGCATCGGCGGCGTTCTCTGGGTTGAAAACGACCTGAACGGAGCCCGACCGGTCGCGCAGGTCAATAAAGATGATTCCGCCGTGGTCCCGCCTCCGGCCGACCCAACCCGCCAGGGTGACTTGGCTGCCGGCATTATCTCCCCTCAGGGAGCCGCAGTCCGCGCTACGCAGCACGCAATTCCTCCGTTATCCGTTGGTGTGATGATACGCCGATCGAGGGCCGAAACGCCCGCGGCCCGGTCTCTAATTACCGGGAAAGACTTGAAATATATCTTGAAACGGGTTTTCTTGTTGCCGGGTCAGTCCCGCCACTGCTCCCGCCAGCTCCGTGGGAGAGTCCACCGGCGGCAGACACACGGTATCCAGGCAGACGTGGGCGCGGGCAACGGTGTCGCCGTCGGCCGCCATCACGGTCTTGATGTCCAGATTTGGCTGGGGGAGGCGGGCCGCCGCAGCCAAGAGTTCCTGGCAAGCGATGTCTTCGGGACGCCCCTCGATGGTCACTTCAACCGTGCTGTTCTGCAACAGGTTGACCGCTAGACCGTAATCGGCGGCGAACTCTCCTTGCTCCCGGAAGGTCTCGACGAAAGCGCTCAGAGTTGCCTCGGCGATCTGTCGGTAGTCCTCGTTCCTGGTGGTCTGGTGTAAGCGAATCAAGGCCTGGGCCGCGACGGTGTTGTCAGCCAGGATTTTCTCTCTCACCTGCAGATGGCCGATGCCGTCCGGCTGGTCTTCGATATCGAAGAAGCCGCCGCCCTCTTGGTCAAAGAACCGGTCCACCATGGTCTGGGCCACGGCAACCGCCCGCTCAAGGTACGACTCGGCGGCGGTGTTGCCGTGGGCCTGTATCAGGGCGGTCAAAAGCCAGGCCCAGTCGGTGAAGAACGCCGGCGCTTCGGACGGCCCCTGTTCCGAATATACGTGACTGAACGAACCGGCTTGGGCCATCGAATCCAGCCTGTCCAGCACCTGGAGAGCGGTGGTTTGCAACGACGGTTCGCCAAGCTTCCAGGCCGCGTCCAAGAGCACGGTCACCGCCAGGCCGTTGCCGTTGGCATAACAGGACGGGTCGGGCGCCGGCCGGGCCGCTTCCGTCCGTTGCTCCGGACCCATGGAGAAATAGTCCGAATGGGCGCCCTGACTGCCCCGGAATCCAGGCACGGCCGGGTCGTACAGGTGCTCCAGCAGATAATCGACGGTCTGCTTAGCCGTTTCGCGGTACCGTGGCTGGTCCAACAGGATGCCCGCTTCCAGAAACTCCCGGACCAAGCCCAGATTGTCCTCCAGCATCTTTTCGAGTTGCGGCTCAGACCAATCGGCCTTTGCGCAGTGCCTGAAGAAGCCGCCGTCGGAGGCGTCCAACACCTGCCCTTCGCACATGCTGTCAAGCGTCTTTGTGAGCATGGCGGCATGGAAGTCCTCGCCGCCGGTGCGGTAAAGGTGGTTTACGAAATGGATGATCGAGGAGTTGGGGAATTTGGGTTCGCTGCCAAAACCGCCGTTAGCCGCATCATATGAGCCGGCCACGATGCGGGAGACCCGGTCCACCATCGATCCTTCCAGCTCTTCGCCTGCCACGGCCTTCTTGGCATGATCTTTGCGGGTCTTCAGCAGGTCCCTTGCTTGGGTGTAGAGGGTGGTCCGGTCGTTCTGATAGGCTTCGGCGAATTCCGAGATCATGGAGATCAACTGCTCGGGAGGCAGATAGGTGGCTCCGCCGATGAGGCCACCGTGTCCGGTTAGGAAAGCCGTGGTGGGCCAACCGCCCACGTTGTACCTGGAGTTGATGTCTGGCCGGTGGTCGTTGTCGACCCGCACGGTTACGAAGTGCTCGTTCAGCAGGTCCTGGACCTCAGGGTCGGAGTAAGTGGTCTCGTCCATCACGTGGCACCAGTAACACCATACCGCGGAGATGGACAGCAGAACGGGCTTGTCTTCTTCCTGGGCTTTGGCGAATGCAGCCGGGCCCCAGGGCTGCCAGTTGACCAGATGGGCCTGGTTTGGATTGGTCGAAAATCGGAACTCGGACAATGGGGCCGCCTTTGTGGTTTTGCCTCCTCGCATCGACTCGAACTTTTCTGTCTATATCGAGGTCAAAGAGGCACAAAAAGTGCTTAGCAACGTTAGCATAGCCCCCCTGGATTATCAATTGGATGGCCAGACCAGGGGAGTCGAGCTGAAGCTAGACAGTTACCAGGTCCGGTTGGTCCATCTGGTAGCCGGCGTGGGAGATGGGCACGCTCAACGTGATCTTGGCCTGGTTCATGACCTCGGGGCTGACGTTGGCCAACTCGACGATCGAACCATTCTCCATGGCAGCGATGGGGAGCCCGTCGCGGACCACCAACCGGTTCCGCACCACCGACGGCACCCGGTGTCCGGGGGAGATGATCCCGGCCAGGTTCAGCGGGTCGCATGCGGAAAGGGCGATGAACCGTCCGTCGGGCTCGGAGTTCTTGGTCTTGCGCAGCAGGTCGACCGCTTCCGGTAGAGCGAACTGCTCTCCGACGAAGCCGGACACGAACCGCCCGCCTCTGATCTCTCCGCGCGCCTCCAGACGCCGCAAGACCCGCACCAGGTCCCGCCACCGGTAGGTCAGGGCGTCCCGGGCCAAAAGCTCCGGGAATATGACGCCGTAGCGGTCCAGGAGTTGCCGGGCGATGGGCTCGCTGCGGTCGTCAACGGGGTCGAAGGGTTCCAGCAGCGACCAGCGGCTATAGCCTCGTCTGCGGTCCAAGCCGGAGCGGCGCTTATCCCGGCCATTCCGCCCGTTGCGGCGGGGGCGCTTTACCGTGCCGCCCAACCGCTGCCGCAGGGCTTCGACTCCGTCCACGGTGACCCGGCCGGAGGCGGCTAGGGTCCAGAGGGCTTCTTCAACATCCGACGGCAAACGTTGTGTCGCCGAAACGATGTCTGATAAGAAAGACGCCCCACGCCGGCTCAGGACCTCAACCACCTCTTTGGCGGCGCCGGTCAGGCCTTCGGCGTCTTGGCTGGTGGGACCCAAGATCCAGTCCAAGGAATCCCGCAGGACCATGGTTATGGGCGTGGCCCTGGAGAAGGACGAACGGCCCAAGGGCGATGCGGCGCCGTTCTCGGTTTCATTGGTCTGTAATGAGACCCGGCCCCAGAGGACCTCTCCGCCCAGACACAGGCGGTCCAGCATCACCGGGTCGTAGTCCGACACCCGGGAAAGGAGGACCTCTTCTTCGATTGCCCCGGAAGCAGACTCGAATCCCTGGAGTTGCTCGATGGCGGCGAGCAGTCCTCCTTCGCCCCGCAGCCGCACCGCCGGGTCCACGTGCTGCCACCGTAGCAGGAACCGCATGAAGGCCGCCGGCGGCACCGGCTCGACCTCCCGTCGCAGGGTGTCGATGGTCGATCGGTGGATCCGGGACAGGATGCGGCGGTCGCAGAATTCTTCCTCTTCCACCTCGGTCCTGAAGCTCCCGCGAAGCACGACTCCATCGTTCTCCAGCCGCCCCAGCGCGTACAAGATGTCGTCTCGGGGAATCCCCAGCGACCGAACCATCTCCGTGGCGGTCAACGGTCCGGAGCACTCCACCCAACCTCGGAGCAGCGAGTAAATGTTGTCTTCTCGAATATTTTCTTCTGCGTTGCCGGCAATTTCCAGAAGGTGGTTGGGCGGGATAGGGTTGTAGACCGCGTTTGGGTAGACCGGTTTCAAGAGGGAAAGCCGTTCTGCAGCCGCCCAGTAGGTGACGCCGTCAGATTCCATCCGGTAGACCCGGTCAGCCGCCATCAGGGACTCGAACCACTGCTGGATATCTCCCATGCCTTCTCCAGCGGCGCCGGCCAGGGCGGCGGACTCAGGCAGCACCCCCAGGACCAGAAGGGCGTCGTGCAGCTCTTCGGCGTCCAGCATCCTGGGCCAGGCGTTCGCCGATTCCCGCTCGATCGCGGCGGGGTCTAGGGCGCTCAGGTCGCGGGAGTCTTCGGGCAGCGCCCGCCGTAATGAGACCGCTCTGGCGCGGCGCTCCTCCAGAGGTGCGTCGTCCAAGAAGGCGTAGGGCATTGCGTTCAATATCTGGTGGGAGAATGCCGATGGTTGCACGGTGTCCCGGCCGAATATCTCGATGCTTCCATCGCTGATGCCGCCCAGCAGTTCCTTGCAGCCTTCGATGTCCATCGCCTCGGTGAGGCAATCGCGCATGGTCTCGAACACCAAGGGATGGTCGGGAATCGGGATGTCGCCGGGCATGGCGTTGTCTTGGCAGGCCATCTGGGCCGGGAACACTGCGGCCAATAGGTCTTCGGACCGCATCCGGACCAGGGGGGCAGGCACCTTACGCCCGCCGGTGTGGCGCAGTATCGCCAGGGCTCTGGTGGCGTTCCAACGCCAGCGGGTCGCGAACAGAGGCGCTTGCAGGATAGCCTGCTCCAACACCTCCTCGACGTTCTGCTCGTTCAGGTAGGTGAAAATCTCGTCCACGGGCATGGACAGGCCGGGCCCCAGCGCGAAGTTCAGGCCATCGTCGGTGGCGGTGGCCTGTAACTCGAAATCGAAAGTCCGGCAGATCTTCTTGCGCAGCGCAAGGCCCCAGGCCCGGTTAACCCTGGCCCCAAAGGGAGCGTGGATCACCAGTTGCATGCCGCCGCTCTCGTCAAAGAACCGTTCGGCGACGACCTTGGTCTTGGAGGGGACGACGCCCAGGACCCGTTTGCCTTCTTCCAAGTAGGCGACCAACTGCCGGCTGGACTCTTGGTCCACGCCGGACTCAGCCATGACCCACTCTTGCGCCTTGGCGTGGTCGTCTAGGCGCTGGTCGATGCCTTCCCTGAGCTCGGACACTTCCTGGGACAGCTCCCAAGTGCGGCCGGGCGCCTCGCCCAGCCAGAACGGTATCGTCGGTGGCTGTCCCTGGGCGTCCTCCACCCGGACTTTGCCGCGCTCGACCCGCCGGATCTTCCAAGCGGTGTTTCCCAATAGGAACACGTCGCCGGCCAGGCTCTCGATGGCGAAGTCCTCGTTGACCGTGCCGACGAAGGTCTCTTCCGGGTCGAGAATGACGTCGTAATCGGCGTTGTCCGGGATGGCCCCGCCGCTGGTCATGGCCGCTATGGGCGCGCCGCGTCTGCCCTTGACCTTCAGGTTGATGCCGTCACGGTGGAGATAGGCCCCCCGCCGGCCCTGGCGGAGGGTGAACCCCTCGGACAAGACCTCGATAACTTGGTCGAACTTTTCCCTGGGCAATTCACGGTACGGGTAGGCCTTCCGGCAGAGGGTGAACAACTCTTCTTCGGTCCATTCCTCTTGGGCGCAAGAGGCCACGATCTGCTGGGCCAAAACGTCCAGCGGCCATGGGGGGATGCTCAGGGTGTCCAGGTTGCCGTGTTTGACGGCCCGCGCCAGGGCGATGCACTCGGCCAATTCGTCCCTGGTTAACGGGAAAAGCCGGCCTTTGGGCGTGCCGCCGACCTGGTGTCCGGAGCGCCCAACCCGCTGCAACAACACGCCGATGGACCGGGGCGAGCCGATCTGGCAGACCAGGTCGACAACACCGATGTCGATGCCTAATTCCAGTGACGCGGTCGCGACGCAGACCTTGACCTGCCCGCCCTTCAGTTTCTGTTCTGCCGCCAACCGGGTGGTCCGGGATAGACTGCCGTGGTGGGCCACGACCGCATCGTCTCCCAGGCGTGCCGATAGCTGGTGGGAGATCCGCTCCACCATCCTGCGAGTGTTTACGAAGACCAGGGTTGTGCCATGCGCGCGGACCAGTTCGGCCACCGACTCCAACGCCTCGTCCCACATCTCGTGGGAGGCGATGGGCCCCAATTCCCGCTGGGGAAGCTGTATGGCAAGGTCGATGGTCCGGGCATGGCCGGTGTCCACGATCGAGCAACCAGGTCTGCCGTCTGGGCCGATGGAGTCGCTGCCAACCAGCAGCCTGCCAACCTCATCTATCGGGCGTTGGGTCGCGGACAATCCGATGCGAACAATTGGGTTCTCCGCCAAGGCGCAGAGCCGCTCAACGGACAGAGAGAGGTGGGAGCCTCTTTTGTTACCAGCGACGGCGTGGATCTCGTCCAATATCAGGGTGTGGACCCCGGTCAGGCCCTGGCGGCCGCTCCGGGAAGTCAACAGTATGTACAAGGATTCGGGGGTGGTGATCAGGATGTGGGGCGGTTTCTTGGCCATCTTGGCCCGCTCCGAGGCCCGGGTGTCCCCAGTGCGAACGGCGGCCCGAATCTCCGGCAGAGGGGTCCCAGCGGCTTCGGCCAGGGCTGCTATCTCTTCCAACGGCGTGGCCAGGTTTTTTTGGATATCGTTGGAGAGCGCCTTCAAGGGCGATACGTAGACAACTTGGGTGACGTCGGGGATGTCGCCGGAAAGGCCTTGGCGCACCAGACTATCGATGCAGGTCAGGAAGGCCGCCAAGGTCTTGCCCGAGCCGGTGGGGGCGGCGATCAGGGTGTGACGCCCTTGCGCTATCGCAGGCCAGCCTTCTTTTTGGGCGTCGGTGGGTTCGGAGAACCTACTCTTGAACCACTCTTGGACCAGGGGATGGAACTGAGAGATGGGCATGTCGGAATTTTAGCACAGCGCCTAGTCTGCAAACATTTACATGATCGGCATCACCGGGCCATAACACCATGGCCCGATGTCAGTTTGCGGTCCGGCGCACTGGGTGTTTTCCGGCAAAGATATTGGGTATGCTATGCTTCCGGTCTCCTGGAAAATAGGCACGCCAGAGTAGCCTGACCCATCGCCTAAACCTTCACTTTTACCGTCGGGGAGCTGAGTCGCAGATGGCAGAGATTTTGGAATTCAAGCCCAACCCATTCAACGGGGCAGTGATCGATCGATCGGCATTGCCCATCGACCCCGATGAATTTGACGCCAGGCTTGCCGTATCCATGGAGCGATGGACCGCCGATGGCTTCTTGACCGTCTGGTTGGAAATCCCCAAGGCCCAATCGGCGCTGATACCCAAAGCCATCGACCGCGGATTCGATTTCCACCATACAGGCGACGACTACATCCTGTTGACCTGTCTTTTGGTGGAGGGGTCCCACATCCCGCCCTTCGCCACCCATTACATCGGCATCGGCGGAGTTGTGTTGACCCCGGAAAAGGAATTGCTGGTGGTCAGGGAGAAGTATGGAGTGGGCGGCCGTCCACCGACCTTGAAGCTGCCGGGGGGAGCGATCCAGGCCGGCGAGCACCTTGGTCAAGCGGTGGAGCGGGAAGTGTTCGAGGAGACCGGCGTTAAAGCCGTGTTCGAGAGCATCGCCTGCTTCCGCCAGTGGCATGGCTACCGGTATGGCAAGTCAGACATATACTTTGTGGCCAGGCTACGTCCGCTGAGTAAAGACATCACGATGCAGGCCGACGAGATTCAAGAATGCCTTTGGATGCCGGTTGACGAATTCATAGGCTCCGAAAGCATCGCAAACTTCAACAAACAGATCGTCCGGGCTGCGTTGGAATCGGACGGCGTGGTCCAGTCGTTCATCGAAGGGTTCGGCGGACCCGACAGCCGGGAGTACTTCATGCCCAGGCACCTGATAGACGGAACGGGCGTTGCGCCCTTTCCCGTGGATCCCACGGCGACGCCTTAATTATCAAGACCGCTAACCGTGGTCTCCCGCCTGCGCGGCGGCCGTAAGGTGGCCGATAGGACGAATATGATGGCCCAAAAAGGTCATGGTCCGTGGCACCCCGCGTACTTGGATGCCCGTTTGAATCTGCGAGGATGAAAACATGGCGTCGATCGTAAGACACCCCAAGGAATACGATTCGAGATGGGCTTTGTTCGCCATCCTCGGAATAAACCTTGGCCTGTTCCCGGTTTTTGCCTCCCTGGTCATTACACGGCTGCCCCTCTAACTCTTTCTCCTCTTCGGTCTTCGCGTTCCCCTCTCTTTGTCTGCCGTTCCTTGTTGTCGTTGTCCTTGACCCCTGACATCAGGTCTCCCGATTTCTCCTGCCAGAGTGGTTCGAGGACCGGCAACTTTAAGCTATGTTGACCAGCGTTTAAGTGATTTCATATACTGCTGGCTCCATCCGCTCGTCCGGAATGCGTTGATTCGTTGAGGAACGGCCTTGGAACAGCAGGAGAGAAATAGACCCAGCGGATGGTGGTACTTATTGGGCGCGTTGCTTGCCGCTGCCGGAGTAGCGGTATTTGTGGTCCTGCGGATAAGCAGCACCGACCCGGATTTCCGACTCGTCTTGCCCGGCTCCAAGCAGATTGAACTGGACAAGGGAGAGTACACGCTTTTTTATGAACACAAAAGCGTATTCGGCGAAACAACATTCTCAACTGATGCCACAGTGCCCGGAATACGGTTCTTCGTGATGGCGCCCGATCAGTCCGGGATAAAACTTACGGTCCTCAGTGTCAATGAGAAATATAAATTTAAGGGTAGAGAAGGGTATTCAGTCGTAAGATTTACGGTTGATTCGCCGGGTACCTATACCGTCGGCGGCGGGTATCCCGACAGGCCGCCTGGGGCGGTTTTCGTTTTCGCGCTTGGCAAGAGTAGTTCCGGTTCGGTGGTTTTGGCGGTCATTTCCATCGTAGGCGGAGTGGGGACCTCCGCGGTATTGGTGGCCGTCACGTTCATGATGCGGCGGCCAGGCAGGCGAATACGTGACCCTGGCCCAGGTTTGTAGCTGCTTTCAGTCTTCCGGTCTCCCAGGTTACGGCTGATGTCAGAACCTTGGCATCCAGCCGGCGTTGATTCCGCGTTTGTGGACGCATTGACGGCCTATTTATCCTTGCCGAAAATACTAAAAGCTCCCGAGTTTACCCGGGAACTTTATTCATTTCACACAAACCGCTTCGCCGGGCGCTCGTCATTGCCCCGAGACGAAGCGGCTATAGCTGTCTTAGATCTAGAGTGAATCCCAAAGACTAGAGATGCTCCACTTCGGTTTCGGCCCCGGAAGTGTTATACACGAAGAAATCGATATTTGGATACTTCTTGACCAATTCTGATTCGAGGAACTCCCGCATCACCGCGATATTGCGCTTGTCATCATCGGAAAAGCCAAACGCGATTCGCCGTGTCTCGGCTGGAAGGTTCTTGGCCAAGGCGATTGTCTCCTCCACGAATTTGCGCACAGCAAAAGTCTTTGCGCCTTCTGGATTGGCCCCTGTGTCCATACCAATATCCGTTTCATTCTCGAAGATCTTTAGGAATCCTGGTGACGAAACGCCGACATACCCGTTGTGGTCAAGATAACTCGAAAGGCACTTGTCGTCGGCAACCCGCAGTCCCGCGAGCGCGTGGAATTTCTGTATGTTTTGGACCATATCGGCGCGATCTTCGTCAGAGAGAGCCAAGTTGATAAATTCTTCGACGCCCTTTCGGATGGTGGCGGCGGAGTGGTCACGCGCCGTGACGATACAGAAGAGCCGCGCTTCACGTAAAGCCGTCTTGAAGGCGCGGTAGCTGGGAGCGTAATCCTCGGACTCGATCGCCTTCCGGAGATCTCCCACGAAATCGCCGGTCCCATCGCGAAATCCCTTGAATGCTTTGTCCCACGAGCCGTCCAATGGCTCATATGATTTGTCGCTCCGAATCTCCGCGAACTTCTTGGTAGTGACGTCGACAGGCTTGCCGTCGCGCTGAAGGTGGATCAGCGTGGGCATAAACAAGATGTTGTCGTCCCAGTCGAGCATGTAATACTTGAGGTCTAATGTTGCCATTGCGTCTACTTGCTCCTAAATAAAGATTTTCTTGGGTTATCGGAACAATAGGCGCTCTTGTTGTAGATGTTCACCCTGCTTATAGTAGGGAGCAGTCCACGAGTCGGTCGTATCCAGGAAGCGGGCAGCCTCGAATTCGTCGTCCGACAAGGCATTCGCTTCGTTGCGGGCCCGGAAGTGGCTGAACATCCGCATAAACTCACCCAGGAATATATCGGCTATACGCTTGTTCCCGCTGATAACGACCATGTTTTCGTCGTTCGTGACCGTGGACGCCGAACTGAAGTTTGCCGAGCCTGAAATGACTACGGGATGGTCGCCCAAGGGATCGATGAGCATGTATTTGGTATGGATGTATTCCACATGGTCGTTGAGCCCGGTCAGGCTCTCAATGAGTTCTCCTTCATCCTCTTGTCCGGCTCGCCTCTTAAATTTGTCGCCCCACGCAACACTATTCTCCGGAATCTGC
The DNA here is from genome assembly GCA_022562475.1 of Chloroflexota bacterium. Classification (GTDB taxonomy): domain Bacteria; phylum Chloroflexota; class Dehalococcoidia; order Lucifugimonadales; family UBA3495; genus UBA9611. Next base: position 7,588 of record JADFPD010000030.1, on the reverse strand, counting down.
CGGATCGCCTTCGATTTTTCCCTGAGGAGCCCTGTGATTCCATCAAGGAGCACGTAGCGCTGATAGGCGGACCCGTCGGCCGGCTTATTGTTCTTTTCAAGTTCCCCGAAGAACTGGTCGGAGATCGTGAACGCCGCGGTAAGGAAGACCGAATTCTTTGCCGTCCCGATCTGGTCGGCGTACCACTGCAGCATGGCCTTGCTGCTACGTGGGCTGAATACCGGAATGATCGAGTTCGGCGGCGGTGGGCCGTTTAGGTCCGGTTGCTCGATCACAGTCCAGTCCCGTAGCCCCGTTCCTGGCTTCTGATTCTCCTTGGTGATGTTGGGCGGGTTCGTCGATAGTTTCTCCCAGTAATCGTGATATCGCTGGGCGATTTTTTCGTCGCGGATTATATGGCCGACGTTTGATTGCCCAAATATTCCGCCATCCGTGTAGTTGGTCGAGCCGGTCCACACCTGAATCGGTTTGCCGTTCTTCAGGAGCACTATGAACTTGTTGTGCGACATCCGTGGAACGGTACGCTTAATCATCATGCGGTCATAGGCAAGCCGGTGGTCTTCATTCTTCACTCCGATTTGCCTCACCGCGTGATTGGCTGCGGAGGTGACGTCGTCGGGATTTCTCTCCTCCAAGACCGTATTTTTCTTGTATTCCTTGTCGGTGGCCGGGTCGTCGCCTTTGACGGTCACGGTGGACGCCTTTAAGCGCACGAGACGCTTCAGAGGGTTCGTCTTGAAGTGGTGGATGATCTTCACGTCAACGTTGCGCTCTAGGGCATCTACGAAAGCCTGGATCGCGGGCGCATAGGTGAACTCGTATACCGAGGCCCGCAGCGAAAATTCTGGGCCCGTGGCCTGCCCGATGAACCCAAGCATCGCTTCCTCAAGGCCGCGTGACAACCATATGTAAGCTTCTCTGTTTGGCACGTCCTCGGGTTTGATGAACTCCTTCCAGTCATTTTCTCCGATTTGGTACCAACGCGCATGCTCGCCAAATTGCCGGCTGTAGGCTTGGCTGCCTGCGACGCCTCGATTGAAGTAGACGCCGTGGGTCCCGCTATGAAGCTCCTCTGTCGATACTGTCACGGCGATGCTTTTCCCAGGCTTGAGCGCGTCGTCGGACCCATAGACGGGAATCACCGTATAGACGTACTTGGTCCCAGGTTCAACTGTGTAGTCACCCCAGAGAAACGCTTGTATCGGGGCCTTGTCCGATTTCAGCCAGTCAAGCTCGCTGTCGCGCTTGAACACCCGTCCGCCGCTTAGCGCAAATGCCTTCTTATCCCCTTCTTGCCGCGTGATGGTAAACCCAAGCAATCCCTTTCTGGCGTCTGTAGTGGCGTCGAGCCCCAACAACACCACGTGGGTCCCCGCTATGGCGTGTACCGAAATTTCCTGATTGGTCTCTTTAATACGCATTATTCATGCCTCGTCCTGTCGGAGATTTGGGTGAAATCAGCCTCCGCCTAAAAGCAAAGGTTGGCCGGGCTATGGCAATTCCGAATGTGTCGAGATGGGGCGGCGCTGATGTTGCAGTTGGCTACCGGGGAACATCGAGGTGAAGAACTCGGTCCAGCCTCCCATTCTTACGCGCAGCAGGTCGTACTTTTCCGGCCGTCCCGGCGCATCGGCGAACGTTTTTGGCGACGCGCAGGTCACCGTCAGAACATTCGAGCCCTGCCCGTCTGCGAACTCGCGCAAGACTCGGACTAGATCCTCAAGTGGGAAGTCCTCCGCAATGTTGAATTCGGTGGGGGCCCCGTCCCAGATCTTGTCGGTCCCGCTTCCCATATAGCTGCCTAGCGCCCGCGAGAAAGAAGCCGTTTGCGGGTCAGGCGCCCTGTCCATGGGGCTTGGAGACGGGCTTAGGTCGGATGCGATGGACTCGCCGAGGCGGCGTCCGTCAGCTGAAGCGCCACTCGAGCCGCCGAAGGCGACGAAGTTTTCGAATGTGCCGACACCAGGTTGGATCTGGAAACCGCCAAAGGGATGGTCCACGGTGCCGTACTTCTCGGCGTACCCGAGCATCTTCTCTGCGGTGGAGGCATGAGGATCGCGGAAAACCTTCACCGTCAGGTCGGCGATTCGCTCAACGATGTAGTTGCCGAGTTGATCGATCTCGTACGTGCCCCGATCGTTCGGGTCGTACGGATGCCCTTTTCCGGGCGCAGTCTGACCGCGCCCGAACTTCTCGTAGGAAAGTGCGATCTCGCGAAGGCGCCTGAAACGCTCGGCCCTGGCTTCCGTTCGCACCGGCCCTACGAGAGAACTGACAAAGGGTTCGACCATTTTGTCGCCCCAATCGCACATGAGACATTCAACGAGTTCCGGGAGCGATGTGACTGCGGTGTCGGGTTGAAACACCATTTTGTTGATGTTGTAGAGCGAGTTGATGGTTGAGCTGAGTCCGATGAAGCACGGCCCATAGACGTTGTACCGCGCGCCTCCGCCGTAGAGGTCGAGCCCCTTCTCAAGACAGTCGTAAATGAGGGTGGATAGGAGCGGCGAGGGGCACGATCCCACCAGGGCATCGAAGGTGGATAACTGTCCGTCTAGCGCCTTGGCGCACAACTGATAGAAATGTTGGAAATACAAATCGACTAGTTCGTTGAATGTTTTGATCTCGACCGGGGATTTTGACCGGAAGGAATGGTTCTGACCCAGCAGGTATACAGGCCCGGCAGAGGCATAGAGACGTCCCTGGTTGAGCGCGCACTCCAGTGGGTCTAGCGTGGAGAAGCCGCCCAACGTAAACCAGTTTTCGCCCACGAACATGGGTTCATAACAGCCGTCACAGGCGTAGTTGCGGGCACTGGCAAGGGAAACGGTGCTGTTCCATTTGCGGCCGGCCTTGTCGGCCACCGGGGTGTGTTCGTTGTCATTCTCACCACCGTCACCAATGCAGTCGCCTGAGGCTTGCAGCCCAGGTATTATCTTGTCGTCGTTCATCAGAATCGGATGGGCGCCTCCGGACAGAATAGCCTTGGCCGCTTCCTCCAAGAATTCCTCAGGCGTATCACGACTTACCCGCAGCGAAAGGCATGGTGCATTCAACGGGAGGCGGGCCGCCGCACGCAGGCAGAGCTCTGTGACTGTGTTGTATGCGAGCGTCGGTTCAGCATCGTCGTTGGCAGACACTCCGCCGACGGTGACCTGATGGATCCACTGCCCGAGCGAGGCGCCCTGCGGATAGGGTCCGGAGGAGCCGCCCATCGCGAGGTTGCCGAAGGGCTGATGGTCCTGTATGAACATCCGATTTTGCAGGACCTTCTCGTCAATCTTGACCCAGAACGCGTCAATGATCTCCTGGGCTTCGTCCTCGGTGATCCGATTCGCAGCAAGGTCTGCAACGTAGAATGAGATCAAGTACTGGTCGAGACGGCCGATTGAGACCGGTTCGCCATTGAGCTGGAGGCAAGTGTACATCGTGAAGATCAACTGCACGGCCTCGAGCATCGTCCCGGGCTTATCGGACTGCAGTCTGTTCAGACGGCGCGCGATGTTCTCAAGGTTGTCTTTCTCGGCGGTCTGGCCTTCGGCCATCTGCTCCGCCCGGCGTTTCGCCAATTCGGCGTAGGCCGCAAGGTGGTCTTGCACGCCTTGAAGCGAGATGATATTGGCCCTGTAGAACGACTTCTTAGATTCGTCGCTGGTCTCGCCAAGGCGCCTGTCCACCTCGCTAAGGAGCCCACCGATCCCTTCTCTAACCAGTTTCTGGAAGTCGGGGACGATGTGGCCAACGCCCGATGCTTCAGAGAGCCCCTGGAAGAACTGTGATATCTCTTCTTCCTCCCTGAAATACTTCATGGCGTAGCGGCCCTGGGCGAGCGTCAGGTCAGGCATGGAGCCCACGATCAACTCGAGGGGGTGGATACGGTAGGTATCAGCGCCCTCCTGCATCACGCCGTCTAATGGCCTTTCTCCGCGGTATCCGTAGTCGTCGCTCGCGTATAGCCGGCACGTCATGCGGATCGCCCAGGCCTTTCGCTCCATGATTGACGTGGCCATGACCTCTCGGACCTTGCCTGCGCCGAAGTCGCGTTCGATGTGTTCGCACAGGTGGCCCATCTCGGGCTGACCCTTCGCGAAGTACCAGGTGTCCTGCCAGCGGGTGAAGGCGTCGAGAAGCAATGCCAGTATCCGGTTAGAAGGCGGGCTGTACTCAGCCGCCTTGAGCTTATCCATGGTCGCCATCTCATAAAGATAATTCTTGTGGTTGTAGTACATGCGGCCATTTTCAGACTTGTCCTGAAAGTGCCGGCTGAGACGCGCCCATTTCACGCCTGGGAACTGGTCCCATTTCCGTTCGGCTCGGCCGGTCCACTCTTCGATCGACAAACCAAGGTCGGCGCGGCTTGGGATATAGAAGAAACCACCTAGGTTGGAACGCACGTGGTTGAGCAGCCGGTCGTTTATGAACCCGGGACTGTTTCCGATCTGCTGGTGCATGATCGACTCGAGGATACCGACCTGCCGGGCAAATCCGGCGAAATATATCCCTTTCTCATCGCGAATATTGCTCCCTTTATAGGCGAGGTCTTTGCTCTTGTACTCGGAGCGGCCAAAGGGAAGGCCGAGGCGCATCACGAAGTTGGTGTTGCCGTCCTCATCTCGTATTCGGGCAGAGCGGATGTGGCTGCGGGTGTCTCGGGTTGGGATCAGGATATCATCACTGGTGCGCCCGATGATGTCCTCGATCTGCTCTTCCGACATGTTGTGGAGCTGCTCCCAATTGATCTCAAAGCGCTGCGCGAGAACGTAGGAGGCGCCGGCGTGTTCAACGTCGTCGAATCCTACTAGCGTGTGATTCGCGATGGTGATGGGGTCGGCCGGATTATTGAGGTTCTCAGAGAAACGGCAGCCCAGCACTTTGCCGGCAGTGCTGTCGCGCGTGTGGCGGCTATCGCAGTCCTGGTAGTCCTCTTGCTTGGTGACGTATTTTCCGAGCAAGTCCCGGACGACCCCATAACACCCTGCGAGATGGCTCTTTTCGTCCGACTTGATGTGGACCCAAATACTTGCTGCTGAGTCGAAAAAGACTCCAGAGCTGTCAGCGAAGACCGTGGATGTTTCCCGGTCTTCGTCCTGTTGGGGGAACTTGTACTTCATGCCCTTGGGCTCCGGGACACCGTCTGCCTCACACCACGATTTGAACAAGTCGAAGCTCAGCCCGAAGATTACGGTCGTGTTCTTGTCGCCGAACTTGTCGTGAATCACTTTCCGGGTTTCGGTTACTACGTCGGCGATAAAATCCCGAGTAATCTTGCGGTCCGACTGCCAGAATGTGGCGAAACGTGCGAATGGCGAAGGGTATATCAGCCCGCGCTGCATCAACTGAAACAGGTTGATGCAGCGGTCTTTCCCATCCTCGGCGGAGAGCTGTACGCTCTTTAGACCATGATAGATTAGCTGGTTGTTTTCATTCAGGAACGGAAGCGGAGAAGATTCGTCACTCATGATACCCCTTTTAGTAAGGCTCGAAAATAATGAGATTTGGAAGTGTAAAGAATTATTCGAAAATAATCAACCGAGGATAGTTGAACAAAATAGGGTTTTTAAATGACCGCAATCGGGGCCGGAGTCGCCGCCGCCCTCTAGACCAGAGAATTTCGAAGTTTGATGGCCGTCAATCCGGGACTTTCTGGGTCTCTAAGGCAAGCAGATTCTGGATACGGTGGCCGCGTCAGACCAGAGTCTGACCCTGGCCCAGGTTCGTAGCTGCTTTCAGTCTTCCGGTCTTCCAGGTAACGGCTGATGTCAGAACCTTGGCATCCAGCCGGCGTTGATTCTGCGTATATGGTTACGCCGGCGGCCAAATTGACCGCCCGCAAATCAAGAAAGGCTCCCGGTTTTACCTGAGAGCCTTATTGGTTCCAGAAGTGGTGCGCCTGGCGAGACTCGAACTCACAACCCCTGGGTTCGAAGCCCAGTACTCTATCCATTGAGCTACAGGCGCATCTTACGGGTGAATCAAGTAGTATTGTAGAATCACTGTTGGGGCGAGCGACGGGATTCGAACCCGTGATCTCCTGTGCCACAGACAGGCGCCTTAGGCCTCTTGGCTACGCTCGCCATGGTGGAATTTTACCGCTGTGCCGAAGAGGGATGGACCCGGCCGAACACAGTTGCAAATAGGCGTAAATATGTTAGCAAATAGGCGTGGCTCTTACAAGGAGCCGCACCTGGCGCCGACGAGCCGACCAAAGCGGAATATAAGCGGTGTTTTAGTGAGTTCCATTGAAATAAAGCCGCAACGTTATCTAAAATAGGCTTAAGTAAAAAAGCCGTAGCCGAGCCCCCCAGAGACTGGAGGGCTCTATCCCGGTTATCGAGGAACAACGATATGGGTTGGAAGACACTCCTGCTAGCCTTTGGAATGCTTTTCTTGGTGGCAGCCTGCTCCGGGTCGTCCGGCGGCAGTGAAGCCGCCGATACCACCGGTGAGTCGCCGGAGCCTACCGCCGCGTCCGACGCATCGGCCGCCAGTGGTTCCACCGGCAGCGGCGAGGCATTGGAAGGAGGGCGTTTCGTCCGGCTTTACGTGGACCCGCCTACCCTTGACCCACATCTGACCACCGACGCTACATCCGCCCAGATAATCGTCGAAGTATTCGGCGGACTGGTCACAATAGACAAAGACCTAAATGTGGTCCCAGACCTCGCCGAGAGCTGGGACATATCCGACGATGGCACGGTTTACACCTTCAGGATCCGACCCGACGCAACATTCCACGACGGCAAACCCGTTACCGCGGAAGATGTCCGCTGGTCATTGGAACGGGCGACCAACCCCCTGACCGAAGCGCCCAACGTTGACCAGTATCTGGGTGATATCGTCGGCGTGGACGCTAAGCTGGCGGGAGACGCCTTCGAGATCTCCGGGGTGCGCGTGATCAACGAACTCACCATCGAGATCACCATAGACGCGTCCAAGTCATTCTTCCTCGCCAAGCTAACCTACCCAACGGCCTTCGTCCTGGACAAGGTAAACGTCGAGGCTAACCCCAAGAACTGGTTCCGCGAACCCAACGGCACCGGTCCCTTCCGGATGACCGAGTATAAAGTCGGCGAAACACTGATCCTCACCAGGCATGATGGTTACCACCTTGGCCCGGCCAAAATTGCTGAGGTGGAGATGATCTTGAGCGGCGGAACTTCGATGCTCATGTACGAAAACGACGAGATCGACATCGCCGGAGTGGGCCTGGCCGACCTCGACCGGCTCCTCGACCCATCCCACAGTCTAAACGCCGAGCTCAAACGGGCGGCCCCGTCTTTCAGCGTCCAGTATATCGGCTTAAACGTTAACGAGCCGCCCTTGGACGACGTCAAGGTCCGCCAGGCGTTGAACCTGGCCATCGACAAGAGAGAGATCGCCACCATCGTCCTCGGCGATCAGGTTGTGCCGGCCACCGGTATCCTACCTCCAGGCTTCCCAGGGTTCAGCGAGTCGGTTTCCGGCTACGGATTCGACCCGGAAAGAGCCATGCAATTATTGCGGGAATCCAAGTACGGCGACGACCTGGAAAACATGCCTCCCATCACGATCACCACCCCTGGTAGTTTCGGGGCTAACGTAAGCCTGG
>JADFPD010000130.1 GCA_022562475.1 Chloroflexota bacterium | reverse complement strand
GAAAAATGGCAGCACCACACCGAATTAGTCGACTTGGCCTTCACCGTCATGACAGATTCGTTCCGGGGCAAAGGGGCCATCGCCTTACGGCTATTGGACTTTAAGCCGTCGGAAGGCTAGCCCTCTTCGGCTAACGCCTCAGAATGACAATGGTGTATGCCCCAACGAGCTTCAGGCCCGCCTGGCTGACGGCCGCACGATCTGGGCCTTCCAGACCAGCAGCGGCACTGTGAACATCACCACCAGTATCGCCACTACCTGGGCTTCATTCAGCGCACCGAAGTATTCGTTGAATTCCTCTCTCATGAAGCTGAGGAAGAACCGGCCTATGGAATAGGTCGCGAGATAGAGGGCAAAGAACATTCCATGGGGGCGTAGCCGGTCCCGCAGTGGCCATATGGCGGCCAACAGGACCAGATCAAAGATCAATTCATAGGCCACCGCCGGGTGGGTTGGCGGCCTGAAAATTCCGGGGCTGTTGGCATGGGTGTAGATGACTCCCCAGGGTAGCTCGGTCACCTTGGAGAAGTGCTCCCCGTTGATGACGTCGCCGATGCGGCCGATGGCTTGGGCGATAAGTATCGCCGGGGCCGTGATGTCCGCCAGACGCCCGATCCCGGGCAGATTGGCCGGGTGGGCTTCGCCCAGGAACGGGAAAAAGGTCCGCCACAGGGAAAGGAACCATTCGGAGTTGCGGATCATGATGTAGAGCGCGCCACCGGCGAAGCCGCCCAGAATGGCGCCGTAGATCGCGATGCCTCCCGACCAGACCGAGAACACGCTGAAGAAGTCGTCTCGGTATACTTCATCCCAAAAATCGATCACGTGAAGGAACCTGGCGCCGATCACTCCGCCGATGATGGCCCATACAGCCACGGAGTAGATCGAATCCACGATCATCCCCTCTCTTCCGCCCCACCGGGCCACCAGCCAGACCGCCACCGCCACCGCCACGAAAGTCATGACACCATGCCAGGAAAGAATCAAGTTACCGATGTCGATCAGGTTGGGATTTATCCCGATGGAGATGCTGCCCAGTATGCCCATTGATTGAACCTTTGCCGTTTCGGAGTAGAGCGGCCTGTTAATTGCCCGCCGGTAGTGATCCCACGCCGCACTTTTCCGGCGGGACCGTGCTTACAAGGTAAACCCCGGCGCTGTGTGGTTGCAATAGTTCTGCTAGCCACTGGTGCTCCTCTTCACTGGATGGCAGCGTGAACCAGGCCGGTCCCGCCCCACAAAGGTGCAGCGCCGGCCCACCCTGGTCGGCAACCTGGCGGCACATCGCCGAGAGTTCCGGGTACAACCGGGCTGCCACGTCGGAGAAAGCGTTGAACACCAGACCGCTCACAGATTCTCTTACGAACTGGCCCGCGGTTAGGATTTGCACCATCTGGCGGGTCACGCCCCCGTCGCTGAACTGGCCTGTCGTCAACTTGGAGTACATGGTTGCCGTTTTGTTGGGAATGGACAGGTCCGGGAACACGAGAGTGACCGCCAAGGGAGGCATGGGCGTCAGGCTTGTGATCTGTTCGCCCTTTCCCTGGGCCAGCGCGGTGCCCCCCCATAGAAAGAAGGAAACATCGGAGCCCAGACCCGCGGCTATCACCGCTAATTCTTCCACGGCTAATCCCAGGCCCCAAAGAACGTTCAGGCCCAGTAATGCCGCTGCGGCATCGCTGCTTCCTCCACCCAAGCCCATGCCCACGGGGATGTGTTTCTCGATGGTGATGCGGGCCGCGGGTTCGATATCTCCTGCCTTGGCCAGGGCAACTGCCGCCTGCCAAACGAGGTTCTGTTCGCCCGCCAGCTCCGGGTAATCGCATTCGACCTTTAGGCCCGTATCCGGTTCGATTTGAAGCAGGTCGGACAGGCTGATGGTCTGCATGATGGTCGTCACTTGATGATAACCGTCATCGCGGCGGCCCAGGACCTCAAAGGTCAGGTTCAGCTTGGCGTAAGCCGGGACTTCCAAGCTCTAGCCTTCCTCGCTCGAAACATGTGCGGACTTAGACCACACCTGGTAGATACCGGCCCATTCGGCTATATCCAGCGTTTGGGGTCTTCGCGTGGCGTCGATGCCGGCCTCTTCCAGGATCAGACCGCCGGCGGCAGGTCCGATGCGCAGTCCTTGGCTGAGGGAATTGCGGATCTGCTTGCGGGGAGCGGCAAATCCGGCCCGGACCACCGTAAAGAAATCCTCTTCGCTGGCCACATCGGCAGCAGGAGTTTGCAAAACATCCAGGCGCACGACGGCTGAAGTAACCTTGGGAGGGGGTCTGAAAGACTTGGGAGGCACGGAGCAGACTATTTTTGCCTTGGCGTAAAACTGTGTCGCCACCGACAAGATGCCCATGCCACCCGGCTGCGCCACCATGTTCTTCGCCACCTCTTGCTGCACCATGACGATCAGCAGTCCCGGTTTTGGCGGCGATTCCAACAGCCGCCGGATGATGGGGTTGGCGGCGTAATAAGGGAGGTTGGCGACAACCTTATAGGAAGTCTCCGGGGCGATGAGTTCGGCCAGGTCCATCACTCGGGCGTCGGCCTCTACGCAGGTCAAGTTGGCCGGGAAATCCAGGCGCGCTGGCAGCGCGGCGGCAAGCTCTCCATCCAGCTCTATGGCCACCACCCTTTTCACCCGGTCCACCAATCGCTTGGTCAGGACCCCGCGTCCCGGTCCGATCTCCACGATCAAATCGTCTGGCGAAAGTTCAGCGGCGTCCAGTATCCGTCCGGCGATCCGGCTATCGGCCAGGAAATGTTGGCCCAGGGATTTGCGCCTGCCGGTACGGCCGCCTAACGGTGAGATCGGAGAGGTCACGGTTTGTGGGGAATCTGAGTCAGACCCAGCCGCGTTTGGCGCGCCGGGATGAAATAAGTCGGGGTAATCAATAAGACCGCACACCTCCCGTTGTCATAGACCATCGGACATGTCGTGAATGATGACTCAGGCCAGGCACTCCCGCGGCGCCCGTAGGGTCCTGTTTACCGTTGCTTCCTTCCGGACCTGGCGGAGTTCACAAGTCTACGTCGCGCAGGACCCAACCCTCTATATCATCGCCCGCAATATGGGACCTCTGGCCTCGCCGAGGGGAGGGATTCAACTCCGCTATAGCGGATTGCGGATATAGGGCACCGCTGGCTCCCCGTCTAGTACGGCCTCGTTAACATGGTAGGATTGAGAGCGCGGGACAGTCAAGGGGGCCACCAAAAATTGATCCCATAAGCAAGCGCCGCGACCGGTGCTAATATTAGACTCCCTTGTACGTCCTCCCCTTTTTATTTGGTTATGAAGATACGCAAAGCAGTCATTCCCGCCGCTGGACTGGGGACCCGGTTCTTGCCGGTAAGCATGTCCGTCCCCAAAGAGCTTCTCCCCATCATCGACCGCCCTTTGCTGCAATACGTTATCGCGGAGGCGGCCGAGGCTGGGGTGGAAGAGGTTATCATCGTCACATCCCCTGGGAAGGAATCGATCAGCGGCTATTTCCAACCCCACTCAGCTCTGGAGCAACGGCTGGCGGCCAGCGGAGAAACAGACCTGTTGGCGAGAGTGGCGGAAGCCGGCAATCTGGCGAAAGTCAGCTTTGTTTTACAGAAAGAAGCCTTGGGCCTTGGCCATGCGGTGCTGATGGCCAAGGACGCCGTGGGCAACGAGCCTTTCGTGGTCATTCTGCCCGACGATATCATCGCTCATTCCCCAGGGGCCATCAGCCAGATGGTGCAGGTCTCCGAGGAGTTGAACGCCGGGGTGATAGCGGTGGAAGCGGTGCCTTGGGAAGTGGTCCACAACTACGGCGTGGTGGACGCAACTCAGGTGTCGGACCGGGTCCACAAGATTAAAGGGCTGGTCGAAAAGCCGCCCAGGGAACAAGCCCCGTCCAATCTAACTATCGTCGGCCGCTATATATTGCCGCCCCAGGTATTTGAGGCCCTCGAGAACACCAAGCCGGGAGCCAAAGGCGAGATACAGTTGACCGACGGCTTGCTGGCCTTGCTTCGAGGCCATGAGTTGTACGCCTACGAATTCGCCGGCACCCGGTACGACGGAGGAACACCGATGGGGCTACTGCGGGCGTCATTGGCCTTCGCATTGGACCGGGAAGATACCTCAAAAGAGGCGGTCGCGCTTCTGCGAGAGTTTCAATATAGAATCGACCTGTCAGCGTAGTCCCACAGATCTCACTATTAAGGAGGAATCCTTTTGGCCACCGGCAAGCAGGCGCACTTAGAATCGGTACGAGACATCAAGAGCAAGTTTTTGGCGGTCCTGGAGGGCATGGATTATTGCATGGACTGGAAAGAAGACCCTGCTGAATGGTCGGCTAGGGAGCTGGTGTACCACGTCTTGGAAACGCCCCTCGGTGGCGTCCACACCTTGGTCGAAGGCATACTCTCCGGCGAGATCAAAGAATATGAGATCTGGAGCGGCCTGACCAATATCACCCCCGAGCGGACCGAATACGACATCGCCCAGATCAACGCCGACATCGAGCTTTTCTTTCAGAGCTTGGACGAATCATTGTCGGGCATGTCCGATGAAGACCTGGAAACGAAGAAGGTCATGATGCACCAGAGGACCAGGGAAGTGGATGAAGAACGCACTCTGAATGCCATCTTCGAGCGTACGCTGGACGGGCACATACGAGACCATCTAGCCCAGCTACAGGCATTAAGGGACGCCTTGGCGATCTAAGGCGTTCGCCCGGTGGAACACCGCCGGGCCGTCAGCTCCCACCGGCTTCCAAGATGGTCAAGAACGCTTCCTGGGGAATCTCAACCGAACCCACCATCTTGCGGCGTTTCTTGCCTTCTTTTTGCTTCTCCAGCAATTTTCGCTTCCGAGTGATATCGCCGCCGTAGCATTTAGCCAGCACATCTTTTCGCAAAGCACGCACCGTTTCCCGGGCGATGATCCGGCTGCCGATGGATGCCTGGATGGGGATCTCGAACATCTGACGAGGGATCGTGGCGCGCAGACGGTCTACGATCTTGCGGCCTTGGGCCACGGCGGAGTCCCGGTGCAAAATCATCGATAGGGCTTCCACCGAATGATGGTTGACCAAAATCTCTACCTTGACGAGCGGCGCGGCGCGGTAGCCGGAAAAGGTGTAGTCCAGCGATGCGTATCCCTGGGTTTTCGACTTTAGCTGGTTGTAGAAATCAGCCAGCAACTCCACCAGGGGAATGGTGTATTCCATCACAACCCGAGACTCGTCTCCGGGCTCATTTTTCCCGTCCCGGCGGGTGCCCCCGCCCTGCATGTATTCCATGCGTTTGAATTCTGACCTGCGCGAGTGCATCAACTCCATAAGGGCGCCCACGTGGCGGTTGGGCGCCACGATGGTCAGGTCCAACATCGGCTCTAGAATCTCAGAATATTCATTGGGCGACGGCAGCTTGGCCGGACTGTCCACGATGATCGTTTGTCCGTCGGTCAGCACCACCTGATAGGCGACGCTGGGGGCGGTGACGATGAGGTCAAGGTCGTACTCCCGTTCCAACCGCTCTTGAACGATGTCCAGGTGCATGAGGCCCAGGAATCCGCAACGGAATCCAAAGCCAAGGGCGGTGCTGCTTTCGGGCGCAATCTCCAGGGACGCATCGTTAAGCTGCAGCTTGTCCAGGGCATCGCGGAGGTTGTTGTACTCTTCGCCTTCGGAAGGATACAAGCCGGCGAACACCATGGATTTGAGAGCGAAATACCCGGGTAACGGTTCGACGGCCGCGGACCGGTCCACAGTTAAAGTGTCGCCTACGGTGCAGTCGCGCACCTCTTTGAATCCCGTGGCGACGTAGCCGACCTGGCCGGTTCCCAAGGATTCCGTTGGCGTGGGGCCCGGAGCATATACCCCAACCTCGACGATCTCCGCGGACTTTCCGGAGGACATGACCTTGATCCGGTCTCGCTTGGTGATGGTCCCGTCTTTTATCCGTACGTGGGCGATAATCCCTTTATACGAGTTGTATTCAGAGTCGAAGACCAAGGCGCGAGGGGAGGCGTTAACTTCGCCTGAGGGAGGGGGCACCCGGTCTACAACGGCGTCCAATATCTGTTGGGCGCCGGTGCCATCTTTGGCCGATACGTAGAGTATCTCGTCTTCCCTAAACCCAAAGGCCTGCTGAATCTCGGCGGCTACCCGCTCAGGTTCAGCCTGAGGCAGGTCCACCTTGTTAACCACAGGGATAAGCTCCAGGTCATATTCCATGGCGAGCAAGGTGTTGGCGATGGTCTGGGCTTCGATCCCTTGGCTGGCGTCGACGACCAACAGCGCGCCCTCGCAGGCCGCCAAAGCGCGGGAAACCTCGTAGCTGAAGTCCACATGGCCGGGTGTGTCGATGAGATTGAACTGGTAGGTCGTGCCATCTGGGGCGGTGTGCGACATGGTCACAACTTTCCCCTTAATGGTGATGCCTCTTTCCCTTTCCAGGTCCATCTGGTCCAGGAACTGCTCTTTCATCTCCCCGGGACGGACCGTGCCTGTAATCTCCAGAAAACGGTCGGCCAGGGTGGATTTTCCATGGTCGATATGGGCGATGATGCAGAAGTTTCGGATTAGGCTCGGTTCCATACTTATCCAATGGTATCACGGTCGATTTTCGCCTACAACGGAGATTCACATACTTACCGCGAACAACGCCGGGCGGCGGCAAAAAAGGAGAGGGGCTGTCTCGAAACAGCCCCTCCATAAATCTGGCTAAGTTCCCCGGTTAGAGATTAGTAATTTCCGTACCCGGTTGCCAGGATACACGCCGCGTAATGCTCAGGCTCCACTTCGCGTAATTCCGGCAGAACCGCGGAGCAATTGTCGCTGGCTACGGGGCAGCGTGGGTGGAACACGCAGCCGCTGGGTGGATTCAGAGGGCTTGGCACCTCTCCGGTGAGGAGGACACGATCACGTTGGGCATCCAGCACCGGGTCGGGTATGGGCACCGCCGAGAGTAGGGCTTTGGTGTATGGATGAATGGGGTTGCGGTAGATCTCGTTCCGGTCAGACATCTCCACCATGTGACCCAGGTACATGACGCCGACACGGTCGCTGATGTGCCGGACCACAGACAGGTCGTGGGCGATGAAGAGATAGGTCAGGTTGAACTGCTCTTGAAGGTCTTCCAGCAGGTTGATGATCTGTGCCTGGATGGACACATCAAGGGCGGAGACCGGCTCGTCGGCCACGATGAATTTGGGGCTGACCGACAACGCCCGGGCCACTCCGATGCGCTGGCGTTGACCGCCGCTGAATTCGTGGGGGAAGCGGTCTGCCATGTAGGGGTTCAGTCCCACATTTTGAAGCAGATCGGCAACCTTCTCCCGGTACTCTTGTTTGCCCTTCACCAGGCCATGGACGATCAACGGTTCGCCGATGATATTGCCCGCTGTCATACGAGGGTTCAGCGAGCTGTACGGGTCCTGAAAGATCACCTGCATCTCGCGGCGCATCGCGCGCATTCTTTTGGTGTTTAGTTGGGTCAGGTCCTGGCCGTCGAAGATGATTTGGCCGGCCGTAGGTTTGTATAGCTGCAGGATGCATCTGCCGGTAGTCGTCTTTCCGCAACCGCTTTCACCCACCAGACCCAGGGTCTCGCCACGTTTGACAGTGAAGCTAATGTCGTCAACCGCCTTCACGTACCCAACGGGTTTCCGGGATAGAAACCCAGAACCGACCGGGAAGTACATCTTGAGGTTTTTGACCTCGAGAAGTATGTCTCCATTCTGTGATGCGGCGTTGGGAACCGCGGCTTCGGGCATCGTAGTCATAAAAAGTCTTATCTCCCTTGGGAGGTTTTACTCAGCCGCTGGAGCGTGCAAGAATTCGATGGCTGATGGACCCAGGTCTTCGGACCGGAAACAGGCGGACAGATGGCCATTCCCAGTGTCTTCCAGTTCAGGGGTATCGGTGGCGCATTTTTCGATGGCCCAGCGGCACCGCTCCCGGAAAGCGCATCCTTGAGGTAGGTTGATCAAGTCCGGTGGCTGGCCTTCGATGGGATCGAGTTTCGCCCGGCGGGGAAGGTCCAAACGGGGCACTGACCGGAGCAATCCCACCGTATATGGGTGACGCGGGTTGGCGTAGATCTCATGGGCGGACCCCCGTTCAATCACC
>JADFPD010000029.1 GCA_022562475.1 Chloroflexota bacterium | reverse complement strand
AGGCCTTCCGGGCCTCGCCCCGCCAGGCCGACCTGATGATCGTGGCCGGGACCGTGACCTGGAAGATGTCCCCGGCCATCAAACGCATCTACGACCAGATGGCCGAGCCCAAATGGGTGATCTCCATGGGCGTTTGCGCCACCAGCGGCGGTCCCTACTACGGTTCCTACAGCGTGGTGCCCGGCGTGGACCACATCATCCCGGTGGACGTCTATGTCCCGGGCTGCCCGCCCCGGCCCGACGCCCTGCTCTACGGAATCATGGAGCTTCACGAGAAGATAAAGAGGTACCATAACCTGCCCAACGGCCCAAACCTGAACCCCTTCAAACGGGGCCCAAAACCGGATAACACTTGATGGCCGTTCAACAGTTGACCGGCGAGGACCTGGCGGATAAAGTCGCCGCCGGTGTTCCCGACGCCGTGGAAGGAATGGCCGACGGCGTACTTCGGGTCAAGGCGCCAAAGATCGCTGATGTCGCCGGATTCATGAAGTCGGACGCGGGGCTAGACTTCAATTTTCTGAACTCCATCTCGGCCGTTGACTACATCAGCCATTTCGAGGTCGTCTACCACCTGACATCCCTGACCAAACAGCACACGGCCATCGTCAAGACCCGCCTGGACGGCCGCGAAGATCTGAGCCTACCTTCGGTTTACCACCTGTGGCGGGGGGCCGATTTCCAAGAGCGGGAGATCTGGGACCTGATGGGGATCAGTTTCTCCGGACACCCCAACATGAAAAGAATAATGCTGTGGGAAGGCTTTGAGGGCCACCCACTGCGGAAGGATTATCTGTAGCTGTCAGCCGTCAGCATTCAGCTAATGGTTAGCTGAGCGCTGAGGGTTGAGAGCCAACTGCTCTGCAATGCCGATCCAAACTGAGCCGATGACGGTAAATATCGGGCCGCAGCACCCCAGTACCCACGGGGTGTTCCGCCTGCGCGTTACCTTTGACGGCGAAAATATCTTGGAGGTTGAGCCCATCTTCGGCTACCTCCACCGGGGTACGGAGAAGCTGGCCGAAGAGCGCAATTACGTCCAGATAGTCACCTTGACCGACCGCCTCGACTACGTATCGTCCATGATCAACAACCAGGCCTACTGTTTGGCGGTTGAGGACCTCCTGGACCTTGAGGTCCCACAGCGGGCCAAGTACCTGAGGACCTTGACCGCCGAGTTGCAGCGGGTGGCCAGCCACCTGATGGGCATCGGCTTCTTCCTGCAGGACCTGGGGACCCTGGGGACACCGCTGATGTACGCCTTCCGTTCCAGGGAGCGGATACTGGACCTGTTTGAGATGCTCTGCGGCGCGCGGATCACCGTGAGTTACATGCGCCCCGGTGGAGTGTTCTTCGATGCCCCGGACGACTTCTGGCCGGCCCTTGACCAGTTCCTGAAGGACTTTGAGACCGAATACAAAGAGATCGAGCAATTGATCTTGGAGAACGAGATTGTCATGGTCCGCACCCGCGGGGTCAGCGTGCTGCCCCTGGACCTGGCCATCAACGCATCGGTTAGCGGGCCGGTGCTCCGGGCCAGCGGCCTGGACTGGGACTGGCGCAAGATGGACCCCTACGATGCCTACGACCGCATGGAATTCGACGTTCCGATAGCCACGGGCGGCGACAACTACGACCGTTTCTGGGTGCGCATCCAAGAGATACACCAGAGCATCCGCATGGTGAAGCAGTGCATCCAGCAGATCGAGCCCGGCCCAATTCGGGCGGACGTGCCCCTGATACTGCGGCCCAAACCTGGGGCCGAAGCTTACGGTCGCGTTGAGGCTTCCAAGGGCGAACTTGCCTTCTATCTGGTGTCCGACGGCGGAATCAGCCCCTACCGGTGCAAGGTGCGTTCGCCGTCCCTGATCAATCTGACCGTGACCGAGCATCTATTGGTGGGCTGGAAATTAGCGGACATGATCGTGACGCTGGGCAGCCTGGACATCAACATGGGTGAAGTGGACCGATGAACTGCGTTCTAGGCCCCGGCAACATCCTGCACGATACCCTTTTGTTCCGGGTGATCTACGACGGCGTGGGTCACGTGTTGCCCTGCTGGCTGTCTTATGCCGTAGCCGGGCTCGCCATCATGTTGATCTTGGTGAACGGCGTGCTGTTGGGCGCCGGCCTGTTCTCCTGGGTGGAACGCCGGCTGATCGGCCGGTTCCACAACCGCATCGGGCCCAACCGTTGGGGGCCCTTCGGCTCGCTCCAACCGCTGGCTGACTTGGTCAAGCTCTTGTTGAAAGAAGACCTGACCCCGAAGGGCGCCGACCGCATCATATTCGCCATCGTTCCGGTGGCCATGTTGGCCCCGGTGGTGTTGGTGATGGCCGTGGTGCCCTTCGCCAAAGACACGGCCCTGGCCAACCTGAACGTGGGCGTCCTGTACATCCTCGCGGTGACCTCAATCACGTCCATCGCCATCTTCATGGCAGGGTGGGCCTCAGATAACCGGTACGCCATGTTTGGCGCGTCCCGAGGGGTGGCGGTGCTGATCAGCTACGAAGTCCCGGTGGTCATGTCCCTACTGGGCGTGGTGTTGGTGGCCGGTTCCATGTCCTTGGCCGACATAGTCTCTGCTCAGACAGTGCCCTTCCTGTTGGTGCAGCCCCTGGCATTCTTCGTGTTCTTCGCGGGAACGTCGGCGGAACTGAACCGCACCCCATTCGACCTGGCGGAGGCCGAGTCCGAGCTCATCGCCGGGTATCATATCGAGTACAGCGGCGTGAAATTCGCCCTGATTCAGGCCGCCGAATTCGGCGCGGTTCTGACCTCTTCCGCGGTGATGGTCACGTTGTTCCTCAGCGGTTGGTCCGGTCCCTTCTCCAATTATTTGGGCTGGGCCTGGTTCCTGATGAAGATCGGCGTCTTGGCCTTCATCTTCAGTTGGATCCGTGCCACCTTCCCCCGGCTGCGCATCGACCAATTGATGGCCTTCGCCTGGAAATTCCTGTTGCCTCTCAGCATCATCAACCTGTTCGCCACGGCGTTGGAGGTCTACTTCCTGCGTGATAGCGCGGGGACGCTGGACACAACAGACCTGTGGATCATGGCCGGAATCAATTTTGGGTTGGCCTTCGCCTGCATATTGGTCTTCGGGACGTTGATCAGGGAAAAGGTCCGTCCGGCGGGGCCCGCTACGGGAGCGACCCTCTCCCCCGGGGAGGCAGATTAGCATGTATGGGATAGCTATGGCCAAAGGCCTGTTGGTCACGTTGAAGAACCTGGCCAAGAAACCGTTCACGGTCCAGTACCCGGAAGAGCGGGTCAAGCAACACCCCCGGTTCCGGGGCGAGGAATTCGTCTGGTACGAGGAGCGGTGCACCGGGTGCGCCTCCTGCGCCAAATACTGCCCTCTGGGAATCATCAAGATCGTGACCACACCCAGCGAGACCGCTCCGGCCGAAGGAGACAAATACCGGCTGGAGGTCTTCGACATCGCCATAAACCAATGCATGTTCTGCGGCCTGTGCGTCGAGGCCTGCCCCTACGATGCGCTGTTCATGGGCAGTGGGTTTGAGCAAGGACAATATTCCAGGAAAGAGATGGTGATCGGTATCGACCAGCTGCGTCAGGCGGAAAAACGCCCCAGCACGTTCTTCCGTCCTCAGCTCGAGGACGCCGGCTACGACCCCAAGGATGGCCGCCCGCTACATTGGGAAGAGGTGGGGCGTGAGTCCTGGCAGTGGCACCAGAGGGAGAAGGCGGGCATGATGATTGACCGGCCCGTGCCCTCGGACCTGCTCCCCCAGGAGCCGCCGGTGGACTCGTCATTCGTCGAAGACAGTCAGGCCGCGCCCGCGCCCACTCCCGGCGAGGAAGCGGAGTAGATGCTCTTTCAGGACATCGTCTTCTGGATCCTGAGCGTGGTGGCGGTGGGGGGAGCGCTGGGAGTCGTGCTAGTGCCGGACCTGTTCCGCGCCGCGTTGCTCTTGATCCTGGTTTTCATGGCGGTAGCCGGTTTCTTTGTCCTCCTCAGCGCCGAGTTCCTGGCCGTTGTCCAGGTCTTGATCTACGTCGGGGCTATCGCCATCCTGATCATCTTCGCCGTGATGCTGACCCGGGACGTCCAGCGGGGCAATCTGCCCAACCGTCTGCAGATACCGGCGGCGGTCTTTTCCGCCCTGTTGCTGGCCGCCTTGGTGACGGTGGCGGTGGACACCCAGTGGGAATTCCTGCCCGCCGAACACCAACAACGGGTGGAGTTGGTGCAGACCAGCGCGGTGACCACTCTAACCGGCGAAGTTCTGACCGAGGAAGGCGTCACCGGTCCCGAGGAGCAAGCCGAGGTGCGGGAAGCGGGTCTCGCCGACCTCTTGATCAGCGATTACGTCTTGCCCTTCGAGGCGGTATCGGTGCTGCTGCTGGCGGCGCTGATCGGCGCGTTGGTGCTCGTCCGCCCCAATCCGGGAACGGGGAGGGGCTAGCAGGGCATGTCTTTCGAAGGCTTTATGATCGTCTCGGCGGTCCTTTTTTGCATCGGCCTCTACGGGTCCCTTGCCAGGCGAAATGTATTGGCTGTTTTGATGTCCATCGAATTGATGTTCAACGCGGTCAACATAACCCTTGTCGCCATGGCCAAATACCTGGCGCCGGCGGCTCTTCAGGACGACATCAGCTCGGTGCTCACCGGACAGGTCTTTGCGATCTTCATCATCACCGTGGCCGCCGCCGAGATCGCCCTGGGCTTGGGCATCGTGTTCGCCATGTACCGGACCCACGAGTCGGTGGACCTGACCGAAGCCACCCAGTTGCGGAACTGATCATGTGGGTTGAATTCAAAAAGGCGCCGAACCTGATGTTGGCCGAGATGTGGAAGGAAGTCCTTGAAGGCGAGGGCCTGCCCACCCGCATACTGCCGGAGGGAGACATATTGGACTGGGCCGAGCGGGTCCCGTTCAAGATCTACGTCCCTTTGGGCAGGGAACACGTCGCCGAAGAGATCCTCCGAAAATTGTAGATGGTTACTGAAGCTGCCATCTGGGCCATCTTCCTATTGCCTCTGGGTTCCTTTGCATTCGCCGCATTGGTTGTGAGGCCGTTCTTCAACCGCTATTCCCTGATCAGCGGGATCGTCACCATCGCGGCGCTTGGCACGGCATTGGGGTTCTCCATCTGGACCCTGCGCTCGGTGGTCCTGGGCCACAACCTGGACTTCGAGCCCTTTGAATGGCTAGAGGTGGGCGGAGCAACCATCGAAATGGGGCTGCTGGTTGACCCTTTGACCGCCGTTATGCTTGTCGTGGTCTCCGGGGTTAGCCTGCTGGTGCAGGTCTACTCCCTGGGATACATGAAGGGCGACGCCAGTTTCTCCCGCTATTACGCCTACATGTCCCTGTTCACCGCCGCCATGTTGGGGTTGGTGCTGGCGTCCAACATCATCCAGCTCTACGTATTCTGGGAGTTGGTGGGCGTGTCTTCGTACCTGCTCATCGGCTTCTGGCACGAGCGCCCCGCCGCCGCAGCCGCGGCCAAGAAGGCCTTCATCATCACCCGCATCGGCGACGTCGGATTCATCATCGCCATCCTCTACCTGTTCACGCAGGCCGACGCCTTCGCCGCCGCCGGGCTGAACGCTTTCCACATCCCGGACATCTGGGAGGCGGCCCAACCGGAAGCCGCCGCCGGAGCCATCCTTGGCGGCGCGGTCCTGACCTGGCTGGCGCTGGGGATATTCGCCGGGGCCGCGGGCAAGTCGGGCCAGTTTCCGCTCCACACCTGGCTCCCCGACGCCATGGAAGGCCCGACTCCGGTCAGCGCCCTGATCCACGCGGCCACCATGGTGGCCGCCGGCGTGTTCCTCGTGGCCCGGTTCTTCCCAGTTTTCGAACAATCCGCCGATGCGATGACCGTCGTGGCCCTAGTCGGCGCTTTCACCGCGATCTTCGCGGCGTCCATGGGCCTGGTGATGAACGATATCAAGCGGGTCATGGCCTACTCGACGATCAGCCAACTGGGCTACATGATGGCGGCATTGGGGCTGGGACTGTACGCAGCAGCTATCTTCCACCTGGTGACCCACGCGGCGTTCAAGGCCCTGCTCTTCCTGGGTGCCGGCAGCGTCAACCACGCAACGGGCACCTTCGACATGCGCTACATGGGCGGACTGTGGCGTCATTTGCCCGTCACCTATGTTTTGGTAGTGGTGGCCGGGCTGAGCTTGGTGGGCATCATTCCCCTGGCCGGGTTCTGGAGCAAGGACGAGATACTCCTGGGCGCCTGGAACGGCAACGGACCGGTGGACACTTGGGTCAGCCGGGTGACCTTCTCCGCGTTGCTGGCGGGCGTGATAGTCACGGCCTTCTATACCATCCGGATGATCATCCTGACCTTCCACGGCGAGTTCCGGGGCGGGATCGACCGCGAGTTGGAAGAAAAGGCGCAGTCCGCTCCCGCCGGTGCATCAAGTCCCGAGGGAAATGGAGGCCACGGCGGGGTGCACCTGGCCGAATCCCCCTGGGTCATGGTGCTGCCGATGGTGGTGCTGGGCGTGGGCGCCTTGTTATTGGGGTACCTGGCCAATCCCCAATGGAACGAGGAGATAGGCATTCCCAAACACTGGATAACCGGGTTCTTGGGCGACGGCCTGGGCGCGGCCCTGGGAGCCGTGGGACACGCCGAGACGCTTGACTTCAGCCGCTGGATGGCCACCGTGTCGACCGTGGCGGCGCTATCGGGAATCGGCTTGGCGGTGTTGGTCTACCTCCGCCGGCGGGACCAACGTGCCGATCCGCTGGAGCGGTTGAAGCCGCTGCACACGCTGCTGTCTCAGAAATACTACTTGGACACCTTGTACGAAGACGTGATGGTCCGGAAGGGGTTCTTCAAATATTTCGCCGGGACCGTGGACTGGATAGACCGCAACTTAGTGGACGGCGTCGTGGACCTGATCGGATGGTTCTTCCGGAACATCGGCACGGCCATTGGGAAATTACAGACCGGCCAGGTGCAGGCCTATGCCACGGGGATAGCGTTCGGCGTTCTGGCAATCATTCTGGCCCTGTTGTTGGCATAGGAAACTAAATGGTAGAAGGCTACAACGGACTTTTAACGGCGACGGTGTTCCTGCCTGTGGTGGGAGCTCTGGTGTTGCTGTTGGTGGTCAAAGGCGACCGGAACGTGCGGAATTTCGCCGTTCTGATAGCCCTGGGCGACCTCGTTCTGTCCTTGTTGGTCTTCGGTTTATTCGACCGTGGCGACGGCGCCGACCGGTTCCAGTTCGTTGACCATATCACCTGGATCCCGGATGTGGGACTGAACGCCGATTTCCTTCTGACGGTGGACGGCCTCAACACGCCGTTGGTGGCGTTGACCGGGTTGCTGGGCATGTGCGCCGTGCTGGCGTCCTGGCACATCGGCTTCCGGGTCAAGGAGTATTTCATCTGGCTGTTGGTGCTCCAAACGGCGGTGATGGGAGTCTTCACCTCCATGGACCTGCTGCTCTTCTTCCTGTTCTGGGAGTTGGAGCTGATCCCCATGTTTATGCTCATCTCCGTCTGGGGCAGCGGCCGGAAAGAATACTCGGCCATGAAATTCCTGATCTTCACCATCCTGGGCAGCGCCTTCATGTTGGTCGGCATCGTTGCGGTGTTCCTCGCGCCCGGCGTCGGCACGTTCAATATGGTGGCGCTTTCGACTGAGGCCACGATGTTGACCTCAGCCGGACTGCTGATCCCTTTGTCCGGGCTGTTCTGGCTCTTCTTCGTCGGGTTCGCCATCAAGCTGCCCACCTGGCCGTTTCACACCTGGCTGCCCGACGCCCACACCGATGCGCCCACCGCCGCCAGCGTGATGTTGGCGGGGGTCCTGCTGAAGATGGGCGGCTACGGCCTGCTCCGCATCAACGTCGGCATGTTCCCTTCCCAGACCGACCGCTTCGCCTGGGCCTTGGTGGTTTTGGGAGTGGTGAGCGTGCTCTACGGCGCGGTGGTAACCATGAGGCAGACCGACCTGAAACGGCTCATCGCATATTCCAGCATCAGCCACATGGGCCTGGTCCTGGTCGGTATCGGCTCGGTGGGAATCGCCCAGGGAACGCTGACCGTCACCGGGCTCAACGGCGCGGCCATGCAGCTATTCACCCACGGCACGGTAACCGGCCTGCTGTTCTTGGCGGTGGGGCTGGTCTACGACAGGACCCACACGCGCTATATACCCGACCTGGGCGGCTTGGCTGGGCGGATGCCGGTGGTGGCCGTCGCCATGCTGATCGCCGGACTGGCGTCTCTGGGCCTGCCCGGCCTCAGCGGTTTCGTCTCTGAATTGTTGGTGTTCCTGGGCGCCTTCCGCGCCTACGACTGGCCCACGGTCCTGGCTTTGCTGGGAATCGTGCTGGCGGCGGGCTACATCCTCTGGATGATGGAGCGCACTTTCTTCGGGGTGCGGCGGCCGGCATTCGACGACTTGACCGACGCCTCCTTGGTGGAGGCGGCGCCCTTGGTGCTGATGGTGGTGACCATCATCGGCGTGGGTGTCTGGCCCGCCTTGTTGACCGACGTATTTGAATCGGGACTTAACCCCATGGTGGACGTCCTTAACGGGGTGATTAACCGGTAATGTCAGTCCACGATTTCTACGTCATATCCCCATACCTGGCCATGGCCGGAGCCGCGGTCTTGGTGATTCTGCTGGACCTGGTCCTGCCCAAGAAAGGTTTGCTGCCCTACTTCTCTTTCGCGGTTTTGGCCGGGCCGTTCATCATGACCCTGATCCAGTTCTACGACCTTGGCGGGGCCGCCAACCTGCTCCGCGGCGCCGACGCCTTCACCACCGAGGACCCCAGCATCCTCCTGGGCGCGATATCCGTCGACCGGTTCGCCCTTTTCTTCAATTTCCTGATCATCGGGACCGTGGCGTTGGTGGTGTTGGCGTCCACCGACTACGTTCGGAACATGGAGCGGTTCCAGGGCGAGTACTTCGCCCTGATATTGTTCGCGGCCACCGGAATGATGCTGCTGGCGGCCGCAACCGAGCTGATCACCATCTACGTTTCCTTGGAACTGACCACGTTGCCGCTGGCCGCGTTGACCGCATTCCTGCTGAACCGGAATTCCAGCGAAGCCGGGATGAAGTTCCTGATCATCAGCGCCATCAGTTCGGCGCTGATGTTATATGGAATGGCCCTGGTCTTTGGATTCACCGGAAGCACGCAACTGGCGGATATATCCATCGCCATCGGACAAGCAACTGGAGACACCCCCTTCGGCAATTATGCGTTGTTCGTGGGTATAGTCTTGATGATCGCCGGTTTTGGCTTCAAGCTTTCGGCGGCCCCTTTCCAGATGTGGGTGCCCGACGTTTACGAGGGGGGCCCAACTCCAGTGGTGGCTTTCCTGTCCGTGGCCAGCAAGGCTGCCGCCTTCGCCGTGGTGTTGCGCGTCCTATTCACTGGGTTCTTTGATGTGGCCTTGGACTGGGGAATCCTGATCGCCGGGTTGGCCGCGGCATCCATGATAATCGGTAACTTGGTGGCCATCAGCCAGAGCAATATCAGGCGTCTGTTCGGCTACAGCACCATCTCTCACGCGGGATACATCCTGGTGGGGGTGGCGGCCGGAGTGAAGTCCGGCGATGGTATCTTCAAGGCCCCCGAGTTCGCGGCCATCGGCCCGGACTCAGTTTTGTTCTACCTGGCCGCCTACGCGGCGGCCAACCTGACCGCGTTCTTCGCCATAACCATCATTAGCTCGAAGATCAGCAGCGACCAGATCAGCGATTATGCCGGACTATCCACCAGAAATCCGTTGTTGGCCGGGGTCTTGGCCCTTTCACTGCTGGCCCTGGTAGGCGTGCCGCCAACCGGGATATTCATCGCCAAGCTGTACATCTTCACCGCGGCGGTCGACAGCGGTCTGATCTGGCTTGCCATCTTGGGCGTGATAAATAGCGCGGTCTCCGCCTACTACTACGTCCGCATCATCCGGGTGATGTTCACCGAGCCGGCCACTTCCGAAGTCAAGATCTCCGGGTCGCCCGCCCCGTGGCTGGCGTTGGGACTGGCCGGAGCGGCCATGGTATTCATGGGGATCGCGCCAGGTTTCGTCATGGAGGCGGCCCAAGAAGCGGTGCGGGCGCTGGCCGTGTAGGGTTATCTAACGAGCCTGGGATACCCAACGCGGGCCCAGAAGCAAGCTGATTAAAAAAGGTCCATAATTAAGAAACCGGAAATACGAGCCCGGCGATAATACTGGGAAAGCCAAGCAGATAAAGATGAAAAATATCGGAATCATCTACAACGCCAGGGTGCCCGAGGCATTGGACCTGAGCACCGCCATCCTCCACGACCTGAACCTGTCGGAGCACAGTTGGTTGTCTCCGGCCGAAAACCTGGAGACACTTTTGCCCAGGGCCGAGAGCACCGACCTTGTGATCACCGTGGGCGGGGACGGGACCATCCTGAGGGCGGTGATCTTCACCGGGCCGGCCGCCATACCCATCGTAGGCATCAACATGGGCCGCTTGGGCTTCATGACCGAATTGCAGGTGGACGAGGCCATGGAACGGCTACCTTTCTACTTCAACGGCGATTCCAGATTGGACGAGCGAAATATGCTGCAGGCCACGGTGATCCGGGCCAATGGGGCCGGCACCGACGGCCCATACCACGCCCTGAACGACGTGGTGTTGACTAGGGGCGCCGTGTCCCAGGTGGTGACCGTCGCGGGGACCATCGACGGCGCTCCTCTCACCACATTCCGGGCCGATGGCGTGATATTGTCCACCGCCACGGGCAGCACGAGCTACAACCTGGCTGTCGGCGGCCCCATCCTGGACCCCGAGTCCGACGCCATGGTGCTCAAGACCGTGGCGGCCCACATGGGCCTCAGCGCGGCATTGGTGCTCCGGGCTTCCGCCGAGGTGACTCTGGCGTTGGAGGGTCACCAGCCCGCCATCTTGAGCGTGGACGGTTACGTGGACTATCCACTGGACCTAGGTGACCGGGTCGAGGTGAAACAGAGCCCCCACAAGGCCCGGTTCCTGCGGGCCCACCCTTCCAGCTACTTCTTCGGCACGCTGACCCGCCGGTTGGGCTTCAGCATCCGCGGCCAGTAAACATGCCTGAAAATACCCCTCCAGACCCGGCTGACGTCTTATCGGAACCGACCATCAAGTCCAAGCGCATCTACGAAGGGAGAATCATCAATGTCCGCGTGGATACCGTGCGCATGCCCAACGGCAACAGCGCCACGCGGGAGGTAGTGGAGCATTCCCCGGCGGTCTGCATAGTACCGTTGGACGAAGCCGGAAACGTGATCTTGGTGCGGCAATACCGGAAGCCGGCCGGGCAAGCCCTTTTGGAGGTGCCCGCCGGAGGGGTGGAGGAAGGCGAGGTGTCCGAAGAAGCTGTGCTTCGGGAGCTTCAAGAAGAGATCGGCTACACCGCCGGCAAGCTGGTGCACTTGTCCAGCTTCTGGGTGGCTCCCGGTTGGGCCACCGAGTTCATGCACGCCTATCTGGCCACCGAACTGACGCCCTCCCGGCTTGCGGCCGACGAAGACGAGAACATCCAAGTGGTCCGTGTACCCTTCGATGAGGCGTTGTCCATGTTCCAGACGGGCGAGATCCAAGACGGGAAGACCATCGCCTCCCTGCTGCTGGCCCAGCGCCTGATATCATAGAAACGCAAAGGGAAACGCAAAGGGAAACGCAAAGGGAAACGCAAAGGGAAATGCCCAGGGGAATGCGAAGGCTTTGGCCATGGCCGGCGGAAGCTAGATAGTGGGGCTTCCTTTTTGATATATTACGTGGCGGTCTTCAGATATGAATTAAAACTGGCGGCAACCCGGCCGCCAAGGCGAAATTGGAGGAAATAGACAAGCATGCTCGAGCATGACGTCCTAGTGATCGGCGCAGGCCTGGCGGGAATGCGGGCGGCCATCGCGGCCCGGTCCGGCGGCGCCAACACCGCGATAATCAGCAAAGTACATCCTGTGCGCAGCCACTCCAATGCGGCACAGGGAGGCATCAACGCCGCCCTCACCGACCGCGGCGACGATTGGGAAGAACATGCCTATGACACGGTGAAGGGCAGCGACTACCTGGGCGACCAGGACGCCATCGAAGTTATGTGCAAGGCGGCGGGTCAGGCCCTCATCGACATGGAACACTTCGGCGTCACCTTCAACCGCGACGACGAAGGGAAACTGGGCACCCGGGCCTTCGGCGGCCAGCGCCGCGCCCGGACCTTCTTCGTGGGCGATTTCACCGGCCAAGCCATGCTCCACGTGATGTTCGAGCAGCTCATCAAGTCGGGCGTGCGCCGCTATGAGGAGTGGTTCGTCAGCTCCCTGATCATCGAAGACGGCCAGGTCTGCGGCGTCATGGCCCTGGAGATTCGCACCGGCCAGATCTACGCCATCCGGGCCAAGACGGTCATCTTCTGCACCGGCGGCTTCGGCCGGGTGTTCGAGCCCAGCACCAACGCCCTGATCTGCACCGGTGACGGCACCGCCTTAGCTTACAATGCCGGGGCCGAACTGATGGACATGGAGATGGTCCAGTACCACCCGACCACTCTTGCCGGCAGTGGGGTCCTGATCTCCGAAGCGGCCAGGGGCGAGGGCGCCTACCTGCTGGATAAAGACGGCAACCGCTTCATGGAGAAATACGCTCCCAACATGATGGAACTGGCCTCCCGCGACGTGGTCTCCCGGGCCGAACAGACTGAGATCAACGCCGGAAACGGCGTGGACGGCTGCGTTTATCTGGACTGCCGCCACTTGGGCGAGGCCCTGATCATGGAGAAGCTCAGCCAGATCCGGGAGATCGGCATCGACCTGGTGGGCTGCGACATGATCACGGATACCATTCCCATCCGCCCCGGCATGCACTACGCCATGGGCGGCATCCGCACCAATATCGACGGCCAGACCAACCTGCCCGGCGTATATGCGGCCGGCGAGTGCGCCTGCGTCAGCGTCCACGGCGGCAACCGGTTGGGGGCCAACTCCTTGCTGGACACCATCGTTTTCGGTGAACGCTCGGGCAACCACGCCGCCGAGGCCGCCCGCAGTATCGACTACGTTGAGTTCAACGTTGACCAAGCCGTGCGCAACGAGGAGAAGCGTATCCAAGAACTTCTGGACCGGCCCCAGAACGGAGACCGCATCGCCGCCGTCCGCCTGGGCATGGGCGATACCATGAACCGGAACCTGGCGGTCTACCGGAATGAGGAGGGAATGCAGGAAACCCTGGCCGACCTGAACGAGCTTGAGAAGCGGTACGAGACCGTGCCGGTGGACAACAAGGGAAAGGTGTTTAATACCGACCTGGTCTTTGCCCTGGAATTGGGCTTCATGCTCGATTTCGCCACCCCCATCGCCATGAGCGCACTGGACCGCAAGGACAGCCGGGGGGCCCAGGCCCGCACCGACTATCCTGACCGGGACGACGAGAATTGGATGAAACACCTGGTGATCAAGAAGGGAGAGGTGGGACCGGAGTTGTCCTACGCCCCTGTTACCGTCACCCGGTGGACTCCCGAAGAGAGGAAATACTAGCCGATGGACGTCACCCTAAGGGTAAAAAGGTTCGACCCGGAAGCCGCTGAACCAGAGCCGTACTGGCAGGACTTCACGGTTAACATCGAAGACAACGGCACGGTACTGGACGCCCTGATCAAGATACGTGAGGATATTGATGGCTCGTTCAGCCTGCGCTGTTCCTGCCGCAGCTCCATCTGCGGTTCCTGCGCAATGCGAATCAACGGACATGCGGGACTGGCCTGCAAGATCCAGGCTCCCACTGCCATCGTAAACGGCGTGATCACGGTTGAGCCCGCGGGCAACATGCCGGTGGTGAAAGACCTGGTGGTTGACTTCGACTCCTTCTGGGACAAGATCATGGAGATCGAGCCCTATCTGAAGCCGGAAGGCCCGGAGCCCGAGGCCGAGTACATAGCCTCAAACGAGTCCATGCTGCACCTGTCCGGCGTCACGTCATGCATCATGTGCGGCGCCTGCGTTTCCGACTGCACGGTAATGGAGGTGGACCCCACTTTCTTGGGACCGGCCGCCCTGGCCAAGGCCTACCGCTTCACCGCCGACCCCCGGGACGGCGACGAGAACGGCGTCTCAAAGGACCGCCTTGAAGAGTTGACCAAACCTTCGGGCATGTGGGACTGCACGCGCTGCATGGAGTGCGTGACGGTCTGCCCCAAGGGCGTGGCGCCCATGGACCGAATCATGGCCCTCCGTGACCAGGCGATGGCAGCCGGATTCACGAACACCAACGGCGCCCGCCACACCGAGGCGTTCAGCGAGTCAGTTGAGCACAGCGGCTGGCTGGACGAACTCCGGTTGGTGCCAAAGTCGGTGGGCATCACTAACCTGTCGGCCCTGGCCGGATACGCCCCCATCGCGATCCAGGCCCTGACCCACGGCAAGATGCCGCCCATCATCCATAAGAAGATCGAGAAAGCCGGGAACGTTCGAAAGTTATTCGACAAGATAGAAGGGCCGAAAAGGCATTAGATAATGCCCAGCCCAAAGACCGGTCCGGAAAATTCCAACTGATCCCGTAATCAATGGAGTCCTGCGTTGAAGTACGCCTTTTTCCCAGGTTGTGTGTCCCGAGGCGGTTGCCCGGAGCTTTATCCGGCGACCAAACTGATCTGCGAGAAGCTGGAGATCGAGCTTCAAGAGATGCCCGCTGCGTCCTGCACCGGCGCCGGCGTCCTGCAAGAGAAGAACGAGTTGCTGGGCGACACCCTGAACGCCCGCACCTTCGCCATGGCCGAGGCGCTGGACCTGCCCATACTGACCATCTGCAGCACCTGCCAAGGGGTCATGAGCCAGGCCAACCACCGGCTGAAGGACCCGGAGTACCTGGCCAAGGTCAACGGTTACCTGGCTGACGAGGGCCTGGAATACAAGGGCAAGGCCAATCCCAAGCATCTGCTGTGGGTTTTGATCGAAGACATCGGCCTGGACAAGCTGCTGAGTTTGATCACCCGCCCCCTGGCCGGAATCCGGATGGCGCCCTTCTACGGCTGCTACATCGTTCGGCCCACCGATGCCCTGGAGTTCGAGGAACACCCGGAACGCAAGGACGCTCTGGAGAAGATCATCGAGACCATCGGGGCGACAGTGGTGGACTTCGAGGGCAAGACCCGCTGCTGCGGGTTTCCCATACTGACCATCAATGAGCGCAATTCCATGGCCATGGTTAGCAAGCACACGTTGGAGGCCAAGGACCTGGGCGCCGACGCCATGATCACGCCGTGCCCGCTCTGCCACCTGAACCTGGACAGCTTCCAGCCCAAGGCCGCCGCCCAAGCCGGACGGCCCATCGGTCTGCCCATCCTGCACATGCCCCAGGCCATCGGACTGGCCATGGGCCTGAGTCCCAAAGAGATGGGCCTGCAACGCCACATAGTCAACACCAAGCCCCTGCTCATGAAGATCGGGGCCGAGGCCTCCAGCTAGGCGGGAGGGCGGCACAGCCGCAGTTAATTTGAGACCAGACGAGGGGCCGCTGAAGATTGGCGGCCCCTTGTTGAATTTATAGGCTCCGAGCCGGGGCGGCCGGTATTTTAAGTTATGGGGGAGTAACCTAAATGACCAATACACCACCACAGCCGGACACCATTTGGAGACTCAGAACTGAGCTTTACCCGTCTTTCGCGCTACTGGCCGCGATCCGGCTTGACGTGTTTACGCCCTTGAGTGGTGGTCCCCTGACTGTCGAACAGGCGGCTGAGGTTTTAGGTGCCGATTCAGACAAACTCCGTCCTCTGTTGTACATCCTTGTGGAGTCGGGGCTGCTGACAGTGGAAGGCGAACGATTCTCCAATAGCCCCGAATCCGACCAATATCTGGTGAAGGGCAATTCGAATTACATGGGCGCGGGCTACGAAGCCTTTTCGGAAATGTGGAATGCCCTTTGGAATTCCGCCGATTCCATCCGGACCGGGTCAGCCCAAGCCAAAGCCGATTACGCTTCAATGTCGAAAGAAGAGTTGGAATCCCACTTTCACAGTTTTCACCAGGGAACACTAAGCCGGGGAAGAAGTTTGCTGGCCAATTACGATTTCTCCTTGAACCGGAGGCTCATCGATGTCGCCGGGGGAACCGGCGGGGTGGCCATCGCCATCGCCCAAGCCTTTCCAAATCTTCGGGCGACTGTCATAGACCTTCCCTCAGTGACGCCACTCACCTTACGTTTGGTACAGGAGGCGGGCGTGGCAGATCGGGTCGACGTAGTGGCGGCCGATGTCGTCAACGGGACTCTGGAGGGATCCTTTGACGTCGCGGTGATGTGTTCGTTCATCCCGGTTCTTTCGCGCGACCAAGCTCAACGGGCATTGAAGAATGTCGCCCATGCTATGGAACCGGGCGGCACGATATATATAAATGACCCTGGGACCCTGGACGATTCACGGCTGTCTCCACCTATTACTGTCCGGCAAAATCTGTGGTTTATCAATGTTTTTGACGACGGGCAGGCCAGGACCGAACAGGAGCGCAGGGGATGGATGGCCGACGCAGGGTTTGAAGACATCGAACGCAAGAGTTTCCCGGACGGCAGTAGCATCATGGTGGCAAAAAAGCCAGCGTAAAGGCGATTCAATTGGGAGTTTAATCATGCTGCACAGCACCCTGACCGTAGGCAAAGTTGAGATCACGGTCCTGCACGACGCGGAAGTGGCATCGCCCTTCAGTCAGTCTTTTCCGGACGTGCCGGCGGAGGCCTGGGAACCTTATCTCAAAAGGTATCCGGAGGCGTTCATCGGCGGGGATAGCAGGCGGACCCACTTTGAGTGCTACTTGGTACGCTCCCAAGGACGCACCCTGCTGGTTGATACTGGCTTGGGTACCGGCGCCACCAACCCCAATACCGTAAACCAGATGTTCGGAGGCACGGAAGGCGTCTTGTTGACCGAGCTAGAGTCGGCCGGATACCAACCCGGCGACATCGATACGGTCTTCCTGACTCACCTGCATCTCGACCACGTGGGGTGGAATATGACCGGAAGCGGAGGCATCGGGTCGCCAACCTTCCCCAACGCCCGGTATGTGGCCCACGAGGCCGACTGGGCCGCGTTCAACACGCCCAAAGACTCGGAGATCTTTGGCTTCGATTGGTGGGCCGACACCGTAGCTCCGCTGCGCAAGGCGGGCGTTTTGGACTTAATGCCGGGTGAGACCGAACTCACGTCCGAGTTGACCATCACGCCAACCCCGGGCCACACCCCCGGCTCCATGAGCCTGATGATCAATTCCGGCGGCGAAACTGCGTTCCTCATGGGAGACGTGTTCCACGGCCCGGCCCAAGTGACTGAGACTGACTGGGTGTTCCGCTTCGACATGGATTCGGACCAAGCCGGCCGGACGCGCCGGGAGATTCTGGACCGGGCGGAGCGGGAGAACGCCGTAATCGCCATCTGCCATCACAGCGGTTTCGGGCGGGTGATCAGAGAGAACGGCCGGAGATATTGGCAAGCCCTTTAGACCGCAAAAAATGGGACCCGGCTGGAGAGAGATCAATTGCCACACAGCACATTGACCGTTGGAAACGTTGAGATTACGGTGCTCCACGACGCGGAGGTCGCGCTGCCCTTCAAGGGGACCTTTCCGGATGTTCCACTGGAAGCCTGGGCGCCCTACTTGAAACGGTACCCAGAAGCCTACACGGACGGCGATAGCCTGCGGGTCCACTTCGAGTGCTATCTGGTCCGCTCCCAGGGCCGGACTTTGCTGATCGACACGGGACTGGGCAACGCGAGTTCCAACCCCGCCGTGGTGGCCAAAATCGGCGGCGGCGTCGATGGCGTGCTGCTCTCCGAGTTGCAAGCCGCCGGATTTCAAGCCGGCGACATCGACACCGTGTTCTTGACCCATCTGCACCCAGACCACGTGGGTTGGAATGTGAGCCGGCCTGGGGGTAATGGGGCCGATGAGTCAGCTACCTTCCCCAACGCCCGCTACGTGGCCAACGAGGCCGATTGGGCGGCCTTTGAGACGCCCTTGGACTCGGAGATCTTCGGCTATGACTGGTGGGCCGAGACGGTGGCTCCGCTACGCCGGCTGGGCGTCTTGGACCTGATAACCGGCGAGACCGAGCTTACCGGAGAACTGACCGTTATTCCCACTCCGGGTCACACTCCCGGCTCCATGAGCATGATCGTCAACTCCGGTGGCGAAAAAGCGTTCATCATGGGAGACGTGTTCCACGGGCCGGCCCAGGTGACCGAGACCGACTGGGTGTTCCATTACGACATGGACCCGGACAAAGCCGGTGAGACCCGGAGGGACATGCTGGACCGGGCCGAGTCGGAGAACGCCGCCATCGCCATCTGCCATCACAGCGGTTTCGGCCGGGTGGTCCGGGAAAGCGGGCGGAGGTACTGGCAGGCGTTGTAGTGGGGTTGGCCTGCCAAGTAGTGCTTGGTTTGGGAGAGAAAGCTCCACCATCCTAACCTTCCCCTGCCGCGGGGGAAGGGATTTTTTGCAGGTCGCGTTAGGTGTGAGCCTCCGGAGGTTCCACAGGAACTCTTTGACCTGGGATTTTCAGAGTTTCTTGGCCAATCCATGCGCCATTGCTAGGCCATCAAAATCTGTGTAAGTGGAGACTTTACTGACTGTCTCGGGCAAGAGTAACATTCTACGCAAGCCAGTTGCGATTTTATGTAGGCTCACTAATCCCGCGACAATCGATTATTTTGGAGCAGGTCGATGTGGAAAACACAACGTCAAGTTGCTGATGAGCTTAGGCGTGTTCAAAATCCTTCGAGATTATTGGATCTTTTCGCACTAAGCCGGTTCTGGAAGGGCGCAGTCTATCCCGCTGGATACGTAGCCGACGAATCATGGCCTAATTTGCTCAAAACAACCAATCAAGGCCACGAGTCTTTGGAGTCGATAACCTCAGTCTCCGAATCTTTCGGTGAAGTCAACTGTCTCCAAGCGATGTTTGGCATGTTTCATCATCACGACATATTTTTCGATTGGGAAGAGTCAGATATAGAAGGTATTCGCAATCTGCTTTCCAAAGAGATTCAGCAGAAAGATATCCGATTTCCCCACCGCTTCGGCCGGTTATTGTACGATTCCTTCAACGATGAAAACCCAGGAAGTCCAGTGGATTACTTGTTGCCTGAAGCCGTCTCACGGCTGTTAGACGGCACTCCACAGGGAATATATCAGGTCGGTAACCTGGTCTCAGGCCCATTCGGAATTCTGACGAGCAAGGCAATACGAAGTTTTCATCCGGTACTAGACCTTCCCCTTTGGCATTGTCCTGATATTGGCTGCCGAGTCCTCCATCCCGTATCGCTTACTCCGCCGCAAATTCCTCTAATGCTCGCATATACGGAAATTGGCGCTATTTTGGCAAAAAAAGATGGACCCGCTTCGAATGGGTACCACTTAATAAATCGAATAATGGATTTGGACTCAACTTCAATTGGTCAGGAATATTTCGATATCCCTTCAATTCTTGCTGAAACTTTAGTGGGATCAGACCTATCCGAAATCATGACCCAGGCATTGAAAGGCCAGCATCGAGACCACCTTATGTCTCAATTGGATGGTCGACCGACCAAAATCACTTATTCGACGTCAGCTCCGGAGACGATCGCGGAGTCGTTAACCTCGGAAGAACAATTACAGTTGTTATTGCTTTTGCCCAACGAGTCAATAATTGAATCTATTGATGATTTGGTTGACAGGAAATCAATTGTGGTGGCACCAGGTCAAATCAGGCGGCCAAAACACTTGCCCCCTCACAGCGCCAACGACCCTATTTCAGAGCTCGGCACATTCGGTTTGCGGACGCGGAGAGGGAGCCCAATCGTCAATCTGATATCAATAGTCAAACGTGCCTACCAAGAAGAAGACTTTATGAACGATTTGGTTTGGCGTTTGGGCTCCGTATCGACAACATCTCTTGACATGGGGCTAGCTACGTATATTCGCGACAACAGCCCTCAGGAATCGGTCTCCAAGCTAATCTTTACGAGCGAGGTAATAACTAAATTCGTTGCTTCTCATCTCGGATTATTGATTGAGCCGGGCGATGTCAACGATCGGTCAACAGTTGATAAAGTTCTGTGGAAACTCGGATTTAATACTCCGCAATTTGATAATTTCGTGAATCGATTTAAAAGCCAGCTTGTTCGTCTTGATGACACTGTTCGTGCAGCCTCGCCTTTTGATTCTGAGGAATCAAAAGAGTTAGTGCGCTCATCCGGAGTAAACCCGTTCATCTCACTTGAGACTTTAATTGATCAAATTCTCGCCTATAACGTTTGGCTGCTATCGTCCGATCATTTTGTGAATACCGACTTTATATTCAATATCGAAGAAGCTCGAAATTCGATTGCCGCGAATTTAGGAACTTCGCTACAAAGCGATTCGATGCGGCTTTCATGGAACACTGACGGTAGTAACGCACTTGGGGTTTTATTTCGATATCTTCACGAAGCTCTAGATTGGATGACGAAACTTAGTGACAGCAAAAGGGAGGATACAGTTAGATCACCGAGAGATCAGCCACACTACTTGACGGACACGAATGTAATGTTCCCATTTAAACACAGCGCATTGTGGGCAGATTCCGATCCTATTGGTTTGGCAGAATACGTAGCAGGGTTTCGAAAACTGGTCCAGTCAATCAACGAATCTAACGCGGCATTCATTAGAAATGGATTTGACCATCGCAGAGAAGACGCCGATTTTCCTTCTAGTGAATCTATCCTGAGTTGTACATCTCGGCTTAGATCCGCTCTCGACTTCGCAGACTCAAATCGGTACCTTCCAAAAGTTTTCTGGTTACAACGGAAAACCGAATACGGCCATGGCACATCTCAGTTTGAAATGCGAGATTACGCGGGTAAATCCATCATAATTGAGAAGCCATCCATCTATACGGGATTGCCGGAAATCGGTTTCGGAATGCCCTATTTGATCGCTCCTGGGAATCTCTTGGGTTCTGCAGGTTCGGAGATTACTTTTCGCAACAACGAGCCGAATTCTTACGATAAATATTGGGCCGGATATCCGAGGCGTGCGATGGGAATCTCTCAGCCCAATCGAGAATTTACCGAGGATGATTTAGAGCCTCTCATAGACGATAACGAAGGCAATAGCCAAGTGCGCGGTTCTTGAATCGGTCTAGCGCCAATTGATTCCAATTCAAGAAAAACGGTAGCTGTTCAGTCGTGCGTGTGTAGGCTGTAAAGGCGGGCGACGTAGTGGCTGCGCTATGTGGGTTAGTTTGGGGAAAGCGCCGGCCTCCATCCTAACCTTCGCCTCGCCGTGAGAAGGGATTTTTGTCTGAATTAATATCCCTAACTTGACTGCTTTGGGTCCTGCGACATGTCTGATAGTATCGAGGCTCTCAATCCTTGGTCGGATGTCATGATGAGCGGAATCGGAGGGAGTCATGTTGCTGGCGATTAAAAAGGGAAGGGGCATTCCGTTTGGATCGTAATGCCCCTTCCCTTTTGGTTTCCGCTCGTGGTGAGCCCGTCGAACCACTCACCTGCGTAAGTCTATCCTCGGACCAACGGCACCACATCCCTAATGGCTTGGATGGTTTTTCCCACGCCTTCGTCGATGTGGACGGCTGAAGGATAGTATTTCTGGGTGCCCTTCAAGATGTCGCCCGAGACCGCCTAACCGACTCTTTCGGCGAGACCGGTCAACGCCGCAGTCTCCTCCGAACTCGAATCGGCGTCATGCCATCCGTCTCGGGCTTGGCGAATACTAGACACCGGCGCCCACACTGCTGCACTCCATGATATACAACCGCTGGGCCACTCTAACCATCAGCATGTCCCTGGGAAACTCCACAAAGTGCTGTTAGATGACCGCCAGGGATTCCGGTCCTTTGCCATCGGCCCACAGCGCCAAAGCCTCGATTTGCTGTTGCTCACGGCGGGTTGTTCCCGCCGCCAAGGACTGGGCCTGCTGGGCGGCTTTGCGTGCGTCTGCCACTTTGCCGCCGGCCATGTATACGTAAACCAACCCGGCGAAGGCTAGAGCGACTCCCTCGTTGGCTTCCACTGCCTGCTGAAAGCTCTGCTCCAGAAGAAGGTCTACGCCCTCAACCAAGTTATCGGCGGCGGCGGTGGAATCGGTGCTGATGGGGAGTCCTTAGCTGTCCTTGGCCCCCTTTGATTCCGGCATCGTTCAACTCCTGGGATTGTCTCGGTTTTGGCTGCTAGTTTGGCTGATTCGGGTCCTTCGACGGGCTCAGGACGAACGCCGAAGATAACTCCATCCGTTCATGGTGGGCTCCAACCTAAAGTCGAGGGTCTCCCTCCCGATGGTATCGGGACATCGCGGGACTTGCCGAACCATCTACCCACGGGCCAGCGGCACCGCTTCCCGCATGGCCTGGATGGTTTTCTCCACGTCTTCGTCGGTGTGGACGGCTGAGGGGTAGTACTTCTGGGCGCCTTTGAGGATGCCCCGCTCCAGAAGACCGGTGGTGAAACGAGTCATCATGGCGCTGTCGGCGGCCAGGGTGTCCCGGTAGTTTGAAACCGGTTGTTCGGAGAAATAGATATCGAAGATGGCGTCCTCGCCGCAGTTCTGCACCGGCACGCCGTTCTCGTTGCAGATGTCCACCAACGCACCCCGGACGGCTGCCCCGGCTGCGTGCATCTTCTGGTACGTCCCCTCTTCCCGCATCACGGCCAGGGTGGCCAGTCCGGCGGCGCAGGCCACCGGGTTGCCGTTCAGGGTGCCGATCTGGTTGACAAATGTTTCGGCGTCGGACGCTCCCCGGTCGTATACCGATAGGATATCGGCACGGCCCAGCAGCGCCGCCAGCGGGTAGCCGCCGCCCACGATCTTGCCAACGGTGCACATGTCAGGCGTGACACCATAGAACTCCTGGGCGCCGCCATAGGCCAGCCGGAAGCTGGTTACCACTTCGTCGAATATGAGTAGGATGTTGTACTTTTTGGTCAGGTCGCGCAGGCCCTGCAGGAACCCTGGCTTGGGGGCTATAACCCGTTGTATCGGCTCCACGATAACCGCCGCTATGTCGTCCTGGTGGGCGTTGATGATCGTCTCGGTAGTGGCCAGGTTGTTGTAAGGGGCGATGAGCATCAGTTCTTGGATGGCTTTGGGGATGCCGCCGCTGCTGGGCTGGGCCTGGGGGTACTCCACGGAGGGCGAGGGCGTGAGACTCATCAAGGCATAATCGCTGGTGCCGTGGAATGCGCCCTCGAACTTGAGAATCTTCTCTTTGCCGGTGAAGGCCCGTGCGGCGCGCATGGCCTGGAAGCAGGCGTCGGTGCCGCTGGTGGTGAAGCGCACCTGCTCGGCGCAGGCGACGGCGTTGACGAGTTCTTCGGCCAGTTCCACCGCTTTCTCGTTGGTGGCGAAGAAGGTGCTGCCACCCTCGACCGCTTTGATCACGGCTTCGGTGACGGCGGGGTGGGCGTGGCCCAACACCATGGGGCCGGACCCCATGAGCCAGTCAACGTACCCGTTGCCGCTCATGTCGAAGAGGTGGGACCCCTTGCCGTGGGATACCAGGAAGTCCAGATCCTTGGGGAAGGAGAGGTTTCCGCCGGTGCCGCCGGGCAGGTAACGGCCCGCCTTCTCCAATAGGCGTTGCTCGGCATCGCTTCGATGGGCCACGGTCACCCTCCTGCCGGAATCTGTTTACTTGATACTAGCCGTTGGGTTTAACCCTCGGCCTTGGCTTTATTCATGACATCCACCAGTTCTTGGACGCTGGCGGCGGAGGCCTGGAGCGCGGTCTGTTCCTCAGGGGTCAGCCTGATCTCCATGATCTGTTCCATGCCGCCGGCCCCCAGTTTCACGGGGACACCCACGCAAAGCCCGTTGATGCCGAACTCCCCCTCCAGATAGGTGCATGCGGGGAGCACCCGCTTCTTGTCCAAGAGGACTGCCTCGACCATCTGGGTGATGGCGGCCGATGGCGCGTAGTAGGCGCTGCCTTCTTTCAGCAGTTCGACGATCTCGCCGCCTCCGCCGCGGGTGCGCCGCACCAGTTGGTCTATCTTCTCCTCGGCCATCAGTTCGCTGATGGGGATGCCGGCCACGTTGGTGAACCGGACCAGCGGCACCATGTCGTCACCATGGCCGCCCAACACGAAGG
Source organism: Chloroflexota bacterium (assembly GCA_022562475.1). GTDB lineage: Bacteria > Chloroflexota > Dehalococcoidia > Lucifugimonadales > UBA3495 > UBA9611. The sequence goes on along the minus strand of JADFPD010000029.1, from coordinate 3,510 downwards.
CGTGGACGTCTTCCACCGAAACATCGAGCTCTTCGGCGATGAAGGTCCGGAAACGGGCGGTGTCCAGAACGCCGGCCATGCCGAACACCCGGTTCCTGGGGAATCCGCTGACCTCATAGACGTTCTGCACCATGGCGTCCAGAGGGTTGGTCACCGGCATGATGATGCAGTCGGGCGAGAACTTGACCACTTGTTCCGTGACCGAAGTAGTGATTCGCATGTTGGTCAACAGCAGGTCGTCGCGGCTCATTCCGGGGCGGCGGGCGATGCCGGCGGTGATGACCACCACTTCGGAACCGGCCGTCTCTTCATAGCTGTTGCTGCCGGTGATCTTCGCGTCGGTGCCCATCACCGGGGCCGACTCAAGCATGTCCAGCGACTTTCCTTGGGGCAGGTCTTCGATCACATCCACCAACACCACGTCGGTGTAGCCCAATTGGTGGATCCTCTGTGCGGTGGTGGCGCCCACGTTGCCGGCGCCGACAACCGTTACCTTGCTTCGCATCGTGTGATTGCTCCTCTGTTTAGAAAACTTGCCTGGCGGGAGAAATCCCCCCAATCCCTCTTTCTGGAAGAGGGTTACGGGGGGATTCTCGCGGTATCCATTGATTGATCTAATGCATCTGGCGTGGTGGCTTGAAGGAATCAGATGCCGGGCGTGCCGGAGCAGCGCTGCGAGCCCTACAGACGCCAAACCGAGCGTATTATATATGAGAACCTGGCACGGCGGTACCCCTCCGAGCGGCTGCCGGGTTGGCATTCTCACTCCGGCGATGCGGGTATTATACTGAGTGACCGGCACTAGAGATCGAGGAGACAGCGTTGTACAGGAGAATGACTGGACGAAAATTCCGCCTGGGATTTTCGGCGGCGATGGTGGTCATCGTTATCCTCTACGGCTTGATCTCATTCCTGATCGCCCAGGGTGTGACCAAGGCTGACCGGGACCCTCAGGAGGGCCACCCTTCCGATTACAACCTTGTGTTTGAGGATGTGGAATTTCCTTCGCGGCGCGGCGATGTCGTGCTCAGCGGCTGGTATCTGCCGGGGGAAAATTCTAGCCCGCACCTGATTTTCGTTCACGGCATAGGAAGTGTCCGTTCCGGAGATAATGCGGTGGAGTTGGCGGCCCGAATGATCGATCTGGGCTACAACGTGCTGATGTTCGACCTGCGGGGCCACGGCTCATCGGGGGGCGACAAGGTCTCGGGCGGCTATTTCGAGCGGTGGGACGTATTGGGGGCCTTTGACTATCTGTTGGGTCGTCGAGGCGTTGATTCAAGCCGAATAGGGTTGATGGGGTTCTCCATGGGCGCCGCGACGTCAATCATGGCGGCGGCTGAGGAGCCAAGGATCACCGCCTTGGTTGCGGACAGTCCCTACGCCAACGCCTCAGACCTGATCGCCCGTGAAGCGGCCCGGAAGACGCCTATTCCCGGTTGGTTGACGCCGATCTTCATGCCCGCGGCCAAGCTGTTGGCCAATGGAATCTATGGTATAGACATCGGATCTTTGGTTCCCGAAGAGTCCGTCGCCACACTTGGCTATCCTGTATTTGTGATACACGGGATTGCCGACGAACGCATACCGTGGGAGCACGGCCAGAGGGTTGCCGGCGCGGCGGATGCGGGGAGTTCCATTTGGCTGGTGCCCGGTGTGGACCACGTGGACGCTTTCTTGACCCATCCCAACGAGTACGTGAAACGAGTCTCTGAGTACTTCGGCTCCAGGTTCAAGTAGGCTCAGAGCCTAGGACATTCCTTAAACCGGCTGGCTGAAGACCGCGCCTCAGCCAGCCGTTGTGTTGCTAGATCGCGTCCACGATGGCATTCAGAGTGGCGCTGGGGCGCATGGCTTTGGCGGACATCTCATAATCGGGATGATAGTAACCACCGATATCCACCGGCTGTCCCTGAGCGTCGATCAACTCCTGAAGAATCTTGTCTTCGTTGGCGGCCAACTGCTGGGCCACCTCGGTAAAGCGAGCTTGCAGTTCTAAATCTTGGGTCTGCTTGGCCAGCATTTCCGCCCAGTACAGAGCGAGGTAGAAATGACTGCCTCGGGTGTCCAGCTCGTTCACCCGGCGCGATGGCGCCCGGCGGTTTTCCAGATGCTTCCCAATGGCTTGGTCTAGAGTCTCAGCTAAGAGCTTCGCCTTTTCGTTCTTGAACATTTCGCCGAGATGCTCGAAAGAAGCCACTAGTGCACAAAATTCACCCAGAGAATCCCACCGCAGATGGCCCTCCTCCAAGAACTGCTGTACATGCCGGGGGGCCGACCCACCGGCGCCTGTCTCAAACATCCCACCACCCTGAAGCAGGGGGACGATAGAGAGCATCTTGGCGCTGGTGCCCAATTCCAGGATCGGGAAGAGATCAGTTAAGTAATCACGCAGGATGTTGCCGGTCACGGAAATCGTGTCTTGGCCAGCCCGGCTGCGCGTCATCGTGAACGCCATCGCGTCGATAGGAGACATGGTGCGAATATCCAATCCTGCGGTGTCGTGCGTGGGCAGATATCGGTCCACCTTCTTGATCAGCTCCGCGTCGTGGGCCCGGTCCGGGTCCAACCAGATGATGGCCGGCGAGCCGGTGGCTCTAGCCCGGTTGACCCCAAGCTTGACCCAGTCTTGGATCGCCGCGTCTTTGGTCTGGCACATGCGAAAGATATCGCCTTCCTCAACCCTCTGTTCCATGAGAGTTGTGCCCGATGCGTCCACGACGCGAATCGCCCCGTTACCGGGCGAGGTAAAGGTCTTGTCGTGAGACCCATACTCTTCTGCCTTTTGGGCCATCAGCCCCACATTCGCGACGCTGCCGATGGTAGACGGATCGTACGCCCCATGCTTCTGGCAATCTCCGATGATCGCCTGATATAGACTCGCATAAGAGCGGTCAGGAATCATCGCGATCGTGTCGTGCAACTCGTTGTCGGGACCCCACGTGCGGCCGCCATCGCGGACGATCACGGGCATGGTGGCATCGATGATCACGTCGCTCGGCACATGCAGATTGGTTATACCCCGGCTGGAATTCACCATCATCAGCTCTGGGCGGACGCTATAAACCTCCTGGATATCTGCCTCGATTTCCGCTCGTTTGGCCTCAGGTAGAGATTGAATCTTGGAGTAGAGTTCAGCCATTCCGTTGTCGGGGTTCACCCCGAGCTCATCCAGCACAGCCGCGTGTTTGGTCAACACGTCCTGATAGTAGACCGACACGCAATGGCCGAAAATGATCGGGTCGGAAATGCGCATCATGGTCGACTTCAGATGCAAAGAAAGCAATACGCCATCAGCTTTAGCATTTTCCATCTCTTCAGCATAAAACTGGCGCAGGGCCTTCACATTCATCGCGGTGCAATCGATGATTTCATCAGCTAACAATGGGATGCCGGATTTGAGTACGGTCACACTACCATCGCCGGCCACGAACTCGATCGCAGCCGATCCCGTTGCCGCGACGGTCACGGACTGTTCACTACCGTAGAAATCCCCGCCGGTCATGTGGG
>JADFPD010000129.1 GCA_022562475.1 Chloroflexota bacterium | reverse complement strand
AGAAACAAGCCGAAATCCATGGGACCTCCTTTGACCGGACGCTTCTCTTTAACAGCCTCTAGGTGCTCAGCCGGCCAGGTCGCGCCGGTCAGGGATGAGCATCATGGTGGCGAGCATGGTCGCCACCAGCTTCTCTTCGCCGCCGTCGTAGGCCAGCACATCCCCTTTGCAGACGGTGACAGTAGCGCCCGGCCTCACCACCGTTCCCCGGGCCAATAACCGCTGTCCTTTGGCCGGGGCGATGAAGTTGACCTTGTATTCGATGGTCAGGACGGCGTTGTCCGAAGCGCTGAGACTGAGGGCCGCATACCCGCAGGCGCTATCCAAGATGGCGGTGACGATTCCGCCGTGGATGTAGCCGTGTTGCTGGGTCAAATCAGCCCGGTACGGCATCTCGATCTCGACTTCCCCGGGCGCAACGCGAACCATGACCGCGCCCAAGGTCTGCATGGCTGTCTGGCGGCTGAAACTGTCGAGGACTCTGGCTTCAAAGTCCGGGTCTCTGGGCTCGAATCTAGCCACCGATCAGGCTCCGTAACGTAATGATAATCCCCCCGTCATGCCATCTTTCGCTGGAATCCATCACCGTCTCACAAAAACGTTCGTCCTGGGACCGTCGAAGGACCACTCGGGTAAGCATGACTGATACCCGCTAGGTGGTTCGACAGGCCCACCACGAACGGATGTTTATGATACGAGCTTTATGGATACTGGACTTCGCCGGAATCACTGAGGAGCGGCGTTTTTAGAATCTCAGTCCGGTGGCCTCTTTGAAACGGCGCATCGCTTCGATGTGTTCTCCGGCGGTCTTCAAGCCGGCCTGCCGGTTCTCGATGGAGATATGACTCGCGCCCAACTCTTGCCACGCCTTGGCCTCGTCCGCCCAGTCTTCGGGTTGCCTGCCGCCGGTGCGGAGACGGCCGTCCAAGCCCAGGGCCTTGGGGTCCCGGCCCATCTCCCGCATGAAACCGTGGGTCCTTTCCACGATGGCACGGCCCGTTTCGTCGGGACTGAAGTTGGGGCACCAGCCGTCGGCCAGCCGGGCCACCCGCTTCAGCACGGCGTCCGGAGGGGCGGGGCTTCGGGAACTGCCGGCGCCCAGCCAAATGGGGATGGGCCGTTGGACCGGCAGGGGATTCAGACCCGCGTGGCTGATGTTGTGCCATCTGCCGTGAAAGTCCACCACGTCTTGGGTCCAGAGCGCCCGCATCACCTCGATCTGCTCGGCGCTGCGTGCTCCCCGGTTGTGGAAGTCCTCGCCCAGGGCTTCGTATTCAACCGTGTTCCAGCCCACGCCGATACCCAGCCGCAGCCGTCCGCCGGAAAGGACGTCCACCTCGGCCGCCTGCTTGGCCACCAGCACCGTTTGGCGCTGCGGTAGTATCAGAATGCCGGTGGCCAGGCCAACCCGCTGCGTGATTCCCGCGAGATAGCCCATCAGGGTCATGGTCTCGTGCACCACCGACTTGTGATTGTAGGTGCGCAACGCCGGAAAATCATGATGGGCCGGGTCCGCGCCCAGCACGTGGTCGGCGATGAAGATGTAGGCATAGCCCAGGTCTTCGGCCGCCTGGGCGAAGTCCTTGATGGCCAGCGGGTCGGGCTCGATCTCTGTCTGGGGGAATATCACGCCGACTTCCAAATCTCGCTCCTAGGTATCTCGCTGGTCATGGGGCTGGCCGCTCAGGTCCGTGTGCGCCTTAACCAAAAGATGGAAGCCACCATTCCGCCGATAACGGCCAGCGCCACCAACAATGGCCGCCAGATCTCCGACACCACTACGGCGAAGATAAAGCCTATTGCCAGTACGGTGGCGGTTATGCCCAATAGGATCAGGATGGCCGCCAGGAACGTAACCCTGATCTGTTCCATGCGGGCGGCAAAGGTCCCGCTGGTGCGGGCGTACTCTCGCACGCCCAAAGCCGCCAGTCCGATCAGAATCACCGCTATCCAGATGCCTGCTTCGCCCAATGCGTCCTTCGCTTGCCCCTATGCCGCAGCCATTATAGGCGATGCATCTCAGGAATGACTTCTTCGCCCACCAAACTGATGTGCTCCAGCGCCTCGACCTGAGACATCTGAGGGTAAAACAACCGAATGATTACGTCGGTGAATCCCATGTTTTTGTATTCGGTTATCTGCTCCAGGCACTCCTCCGGACTGCCCAGGATGAAGGTCTCGTCCATCAGGGTATCCAGGTCTCCGGTTACTTTTCTGGCCAGTTCGTCATCGGAGCCGTGGAGTCCCTGCTCGGCATAGACCTTGTACTTCGTTTCGAACCCGGCCCGAGCTTTCTGGATAGCTTCCTCATGGGTACCAGCGCAGAAGAACTCCCTCACGATCACCATGTCCTCGGGTAACTCATGGCCGCTCTTTTCCAAAGTATCGTGATATAGGCCGATCTGCTTCCGGATGGACTCGTTTCCCTGGGCGGGACCCACGTAGAGGATGTCTCCGGACCGCCCGACTCGGCGGATGGCGGGGTCGCTCATAGCCGCCTGCCAGACCTTGGGGCCGGGCTTCTGGTAGGGCTTGGCGGTGGGCTTGGCGCCGGTGACATGATAATACTTGCCGTGGTGAGTCACCTCGTCCTCGGTCCACAGCCGCCGTATAAGCTGCATGGCTTCCGTGATACGGCCGCCCCGCTCGGACATCTTGATCCCGAAGGCCTCGCATTCTTCCACGCGGTACCCGAGGCCGACGCCCAACACGAAACGTCCTTCGGCGATGTGGTCCAGGGTCGCGGCCTGTTCCGCCACCTCCACCGGGTTCAGCAGGGGCAGCAGCAGGACCGATGTGGCCAGGGTCATGTTTCCCGGTTCGGCGGCCATCCGCGCCAACACCGTCCACGGCTGGAAGTGCTGGAAGGGGTCGATCAGGAAGTGGTGGCCGAAGCAGTAGGCGTCGAATCCGGCGTCTCGGGCGGCGCGGAACTGGGCCAAGTGGTCCTGCCACTGCTGTTGGTGGTCCACGGTGTCCCGCAGCACGACATGACCAACTTGATATCCGGCCCGCATATGGGGTCCTCCAGTGTCTCTCTTGGGTCCGTCCGAATCAGGTCAGGAGACTTAAGATTTGCGTTCGATACGCCACCTTGAGTGTAGCGAAGGTTCTCTTTGCTCATCCTGATCGTGGGGGCCGGTAGCAACGAGATTCTTTCCCGGCCGGTCGGGACCTCAGAATGACAAAGTTACGGCTGGAATCTTAAACTCCAAGGTTTACTGGCGCAGGTATTTGACCAGGCGATGTCCTTCCACGTTCTGGTTCACGTAGAGATCGCCGTGGGAATCCACCCAGACGGCATGGGCCCCTTTGCCCCAACCGGCGTCCAAGGGGCTATCCCAGGCGGCGATTATATCGCCGTCGATGCTGAGGATGCTCATGAAACCGTCGAGCTCAGGGACGTAGAACACGTCGTCCCGGTCGACATAGATGTCGCAGGGCCGGGCCAGGCCGGTCCATTGGTCCAGGTATTTTCCGTCCGAGGTGAATATCTGTATGCGGTCATTCTCCCGGTCGGCCACGAAAACCCGGCCGTCGGTGTGCACCCAGACGCCGTGGGGCACGTGGAACTCGCCCGGTCCGGTCTTGCCCGGCTCGCCCCAGGAGAAAAGCAGCTTGCCGCCGGAGGTGAACTTGTGGACCCGCGCGTTTCCGTAGCCATCGGAGATGTAAAGGTCGCCCGCTCCGTCCAAGGCTATGTCGCTGGGCCGGTTGAAAGGGCCGGCCGCCTGTTTCGCCGGCTCGCTGTAGTCACCGGGCCAGCCGGTGTCCGAGGGCTTGTCCCACTCGCCGAGGGTCATCAGCAGATCGCCGTTGGGCCGGTACTTCAAAACCACGTGGCTGTTCTTGACCGGCATGTAGAGGTTGTCGTCGCCGTCGATGAACATGCCGTGGGCGTCGGGCAATTGGCCTTCGCCCCAGGAGTCCAGGAAATTACCGTCGCGGTCCAAGACGATCAGCGGGTGGTCGCCCCGGTTGAAGAGATAGACCCGGTCTTGGGAATCGGTGACGATTGCCGTCTGGCCCAACTCCCAACCATCCGGCAGCTTCTCCCAGCTTTCCACCTGCTCATAAACGTGGGTCCCCGCGCCTACTCGGACCATTGGTCTCTCCTGTGATCAAGCGGGCGTATCGCCGCCCGCCGCCTGCGATTCGGTCTATTCGCCGGTGGTCAAGGCGTTGATTATCTGCTGATGCAGTTCCGCAGCTCGTTGGGACACCGCTTCGGGGGTTATCCCTCCCAGGGGATGGGGTATGCCCAGAGGCTGGAACCCTTTCCGGCCGAAGACGCTGGCGTGACGGTAGGCCGAGTTCAAGAACGGCTCGGTACAGATGACTATCGTGGGGATTCCCCGGTTCTCCAGGGCCATGGCGTCGTGCACACTGCACGCGGTGCAGGACCCTCAATCCGCGATGGCGGTCACCACGAAATCGCACCGGGAGGCCAGGTCGTCGATGATATCGTCGGCGGCGGGGCGGGAGTAAACGTATTTGTCTGTGGCTATCCCCTCCCTCAACTCGAAGTCCTTGTCCAGCAGTTCTCTTACGCCCTGGAGCAACAGGCTGGCGTTGGCCTTGCGGTTGCCCAAGAAGCCACCGACCTTTCCGTGGATGGTCTCCAGCCGGGGGGCCGGGCTCCAGCGCGAGTAGGCGTCGGGGTCGATGGGCGATAGCAGGCCCATGTCATTCAAGCGGGCCTTCAGGTCTGCTGCTGGTGCGATAGCCATGATCTCTCCTTGGAGGACGAGCCTTTAGGGCATCTCGATCTTTTGGGTTACCCGGCGGGAGCCCCAGCCGGGAAGATAGACCGAATGGGGGCCGCCGCGGCCTCCGGCCACCATGATGTGGATCCGGTCGGGGGCGCGGACCACCGGCACCATCTGGTCGTCGTCATTGGGGTCCACGAACCGGGGCCAGAAATGCCCGCGGTCTGCGTCGCCCTGGGGCGGGCCGCCGTGCCGCAACTCCCGGACCGGCTTCCTGGCATGCTCGAAAAGGAACTGCCGTATGTCCCGCTTGCGCCACCCACCGTCGCTGAGGAAGCGGGCGTGTTCCGGGCCGATGACCACGAAGGTGTCGCCCATGACGTACATCTGGACGTTGCCAAGTGTGCACATGGTGTCGGCCAGGACGGTCAGGAAATCCCGGGGGTCATTGGCGTGGTACATGATGTTGTGGGGAGCCTCGGCGGGGAAGACCGTGACCGCGCTATCTGTGGCTTCCAGCCCCGTGTCGGTGTGCAGCGGCTCCCAAGGGTTGACGTCCTGGTCCTCGGCCACGCAGTAGGTGTAGGCGCCGGGATGACCGAACGTCGCTTTGTTGGTCTCGCCGGGGATGGCCCCGCCCAGGTTGACCAGGACCAGCTTCACGGCGCGTCCGATGGTGGCGTTGGCCCGCCATCCCGCGCCGAAGCAGTTGTAGCCGCCGTTGATGTCCAGTTCCTTCACTATGGGACCGCTGACGATGACCAAGGGTGTGTGGATGCCGGTGGAGCACATCACTCCGCGCAGGTTGAAGCGGTCGTCCATCATGGCCTGGATCGCCGTGATGATCACCGGCATGTGTTCCGGCAGGCAACCGGCCATGACGGCGTTAACGGCGATGCGTTCCACGGTCGCCTTGCCGCCCAGCGGTGGAAGTTCGGCGATGACCTCGCCGGCGTCCCGTCGGGTGTAATCGACGAATAGCTTGACCCGGTCTTCGGTGGGCGGGACCACGGGCAGGCCGTCGGTCCAACCGGTCTCGAACATCAGGTCGATGGCGTCGCCAAGATTAACGGCGTCGGAGGAAACCATTCTTGCTCACAAATATTCGGGTGCCAGGTTGATTCGAGTGTAAGCTGGGGGGCGTTTTGCTGTCAACGCGGGTTGAGGCCTTTAGGCTCTGCCGCATCCGTGACCCTGAGTATGGCGAACGGTCTCTTTGCCCGACCGCTGGGCCGACCCGCTGGCAACGAGATTCTTCGGCTGACGCCTCAGAATGACAGAGGGCGGGGGGCGGCTCAGAATAACCGGCTGACGCCTCAGAATGACAGAGGCGGACAGGGCTTGGAAAAAGAAAACGGCGGCGGAGGGTTCCTCCGCCGGCGTTTTTGTTGCAGTCGAATTGTGAGAGCGGCGCGCCACTTTAAGCGGTGGCCCCCACCTTGCCTTTGAAGGCGGGCATCACCTCTTTTCCGAACCATTCCAGTTGCTCGGTGATCACGCTCTGGGGAGTGCCCACTGGATGGCTCACGCCGACGCTCTCCAGTCCGGGATAATTCTTCTCAACAGACTTCAGTTGCTCGATGATCCGGTCCGGCGGTCCGGCTAGGAACGCCTGGGTCTCGACGGCGTCCTGAATGGTGGGAAGATCAGCGGTGGGCGCACGCCGGGGGTCTCCGATTATCTCTATCTGTTCGTCGGTCATGCCCCGGTGCAGGCGCAGCGGCCCAAACATCTTCAGGTTCTCTTCGTAGAATCCCTGGGCTTCGTCCATGGCCTGTTCCACCGAAGGGGCGATGTGGAAGTGGAAGCCGACGCTCAGGCCCTCGCCGGGTAGGGCGTCGGTCTTGCCAGCCCGCACCAGGGCGTCGCGGTAGCCGTAGATGATGCTGTCCATCACGCCGCCCTCGGCGACGCCGCCGCCCAGTATCCCTTTGATCCCATACTTGACCATGAAGTCCAGGGCCCGTTGGGTGCCGCCTTGGATCGGCTGCCAGCACTCAACCGGCAGGTTCTTGGGCCGGGGGACCAGCGTCAGCTCCTTGAGGATGTAGCCCCGGTAAGGCACTTCGGGAGGCAGGGTGTAGTACTTCCCCTGGTGAGAGAAGGACTCGTTGTTGAACGCTTTGAAGATGATCTCCACCGCTTCTTCGAACTTCTCGCGGTTGGCGTCCTGATCGGTCAAGGGAGAGCCAAATGTTTCGACCTCGCGGGTGTGGTAGCCGCGTCCGACGCCGAAGATCACGCGGCCATTGGTCAGGATGTCGGCGGTGGCGTAGTCCTCAGCCAAACGGAGGGGGTGCCACATGGGGGCGATGTTGAAGCCGCAGCCAAACTTGATGTTCTTGGTCAGGTGGGCCAGGTGGACGTTGAGCATGATCAGGTTGGGGATGCACTCGTAGCCTTCCGGCTGGAAGTGGTGCTCGGCCATCCACATCGTGTTGTACCCGTTTTCGTCAAGGGTCTTCGCGATGGCTTCGGCCTTGCTGAAAACAGTCATCAAGTGTTCGTTGTCGAACACCCGGTCGTTCACCGCCGTGCCGCCGTAGCCGACATCGGTCATGTCTACGTGACCGGCGTACATGCTGTCAAACTTGGTAATCATCTGTTAAATCGCCTTCTCAGTAAGAATTTTCGTGATAATGCCGGGGGCATTTAATGGTCATTATAAATAGCAGTCTGCCACTGTCAACCGCGAATCCAGCGTCTAAATCAACGTTGATCGGGCAATCTCCCTAGTCGGGTATTCCCATGGAAACGGAGGTGTAGGGACCGCCCACTGATTTGGTGACGTGGCCTTGGCCGGTCATGTCCTCAGCCAATAGCACGTCCCCCGGACTGAAAAGAAGGGTTGTGCCGTCTTTCACCGAGACTTCCATCTGGCCGTCTAGGACAAACAGGTACTGACGGCGGGAAGGATTGTGCCAGTCGCTGAAGCTGTTCTCGGGGGACCTGCGGAAGACCAGGTCCTCGCCCGGCTTGGTGGCGATCCGATGCACGGGCTCGGTGGGAGCGTCCATCTCTTCCAGGTGGGACTGGCCATCATCGCCAGTATAGATACGCACGAACATGCCAACACCTCGGCGAACTAATATTGTGGCCCCAGTTTACCGGAAGGCCACCCTCGCAAACCCGGCCGAAGTATACACGGAAGAGGCGGCGCGGTTGTGATTGCCATGCTACTGGACGGTGATAACCGCCGTCATGGAGGGATGAACGCGACACCAGTAAGGAAACGTGCCTGGGCTGTTAAACGTATAGCTGAATGTACCGTTCTTACTCAGTCTCGGAGCGTCGAATACACCGTCAAAATTTGGCGGGACCCCTGAGGTCGAGGTGTGAGAGACGCCATCAAGGTTCGTCCAGGTCACCGTCGTGCCAACAGGGACGGTAAAACTTTCCAACCTGAAATTCTGTATTTGTGATGCCCTAGACCCGCTGGTGGAACTTGCTCCGGAACCGGGCGCCGAGCCACC
>JADFPD010000128.1 GCA_022562475.1 Chloroflexota bacterium | reverse complement strand
CCCCCAGCCGCCCGCTGTCTCGGAGCGCCGGGACCTTCATCGGCTCGAGCGGCGACCCGGTCGACATCGCCAACGTCACGGACCTGACCATCGAGGCCGGCGGCTCGGTCTTCATCGACCACGACGGCGCCACCAGCCTGACCTCGCTCGGCGTCTCGCTCGACCCGACCTCGGGCGCCAACACTTACGCGCTCACCAACGTCGTCAACCTGACGTTCGCCGCGACCTCCGACGCCACGGACCTGTCCATCGACAATGTCATCGGCGGCGCGGGGCTCGCCATCGATTTGACCGCCACGGTGGGCAACGTCACCGTCACCAACTTCGATTCGACTGGCAACCAGGCGCTATCGCTGACCGCCGTGGCCGGCGGGATCACGCTGGGCGACGGCGCCATCGACGCTGGCACCGGCACGGTGACGCTGAACGCGGACGGCGCGATCGGCGAAGCAGCAGCCAACAACACCGTCAACCTCATCGCCGGCACCCTGGTGGTCAACGCCGGTAACGGCGTCGGCGGCTCGGGCGTTGCCGCGCTCGACATCGCGGTCGACACCCTCGAGGCCCACGGCGGCGGCGCGGCCGCGATGTTCTTCAGCGACGCCGGCAGCCTGACGGTGGGCTATCTGGTGGGGGTATTGAGGCTGAAAGTGGTCTGGGAATTGATCGGACAGATCGGAGTTGGGGAAACCGGGAGCGCCTATGTGGTGGACGACCGCAACAGGGTGGTGGCGCACAGTAATGTTTCGCTGGTGCTCCGAGGCACGGTATTTGATCCACCGGACCGGGACGGGTTTGCCACGGGAGTGGAAGGGAATTCCGCGGTGGTCGCGAGTCAAGAACTCACCGTTGGAGACCAACGCTTTTTCTTGATCACAGAGAAACCCGCTTCGGAAGCGATGGCTCTAACCCAACGCACCATCCTCACCGTCTTAATTCTCATGATCTGCGCGCTGTTCGTTGCCGGGCTATTATCCCTACTGGCCATTCGGATCATCGTTACGCCGATCAAAAGGCTGGTTGACGCCGCTGAAGACCTGGCCGAAGGCGATCTGGAAAGAAGGGTGGACATCGCACCCAACAATGAGATCGGCGCCCTCGGCAATGCGTTCAATTCGATGGCCGAACGGATATTGACGACCATCGACGATCTCGCTTTTAGAAATTCCTCATTGCAAAACGAAGTTGCGTCCCGCCAGATAGCAGAAGCGGAGTTGGAAAACCAGAGCCGGGAACTCGCATTGTCGAATCAAGTATTGGAAAGCCACTACCTAATCTCTCAGATATTCAGCGAGACCGGAGATTTCAGCGGCAAAGCCGAAGCGGCGCTGGAAAAACTGATACTCCTCACGGGCGCCGACTTGGCAACATTCAGGGTAGCCAAAGCGAATGAGCCCGGCCTTCACCTTGTGGCCGCGGCCGGCCCGGCTTTGGGGATTTACCAGCCCATGCCCGTGCTATCTGCGGACCTGACTATCAGCGCCAAAACGTACACCGAGGGCAAGACATTTGTAACTGACGACTACGCTTCTCATCCCGCCGCGTCCCAATTTCTGGTCGATATGGGAATGCAGTCTTTGGTTTTTCTGCCGGTGTTGGCCCGTGACCGGACATTGGGCTTGGTAACCGTGATTTCCCACAACAAGAGTCATTTCAGCGCTGAGGTGGTAGACATCTTGGACTTTGTCGTGGAGAGGCTTGGCGTGCTGGTGGAAAACTCGATTCTCCACGACGAGTCCGAATCAGCAAACCAAGAATTGCAATTGCTGGCGGATGCTTTATCCCGTTCCAATCGAGAACTGGAGCAGTTCGCCAATATCGCGTCACACGACCTCCAAGAGCCGTTGAGGATGGTGTCCAGTTACATGCAGTTATTGGAAAGCCGGTACAAGGACAAACTGGATTCGGACGCACAAGAATTCATCGGATACGCCGTTGATGGTGCAAAGAGAATGCAAACTCAGATCAGGGACCTGCTGGCGTACTCGAGGTTGACCACGCAAGGTACGCCCTTTGATTCCACGGATTGCTCGGAGGTCCTGAACGAGGCGATCGCCAACCTCTCGGTGAGCATCCAGGAGAGCAATGCTGCGATCACCAGTGATGCCTTGCCGACCGTGATGGGCGATAACTCCCAACTTGTCTCCGTTTTCCAAAACCTGATCGGCAACGCCATCAAATACATCGGGGACGAGATTCCACGGATACATGTTTCCGCAGTGCAGAGCGGAGAAGATTGGCTCTTCTCGTTCAGCGATAACGGGATAGGGATCGAGATGCAATACGCAGACCGGATCTTTCTGATCTTCCAACGTCTTCACGGCAAGGATGAGTACGACGGAACAGGCATCGGTCTTGCCATCTGCAAGAAGGTGGTCGAACGCCACGGCGGCCGCATCTGGGTGGAGTCCGAGCCCGATAAAGGGAGCACCTTCTATTTCACGCTGCCGGGAAAGAAATTACAGGAGATCAATGTGGATAGGACTGAAGGGGTTAGGATTGGTGAGCATGAATACCAGACCGATTGAGATTCTTTTGGCCGAGGACAATATGGCAGACGCGAAGCTGACCGTGGAAGGATTCAAGGACGCCACGGTGAAGCACCACATCACCGTGCTAAGCGACGGCCAACAAGTTATGGACCACCTCAATCGAGAACGGCAAAACCCTGATCGTTTGCTCCCCGACTTGATAATACTTGACTTGAACATGCCCAAAAAAACGGGGCACGAAGTTCTGGCCGAACTAAAGGCTGATGATGAACTGAGCATGATCCCGGTCTTAATCTTTACTGCGTCCGACGCCCAAGCCGACATTCTGGAAGCCTATAGGCTGCACGCGAGCGCCTACCTCACCAAGCCGATAGATTTCGGCGAATTCACCAGGTTGGTCCGTTCAATAGACGAATTTTGGTTCAATTTCGTCAAACTGCCCGCGGCGTTTATTCATGGGTACTGAGATTGAGCCACATGGGCCACCAACGTCGTTAAAAATCCTATTGATCGAGGATAACCCCGGAGACGCCCGGCTGATAATGGAGTATCTGGCTCCCATCGACGATGAAAAATTCGACCTTGTAGTCGCTGAAAGGCTGGACTCTGGGATCGAATTATTACGGGAAGAATCGTTCGACGTCGTATTGCTCGACCTAAATCTGCCCGACTCAGACGGTCTGGCCACATTCGAGAATCTCCACGATCAGGCGCCGATGGCCCCGGTGATCGTGCTAACTGGGCTGAATGACAATGTCACCGGGCTGGCGGCGGTTAAAGCCGGAGCTCAAGATTATTTGCAAAAGGGGGGAGTGGACCGGTCAGTACTGGTCAGAACGATTAGATATTCCATCGAACGGTCTTTTCTTGAATGGCAGATACTTCAATCAAACCAGACCCTGGAAGACCGGGTGGAACTTCGAACTCAGGAACTCGAGGCCGCAAGAGAACTGGCGTCAAGATCGGAAAAGCTCGCCATGATTGGGCAGTTATCGGGTGGCGTCGCCCATGACCTTCGGAACCCGCTGGGCGCCATAAAAAATGCTGCTTATCTCCTAAAGAGAAGGAGCCAAAACAACTCGTCCGATCAGAGCATCGATGAGATTTCCAAGTGGATCGACGTCATCGAACGAGAGGTAACCAACGCGAATGATGTGATTACAAATCTGCTGGCATTCGGCGCATCCAAAGACTTGGTATTGTCTGAGTTGCAAATTCACGACGTCGTTCAAGATTCCTTGGACAGTTTGTCCCTGAAGCCAGGCATATCGTTGTCGCTAAACATCGATGCCGGTCTTCCTCCGGTCTTAGGGGAGGCATCTCAGTTAACTCGGGTATTCCAAAATCTTTTCGCCAATGCCCAAGACTCGATGCATTCTGATGGCCGGCTTTCAATCGATGCGCAAAGACAAGAACCGTGCGTTAAGATCGTGATTTCGGACACCGGATGCGGTATCGGTCCGGACTACCTCGAGAAGATATTCGAGCCCTTGTTTACGGCCAAATCTCACGGGACCGGTCTTGGGCTTGCCATCTGCCAAGAGATCATCGATAAGCATAACGGTTCAATCACGGTCGAAAGTCAGATCGGCGCCGGGTCGTCGTTCACGGTTCTTATTCCGATCGCGCCTTAGAGTATCCTCAGACGGCAAGTATTGCGTTAGACAGAATGTTGCCAGGTCTCGCCCTTGGGCGGCTCACCCGACAACTTGAACTGGGGGATGCTGATGCCGTCTGGCTCGTCATCGAAGATCACCTCCACCCGATTGCCGATGGCCACGTTCTCCTCTTTCTCCGGCTTCAGGTCGCCGTCAACCAGATTGGCGGTGATGCGAAGACCGTCGTCGGCCGTGGGTTGGCCGGCTTGCTCGTCCAGTTCAACCAACACGATGGCGAAGGGCGCCATATCGCGGAAGGCGGGAATGACAGTGTGCGCAACGATCTGATAGCTGTAGATAGTCCCCTTGCCACTCACCTCTTGCCAGTCCCATTCCAGGGAAGGACACCAAGGGCAGCCCGGTCCCGGTTCTCCGCGCAATAGTCCACAGGCCCGGCACTTTTTGACCACCAACCTGTGCTCACCGGCGGCCTCGAAGTAGCCGCGGTACTCGCTGTCGTTGTCGGGGATGTCCAAACGTTGGCCCCGGTATTCATATACGGCCATGTCGTTACCTCCTCATGATGAGGGCGCTGCCCACGGCCGGGGTGCCCCATCCCATATTCATACTGGTCTCAGCGTCCTTCACCTGCCGGCAGCCGCCCTCGGAATAGTCGTAGTTGTGCTCTCCGGCGGCGGCGTTGGGACAGTAGTCGTCAACGGTGCCCCGTAGTTGGCGCACGTTCTCAATGACCATATTCATGCCGTGGGTGTAGGCCTCGCAGAGGTGGCCTCCGCTGGTGTTGTTGGGCCGCTTCCCGCCCAGGTTGATGACGCCGCTGGTCACATAGTCCTTGCCTTCGCCCGGCTTGCACCAGCCGTAAGCCTCGAATTGAAGCAGGACCGTGTAGGTGAAAGCGTCGTAGCAGCCGGTGACATCGATGTCCTCGTGCTTAACCCCCGCCAACTCAAAGATCCGGGGGCCAACGTAGTGGCCCGCCACGCGGCCCAAGTTGCCGTGCTGAACGTGGAAATCGCCGCCAGGTTTGGTGCCCCGGCCCTGAACTCCAAGGACATAGACCGGTTTCTGGCGCAGGTCCTTGGCCCGTTCGGCGGAGGTGACGATCACGCAGGTGGCGTTGTCGGTCTCCAAGCAGCAGTCCAACAGATGGGCCACGGGACGGATGATCCATCGGGAATCCATCACGTCTTGCACCGTGACCCTCTGTTTCATCAGCGCTTTGGGGTTGTTGCTGGCATGGTTGCTGTGGGCCACCTTGATGTGCGCCAGGTCCTCGCTCTTCACCCCGTATTCGGACATGTGCTTGGTAAAGTTGAAAGCGAAGTTTTGGACGGCGCTGATCAAGCCGTAGGGCCGCTTCATCAGGTCCAGGCCGGAGATACCGGAGGCGGCCCTGGCGCCGGTACCGCCGATGCGGATACTCGAATATCCGTTCATGGACCTGAATATGGCCACGGTGTCGCACATACCGGCTTCGATTGCGCCCATGGCCAAGCCGATCAGCGCCTCCGTGCTGGAGCCGCCGCCGGAGCAGTCCATATAGAAGTTGGGCCTTAGACCCAGGTCGTACATGATGGACGTTGACGGCGTCGAATCCCCGCCGTGGTAGCTCAACATCCCGTCCACATCCTGGGAGTTCAGCCCCGCATCGTCCATGGCCCGCCGGATGGCCATCGCGCCCATGGCCCTGGTAGTGCGGCCTGAGCCGCGGCTGTACTCGGTCTCGCCGATACCGGCGATGGCGTATTTACCCCTAAGACTGGTCTCCATCGTTTCTCCTCTGTTCCCTTTGGGCCGGGCCCCGGGCATGGCCCTGGGAAAACGAGCCGTATTATCGCTTCTGAACCCCTATTTGACAATCTCGGAGGTGATCACGGACCGCGTTAATCGAACGCCCCGGCGATGGCCATCTCCGCCAGTTCGTCATCATCAACGCCCAATATCTCGCTGAGGACGAAGTCTTGGTCCGCGCCGAACTCCGGGGCGCCTTTGTTTACCGCGCCCGGCGTGCGGGACAACTTGTAGGGCGCTCTTTCGATGGTCCGTAGCGTCCCGGCCGCGTCCGGGACCTTCTGGAAGAGTACTCGCTCCCGCAGATGGGGGTCGTTCTCGGCCATATCTTGGCCGGTCTGGACCACCCCGGCCGCGACGCCCGCCGCCTGGAGTAGGTGCATCGCTTCTTCCGCGTTCTGTTCCGCCGTCCAAGACTCGACCAGCTTGTCTAGGTCATCTGCGTGGCGTAGACGCAGGTCGGCAGTTGAGAACCGCCGGTCTGAGGCCCAGCTTGGAGATCCGATCGCGCCGGTAAAGGCCTCCCATTCGTTATCGGTGAACACCGTGATTGCCAACCAGCGGTCCTCGCCCTGGCAACGGTAGGCCCCGTGGGGAGCTCCGCCGCCGTGGCGCAGCCGGTTGCCCGTGCGCTGGACGTCGGTCTTTTTGGCGCTCAACTCTAAGGCCAGGGGGCCCAATAACGCGGACAACGCCTCCATCTGAGAGATGTCGATCCATTGGCCTCGGCCGGTGCGCGCCCTTTGAATCAGCGCCAATAAGACCGCCTGGGCCCCGGCCATACCGGCCACCGCGTCGCTATAAGCGCTGGCCGGTCCGCTGGGCTTCGTTTCGGGAAACCCGGTCAGATCGGTGAACCCGGACCAGGCTTGGAGGGTCTGTCCGTAACTGACACGGTCCTTCCAGGGTCCGGTGCGCCCGAACCCGGACATGCTCAGCATGATGATGTCGGGCCTGATTTCGCGGATATTCTGGAAGTCCAGTCCCCAGCCCGGCATCACCCGGCCACTGAAATTCTCCGCAACCACGTCGGACACGGCCACCAGACGCCGGGCCAGTTCCTGGCCTGCGCCGGTCTTCATATTCAAAGAGATGGACAATTTTCCGGCGTTCCAGTTATGCCGCTGGCCCAACCCCCGGGCGGTATTGGACGCCGGACCGCCCACCACGGAAAGGGCCTGGTTGGACTCCACTTTGATCACCTGGGCCCCCTGGTCGGAGAGTATCCTCGTGGCCGAGGGACCGGCATGTATCCAGGTAAAGTCCAAGACCCGGATGCCTTGCAGCGCCAGCACCCCGGTATCGGCCATCTCAGACCGTTCCTGACGCGGTCAGTTCCTGTAGTTCCCCTACCGACAGCCCCAGCTCATCGCAATAGACCTGTTTGTTGTGCTCGCCAACATTAGGCGCAAGCGATGCCAGTCTCCAACCGGTTTCGGACGATCTGTACGGCGCTCCTGGGTACACCATCGTAAGACCGCTTTCCCCGTCAGACACTTCTTGATAGAAGCCGCGGTCCCAGAGCTGCTCGTTGTCCAAAAGTTCGGCGGCCGTCGTCACCGGGCCCCAGGGATGGTGATTGGCCTGTCCCCACTCGGTTATCTCTTGGCGAGTATGGGTCAGCGTCCAAGCCTCGATCAGTCCCTCGATGTGAGAGCCATGCTCCCCGCGCAGTATGAACCGGTCGTTGTATCTCTCGTCCATCAAGTCGCCGGCCATGCCTTCGCGGTCCATCCACGCCCGCAGGTCGTCCCACGCCTTTTGGGTGTTGGTGGTGATGCTGACGAAGCCGTCTCGGCACTGCCAGGTCGCCACGAACTGGCCGCCGTGGCGGAACCCGCAGCGCACGGCGTTGTCTCCGGTGTAGTTGTAGGTGGTGTTCACGTGCTCGGTGGTGGTGGCCACGGCTTCTTGCATGGACACGTCCAGATGCTGCCCCTGCCCGGTGGCCAGACGGTGGTAGAGGGCGATCAGGATGCCGATGAATCCCCGGTTGGAGGTGGTGTGAAAGGCCTGGAGGCCCCAGAGTTTATTGGGCGGGGTTTCAGGCCATCCGGTGACGTACATGTAACCGCCCATGGCGAAGCCGACCAGGTCGCTGCCCCGGTAGTCCCGGTAGGGCCCGGTCTGCCCAAAGGGCGTCAGAGACGCGTAGATCAGCCCGGAATTGCCGTCGCTCAGGCGCCCGTAGCCCAGCCCCAGGGAGTCCAGGTATCCCGGCTGGAAGGTCTCCAGCAAGACATCGGCGTTTCCGGCCAACCGCCGGAGCAGGGCGCTACCGGCATCGGCTGTGGTATCCAGGGTGCTGCTGCGTTTGTTGGTG